>CALFIY010000062.1 GCA_937877595.1 uncultured Prevotella sp.
ATTTTGTTCTGCTCTCGACTTTCCGTAACTTTGCCGGCATGTTTCACAACGAGAGAGGGGAACACGACCTGCTCAGCAATATTCGCGAAGGCAGGGAGATGACACGCAACGAAAAATTGCGGCTCATCGTAGAACTCAGCATACCATCCATCTTAGCCCAGATTTCAAGCATCATCATGTTTTTTATCGATGCTGCCATGGTGGGCCATCTCGGCGCACAGGCCTCTGCCGCCATCGGACTGGTGGAAACAACGACATGGCTTGTCGGCGGACTCACGTCGGCAGCATCAATGGGTTTCTCCGTACAGGTGGCCCACTTTATCGGAGCCGGTGATTTCAGCGGAGCACGCCGCGTACTGCGCCAGTCGCTGGTAGTATGCACGGCATGGAGCCTGTGCATCATGCTGCTGGCCGTAGCCATCCACACACGTCTGCCTTTCTGGCTTGGCGGCGGTGCCGACATCGCTCACGACGCCTCTTCCTACTTCCTTATATTTGCTTTTGCTGTACCAATGTTCCAGATGGAAGGCCTTGCCGGCTCCATGCTGAAATGCTCGGGCAATATGAAGGTGCCGTCGGCGCTCAACATTATGATGTGCGTCATGGACGTGCTCTTCAACTACGTATTTATTTTTATCTTCGGCCTTGGCGTACTTGGAGCAGCCATAGGCACCTTTCTGGCCTTTCTCATCACAGCAATACTAATGCTGTATTTCCTGTTGCTGCGCAGCGAGGCTCTTAGGCTGAAAGGACACAAAGGCTCGTTCCGACCACAGGCAGACACAGTAAAGACAGCCTTCAAGGTTGGAGCACCGATGGGACTTCAGCATCTGCTGATGGGCTCCGCCCAGATAGTGAGCACGCTCATCGTAGCACCTCTTGGCAATATTGCCATTGCTGCTAACTCATTTGCAATAACTGTAGAGAGTCTGTGCTATATGCCTGGCTACGGTATTGCCGAAGCAGCAACCACACTGGTAGGACAGGGCATCGGTGCAGGTCGCCGCCTGCTGACACGCTCTTTTGCACACATGTCGGTAGCACTGGGAATGGTTGTAATGACGCTGATGGGCGCACTGATGTGGGCCTTTGCACCCGAACTGATGGGCATTATGACTCCCGTGGCCGAGATACGCACTATCGGTGCAGAATGTCTGCGCATTGAGGCCTTTGCCGAGCCCATGTTTGCTGCTGCCATCGTTGCCGGCGGCGTGTTCATCGGTGCCGGCGACACTCTGCGGCCTGCCATAATGAGCCTGACATCGATGTGGGGAATACGCCTCACGCTTGCCGCATTTCTTGCCACGCACTACGGACTGCCCGGCGTATGGACGGCCATGGCCATAGAACTTACGTTCCGTGGTTTAATATTCCTCATCAGCCTGATACGTGGCGGATGGATGAAGAAAGAACTATTTTAAAAAAGGGTCAGCAAAAGTAGACTACCGTTAGCGCTTCTTGCCACCAAAGAGATGGCCGTACGTCTTCAGTAGTTTCCTTACCATCATAAAGGCATCAAAGGCTGTGATGCCATTGCTTACAAGCGACGTTACCAACTCCCCTTTTGAGTTGGCCTTTTTGGGAACAAACAACTTATGCCAAAGGTTGCTGATATCATCACCGCTGCTCTGCAACTGGACACGCAGTTCCTCCTTGCGCTCGCGTATCTCCTCCAAGGTATGGTATCTGTAAGACTGCATAAGTTTTATTTGCTTAATAATATTTCGGCAAGGAAGCGCACAAGCGGACGCTCTATCCATGCTTTGCGGAAACATACTACGAGTAGCAGCAGTACCAGGAAGAACACTGCCACAAGGAAGAAGGCCCATGCCGTTCCCACTACTGCTGCCATCCAATAGATTACGGCAAACGACAGATAGAACAGCACTGCCACACCGAGAAGCAGGAAGACAAGGGCTACTGTGAGTGCTGTCAGCAGTCTCACCACCTTCTCTATCACATCCAGTTTCAGATATTCTGACTGAACTCCTGCATAACTCTTCAGCAACTCAATGAGTTGCGCCAGTGTTTCTACGTTTCTGTCGCTCGAAAGCATCGTCATGCCGCGTTGTTTTAGTCCACTTCAGGAGCAGCCTCGGCGATGTCGTCTACCAAGTCGCTCACCTCGCGTCGGCTAAGTTTGATGTTGTGTTTTTTCAAGAAATCGTCGACAGCGTCTGTTATTTTCTCACGTGTGTCAGAGCCCTTCTCCGGAGCCAGCAGCAAGCCAATCACTGCACCGGCAATGGCGCCACCGAAGAATGCTCCCAAATAGCCTAAACTTTTCATTTCTCTTTTCTCCTTATTTATTAATTAATATAATGTAACTCAGATGTTCGCTGATGCAAAAATATGCATTCTTTTTTATTCCAGTATTAAAAAGCATAAGTTTTTTTGTCCAAAATCTTCATTTTCCCCTATTTAACAAACTTTGGCACGCTTTTTTTCGCCTGTTTGACCAAGAATATATAACTTCGCACACTGAATATTATTGCAATTAAGTTTAATCAAATACAAATTTCGAAAGATGAAGAAGTACATGGCATTATGCGTTGCTGTAAGTGCAGCGATGGCATTCACAGGATGTAAGTCGAGCGAGAGTGCATACAAGCAGGCCTACCTCAAGGCAAAACAGCAGGAAGAGCAGCAACTCCAGCAGCAGCCTCAGCAGGCCGCACAGCAGGAGCAGGAAGAGACCAACGTCGTAGTGCCTTTGGAAGAAAAGCCTGTCACAGAGGCCCAGGTTGTTGACAACACCGACAATGTCAAGGTCACTCAGGAGAAAGTATCTCTCGTCAACGGCGACGGTCTGAAGGCATTCAGCGTGGTCGTGGGCTCGTTCTCGGTGGAAGCCAACGCCACAGGCTTGCAGCAGCAGTTGAAGAATGCAGGCTACAACGCACAGGTGGCAAAGAACGAGGAGCGCAACATGTATCGCGTCATTGCCACAACATTCGACACAAAGGCAGAAGCCGCTTCAAGCCGCAACGATCTCCAGACGAAATATCCTGATGCATGGTTGCTCTACGCTAAATAAGGTTCGCCAGTGGCTCGTATTCTCGCCATTGACTACGGTAAGAAGCGCACTGGGCTATCAGTGACCGACCCGCTACAGATTATTGCTGGGGGGTTGGCCACTGTTGCTACTACAGGGCTCTTTGACTTTCTCAAGGAATATACCGCACGTGAGGAGGTAGAGCGTATCGTCATTGGCGAGCCAAGACAGCCCAACGGAGAGCCGAGTGAGAATCTGGAGCGCGTCACACAGTTTGTCAACCGCTGGAGAAAGGCGATGCCCGACATTCCGATAGAGTTTTACGACGAGCGTTTCACTTCCGTGCTTGCCCATCAGGCTATGCGCGATGCAGGACTGAGGCGCAAGGCACGTCAGGACAAGTCACTTGTCGACGAGATAGCAGCAACGATTATTCTCGAAGACTATCTGCGCTCGCGCAACAAATATTAATCTAACTTTTCATCATCCCCCCCTTTCCTCGTGATACTACCCATTTACACATACGGTCAGCCCGTTCTGCGCAAGGTGGCTGAAGACATTCCTGCCGACTATCCCTGTCTGCAGCAACTCATCACTGACATGTGGGACACACTTGCCGACAGCGAAGGCATCGGTCTGGCTGCCCCACAGATTGGCAAGGCCATTCGTCTGGTGGTTATTGACCTTGACGTGATTAGCGACGACCTGCCGGAATACAAGGCTTTCCGCCACGTATATATCAATCCTCATATTGTGGAATACGACGACAGCGAAACAGACACGAAGGAAGAAGGCTGCCTGTCGCTACCTGCCATTCACGAGCGCGTTACGCGCCCTACGCGCATCCGCGTCCAGTGGATTGACGAGCAGATGCAGCAGCACGACGAATGGGTGGGCGGATACCTTGCTCGTGTCATGCAGCACGAGTTTGACCATCTCGAAGGCAAGGTTTTTGTCGACCGCATCTCTCCCCTGCGCAAACAACTTATCAAGAGCAAGTTGCGTTCGCTTCTGCAGGGACGCTTCCGCTGCGGCTACAAGACTAAAGTATATTCTAAATGAGAAATGAAGGGGTCTCTTCCGTCAGATTGCAGGCAGAGTCTTCCGCATACTCACGAATAATGTTATGCGTAGCGCTCTTCCTGTTGCGCGCTACGCTGTTCGTCTCTACGTGTTTTGCACAATTCAACACTGACCGCTTAGTCACGATAGGGCGCTCTGCCCTGTATTTTGAAGACTACGTACTAAGCATCCAGTATTTCAATCAGGTAATCGCCTCAAAGCCTTGGCTCTACGAGCCGTGGTACTATCGCGGTGTGGCCAAGTACTATCTCGACGACTATGCTGGAGCGGAGAGCGACTGCACTGAAGCCATACAGCGCAATCCCTTTGTCGTCGGCATATACGAATTGCGCGGACTGTGCCGCATACAGCAGCAAAACTATGCAGGTGCCATTGCCGACTACAATGCTGCTCTGCGCTATGAACCGGAAAACCAGAGCATCTGGCATAACCGCGTGCTCTGCCATATCCATCAGAAGGAATACGACACCGCCCTGCTGCAGGTAGACACCATGCTTACGCACTGGAGCCGCAATGCCAAAGTTCATGCCATGCAGTCGGAGGTACTTATGCTGCAAGGCGACACCGCAAAGGCGATCACTGCGCTTGACAAAGCGTTGCAGTTAGATGCTTACGACGGTCATCTGTGGAGCCAGCGCGCTGTTATCAGCATGGCGCAGAAAGAATGGAGAGCAAGCGAGGGATATCTTGACAAGGCTATCCACTTGCTGCCCAAACAGGTAGGCAACTACATCAACCGCGCCGTAGCACGCTTCAATCAGAACAACCTGCGCGGCACGATGTCCGACTACGACATAGCGCTTGACCTTGATCCCAACAATTTTCTTGCTCACTACAACCGCGGCCTGCTCCGCGCACAGGTCGGCGACGACAATCGCGCCATCACCGACTTCGATTTCGTCCTGCAACTGGAGCCTGATAATCTGATGGCTCTCTTTAACCGCGCGCTGCTGCTTGAGCAGACGGGCAATATCAATGGTGCCATTGCCGACTACACTAAAGTGATTGACGAGTTTCCCAATTTCTGGTTTGGCCTGCAGCATCGCGCGTCATGCTATAGGCGTCTGGGAATGACGCATCAGGCTGAACTGGACGAGTATCGGGTTCTGAAGGCACAGATAGACAAGCGATATGGCAAGCAGCCACGCCTGTCGAAACAGCAGATGCGCCGTCGCAGCGACCTTGACATTGAGAAATACAACCAACTGGCTGTTGCCGACGAGCAGGAGATAGAGCACGACTATCAGAGCGACTATCGCGGACGTGTGCAGAACCACCGCGTCACTATGGACTATCTGCCGATGTACGCCATAGCCTTTGAGCGAGAGAGCAACAAGGTGAAAAACTACGTTGCCTTCGATGCAGCCGTCGACACTTTTAATATCGAGCACAGGCATGTCCTTTTGCAGCAACTGCATGTCAGCAGCACATCGTCAGTTCTTGACGAGCGCACCACACGCCATTATTTCGCACTCATCGATACGCTTTCGCAGTGTCTCGACTCACGCGCTGCAACTGCATCGGCTCTGCCGCTACTGTTGCAGCGCGCCATAGCCTTCACCGTGACGCAAAACGACGAGAGTGCCATCGACGATCTCTCGGCGTGCATACAGTCTGACAGCACCCAGGTTCTTGCTTACTGGCAGCGCGCCGTCTGCCAGACCAGGCTCAACACCTTCCATGCCTCGCAGGGCACGGACATCCGCATGAAGACGGCCAATGCCCTCAACGACTTTACCGAAGCCATTCGCCTGCACCGCAGCCAGTATCTCTACTACAACCGCGGAAACGTATACATTCAGCGCAACGACATGCCTCACGCCATTGCAGACTATACGGAAGCCATTGCCATTGACGGCAATCTCGCCGAAGCCTACTACAACCGCGGGCTTGCCCACCTCTCACAAAACGAACAGGCGCAAGGCATTGCCGACCTCTCCAAAGCAGGAGAACTCGGACTATACTCTGCCTACAGCATCATCAAGCAGTATAGAAAATAGGCATTAACGTAGCACTCAACATGGCATAGGCTACGATAAGGCAAAGCACACATATTATAATATCGCACGCGCGCGCGCTAAAGTCCTGCTGCTTTGCCACACGGCGGTACAGTCTGTAGACGCTCCAGCCGACAAGTGCGCCCCACACCAGTCCCACCATGATGTCGCCAGGATAATGTACGCCAAGATACATGCGCGTCCAGCAGTTTACCAACGACCAGCCTACCATGAAGCATACAAGCAATCGCCGGCGCATCAGAAGAGAGAAGAATACGGCAAGGCTGAAAGTATTAGATGCATGCGCTGAGAAAAATCCATAGTTGCCTCCCCTGTATCCATTTACCGTGTCTATCAAACTGCCAATTTCAGGATCATGGGTCGGGCGCCATCGCGCCACCAACGGTTTCACTATCTCGTCGTCTATCGTTCCTGCGAGAAGCACGCACAGTCCTGCAGCAGCCACGATGAGAAGCGTCTCACGCACGGAGCGCGTTGTGCTGACAACGACATAGAACAGCGCCACATACAATGGTATCCACGTGCGCGCATTGGTGAGTGTCATCGCCACGTTGTCAAGCCATATCGAGTCGCTTCCGTTGAGCAACAGCAGCAACTGCTTGTCCATCTGAATAAGTGTGTCGAAATCCATTCGCCCGTATGTGTTAAATCACCTCAATTTGTCGCGTTTCCACCCAGCCTTCCTTGCCGTCGTCCACGCGTATTGCCCTCCAGCCGTTCATCTGGCTATCGGTAATCGTAACCCTCGTGCCTTCATGGAGCACAAAGAGGTCGGTGCCGCTCTTCGACGGAGTGCTCTTCACGGGCACCGAAGTCTGTATAATTATTGCTCCAGTGCGCTGCATGAGTTCGTGGCGCTGCTGCATGGCCAGCACATTTGACAGCACAAAGAGCAGCAGCATGACCAGTCCGCCAAAGAAGCCGACTTTTCTCAGCCATACCCTGTTGGCAAAGAGATACACCAGCAGCAACAGTATGGCAAGCGACAGAGCGGCAAGAGCCAGCCGCGCCCAGCCGTCAACGCTCTGCAGATTGACAAGTGAGCGATACCATGTGACAAAGAACATTTCCGACTCAGGCGTAATCTTGTCTATTGTGCGCGAGCGCGCCATCTGCAGATTGAAGCGGATATCTTCGTCGCCAGGAGCCAGCAGCAGTGCGCGCTCGTAGTTGAGCACCGCACGCGTAATATTGTCCGTGCGATAGTAGGCATTGCCAAGATTGTAGTACAACTCTGCGTTAACGCCGTTCTTCAGCAAAGTCTCGTAGCCACTTATCGCCTTCTGGTAGTTTTCCTGTGCATAGGCACTGTCGGCTTCGGCTTTGGTCACGGCGTATGACGTGACAGACGGAAGGCACGTTGCGACCGTCACTGCAACAAGCAGCACGAGTCTTGACAGCATGCTGTCTCCCTTTCTCTTCCTGTCTTCTTTCTTTCCCTTTCTCATGGCGTCGTCTATACGTGAGATGGCTGTCATGGCAGCATCGTAGACTTTGTTCATATTGCCTGTAGTATCGCCTGGTGCATAGCGTGCAAACTCACATTCGTCGAGCGCACTTATGAAAAGGCTTATAGTGTCGCCGTCGGCACCTCCTGCTTCAAGTTGCTGGCTTATATTCTCACGCGAAAGTTTTTCAACAGGCATGTTCAACTTGTCGCCGACATATCCCCACAAGGCACGCAGCACCTCGTCGTAGAATGCCCCGGCGTTGCCTTTCTTCATCAGACTGTTGGCCTGGCGCAAGCGGCGAGTAGCCACCTTATTGGCGCGTCTGCCACGTTGCTGTACGATGTTGGCATTATCTATGGCTCTCTTCCTGAAGACTACAAAAAGTACCACGAATATCAGCATCAGCGCTGCCATTGCCATCCAGTATGCTTTTGACGCAAAGAAGTATTCGCCCACAGCACGCTGTTCGCTGTCACCTGTTTTAATATATCGGATATCCTCGTTCAACTGTTTCACCTCCGTTCCGCTGTACGACGCAACCGTAGTCGAACCGCTGCCCTTGGCTACCTTCAGCGTGAAAGCCTCCGTCTGCACCGTGCGATACGTCTTGCTCTGACTGTCGAAATAGACAAATTGAACGGCAGGTATCTCGTAACTTCCCTGATGGCGTGGCACGGCAAGGAAATCGTAGGTTATGCTGCCCTCAACGCCACTGGCCGTAAGATGAGTCTTGTCGCTGACCTTGGCATCGTAGGTGTCGAAGTCTCTTGGGAAGTTTACAACAGGCTGCTTCAGCAGTTTCATGTTTCCCTTTCCCTTTACGGTAACCCGCAGCGTGACGGGGTCGTTGGCTTTCACCTCTGTGCTGCTCAGTTCTGCAGATATCGCGAAAGTTCCGACGCCTCCAGAGAAGCCTGCCGGCCTTTGCGGCAGCGGCAGCACCTCGATTGTTATGGCAGGAGCCTTGATCTGTTTCTTCACTTCGGTATATCCGGAGCCGCCATTGAAGAATGCCTCGAATGGGTCGATATATCTGTTCTGTACAGCCACTATTCCATTGAACGTGATGCTTGGTATCTCCAGTTTTCCCGTTGTCTGCGGAAACATCACATACTGCTGCCATGTCACCGTGCGATATGGCCGGCCATTGACGTTTTCCAACTGGAAACTCTTCTGTTGCGGCAGCGGCATTTCGCGTGTATAGAAACTCTTCAGGTCAGGCATCTTGCCGTCGAGTTGCGTCAGGTCTACCTGCGTGTACACTTTGTATGTCAGAAGTATCGGCTCCTGTTCGTACACGCGCTGGCTATTGGCACTCACCTTCATAAAGAGATCGCTGCCTGAGATAGTCACAGAGCCCTGGCGGTACTGCTGTCCGCCGCCTTGCTGGCCGTTGCCGCCTTGCGACTGTCCGCTGCCGTTGCCCTGTCCTGCAGATGCCACTACCTTCACTTTCAGTTCGTTCGACTGCAGGTTCTTGCCTGCAGCAGTGGCGTGTGCAGGAGGAATGGTATACGTGCCAGCCTTGTTGGCTGATATGATATAAGTATAGGTTATCGACGACGTGCTGGAAGTATGGCCGTTGACCATCTGGAAACTGGACTGCCTCGATGTGCTTGGCCCCATCAGCACCTCAAGCGCTTCTGGAATATTGCCTGCACGAAAGCCCTTTACATCCTGTGTGTTTATGGTGTATGTCAAACGGAACTGCTCGCCAACACTGACCTGCGATGGGGCATGTCCCGTCAAGGTTTGTGCCACAGCGCAGCATATTGCTGTAAGCAATACCGCCGTCGTCACCACTATTCGTCTTGTCATTTTCAGTCTTCTCTTTCGTTCTGACGTCTTCACCAGTTCTTCTGCAGTCTGCGCGGCTTAGCCTCGTGTTGCTGCTGCTTCAGCCGCTGCTGCGTCTGCTTCTCTTCCTGCATGGCAGCATTGAGCAACTGCTCAGCATTTTCCTTGCTCATCTGCTGCTCCCGTTGCTTCTGCTGTTCCTGTTTATTTTCCTGCTGTTGTTGTTTTTGCTGCTGCTCTTGTTTTTTTTCTTGCTGCTGTTGTTGTTGCTGCTGCGACTGCTGCTGTTTCTGCTGCCGCTTACACAGTTCCAGATTGTAGCGTGTTGTGTCGTCATCAGGATTGTTGCGCAGGGCTTCCTTGTAGGCTTCGATTGCCTCGCCAAACATCTTGTGGTTCTGACATATCACGCCGATATTGTGGTATGCCATGGCGCGACGCTTAGGGTTCGTCTCCAGTTTTGCCGCTGTCTCCAACTGCTGTATAGCCACGGAGTCTTTCTGCTGCGCCAGCAGCGCATTTCCGAGATTGTACGCAGCCTGCGGATTTTTGCTGTCGCGCTCCTGCGCCTTGCGGTAGTCCACTTCGGCATCTGTGTAGTTGCCCTGGCGGAACTGCTTGTTACCCTTTCTCACGAGTTGGCGGGCATTCTGCGCATTGGCAGGTGCCGACCAGTTGGCAGCGACGGCAATCATCAGCAGTAGCAGCACAAGTTGCGCCACATTCTTCTCCTTGCGGCGGAACAGTGATATGTTCTTCAGCAACGGATTGTGTACCTCCAGCACACATGCCTCTATTATCAGCAACAGCAGGGCAAGCAGGGCGACGGCCTGGAATTGCTCGTCGTAGTCGCTGTATATGGTAGAGGCTATTTCCTTCTTCGCCAATTTTTCAAGTTCGGCGTCAAGTTGTTCCTGCGCATTGCTGTTGTTCTCTACATGGATATATGCGCCACCTCCTGCAGCGGCCACTTGCCGGCACATATCCTCGTTGAGTGCCGACATTACGGTCTGTCCTGCGTTGTCCTTGAGGTAATTGCCGTTGCCGTCCATGGGAATAGGGGCTCCTCTCGGCGAGCCTACGCCAAGCACATAAACTCGCATGCCTTTTTCCTTGGCGTCTTTTGCAGCCTCCAGCGCACCTCCTTCATGGTCTTCGCCATCTGTGATGACAATAATGGCCTTGCCTACGCCCTCCTGTTGCGTAAAACTGTGAGACGCCATATTGATGGCGGCAGCGATGTCAGTGCCCTGCGTCTCTATCATGTCGGTAGAGATGCTGCTGAGAAACATCTTTGCAGAAACATAGTCGCTGGTTATCGGAAGTTGTACAAAAGCGTCACCTGCAAAGACTATCAGGCCTATCTTGTCGTCGCTGAAATGGTCTACCAGATTTTCCACCATCATCTTCGAGCGGCTCAACCTGTCGGGAGCAACATCTTCAGCCAGCATTGAGTTGCTAATATCGAGGGCTATGATGGTCTCTATGCCCGTGCGCTTCTCATGGCTTATCTTCGTTCCAAGTTGCGGACGCGCCAGCACGACTATCAGCAATGCCAGTGCAGCAAGCAGCAATGCGAACTTCACCAAAGGGCGCCATCGCGACACGTCGGGCATCAGTTGCTTCACCAGTTCGGCATCGCCGAAACTGCGCAGACGGCGCTTCTGCTGCATCACCATCAACATTCTGATTGCTATCAGCAGTGGTATTACTGCCAGCAAATAGAGATATATCGGGTCTTCAAATCTGAACATTTGTCCTCTCTCGTTATGTTTACGTCTCAAGTGTCACGACCTACGGAAGTTTTCTGAACACCGTTATGCGCAGCAGCATCTCAAGCAGCAACAGCAGTACGGCAGCAAGGGCAAAGGGCTGGTAGGCCTCGTAGCGCTTGCTATACTTCTTGACGTTGAGTTTCGACTTCTCCAGTTTGTCTATCTCCTTATATATTTTCTTCAGTTCGCGGTTACTTGTGGCACGATAGAAGTCGCCGTCGGTGGCTGCCGCTATGTCTCTAAGGGTCTTCTCGTCTATTTCAACTGGAATATTGACGTAGTGCACGCCTCCTGCCACCACCATGGGATAGGGCGCGGTCTTGTTGGTTCCGACACCTATGGTATATACGCGTATGCCGAGGCTCTTGGCTATCTCTGCTGAAGTCATCGGCGACAAGTCGCCACGGTTGTTAGAACCGTCGGTAAGCAGTATCACCACCCTGCTCTTCGCCTTTGAGTCTTTCAGTCTGCCCACTGCGTTTGCCAGGCCCATTCCTATTGCAGTGCCATCGGCTATCAGGCCACGCGTGGCAATATCCGTGCGTACGTTCTGCAGAAGGTTGAGCAGCGAGGCATGATCCGTAGTCATCGGGCATTGGGTGAACGCTTCGCCTGCAAATATCGTAAGTCCTATGTTGTCGTTCGGCCTGCCTATGATAAACTCTGCCGCAACCTGCTTTGCCGCTTCTATTCTGTTTGGTTTAAGGTCTTCTGCCAGCATAGAGCCGGAGACATCCATTGCCAGCATAATATCAATGCCTTCCACTGTCTTTTCTTTCCACGAGTTGCGTGTCTGCGGCCGGGCCAAAACTATCACCACAAGCACAAATGTTGCAATGCGCAACAACTGCTGCAGCGGCATGAACGTAACGCGCCAACTGCGTGGTGCGAAGCGGTATGCCATTGTGTCGCTCAGGCGCATGGTTGGCTCTGAGCGGCGTCGGTACAGAAGTAGCCATGCCACATAAGGTATTATTAGCAGCAGTAGCAGCAGATATTCTTTGTTGGCTAATTCCATTTCCTACTGTTTATTCTTATTATGCAATCAACAGATACAGTTGCCACAGCACGACGGCAAGCAGCACAGCACTTGCCGCTGCTATCACTATTATGCTGGCACGCAGTATGCGGCGTGTCTTAAGCGTACGCTGGTCAGCCTCTGACAGCACGGGGCGCTCCATGGCCTCGGCAGGAGGAGTATCTATCTTCGTCTGATTGATAAATTCAATGGCGTTAACGAGATTCATGTCGTTCTCGTTGATAAGCGTAGAATACTTAGCAAATTTCACGAGGTCGGCAGTGGCAAAAAGTTGGCGCAACTCGTCCATTGACTGCTGGTCGGCCTGTTCTGTCAGTCGCTGGATAATCTCTCCACTTGTCATTTCCATTGCTGAGAAGCCATAGCGCTCTTCGATATACTTGCGCAGCGCATCTGTGAGCCGCGTATAATATTCTTTCTGGTCGGCAGAGTTTACCATGTTTTCGGCCTTTATCGCCTCTATTGCCTTCATGGCCTTCTGGTGTGGCAGAAGGCGCTTCACAAGTTTCAGGCTGCTTATCACCGGTTTCCCCTCGCGCGCGCGTATATATAAATAGGTGTCTACGGCTATCAGTAGCAGCATCAGCACACTGAGCCAGAACGCCGTGCTCCAGTCGCTCCACAGGAAAGGATTGTCCTGCACGTCTTTCGGACCGAAGAACTCGTCAACACGGGTTGTGTCGACTTCTATCTCCATCACCTTCAGTGCAAGGCTCTGCGTGCGATGCTCCTTGCCGTCAACCCTTACAGCAACAGGAGGCAGATAATAGAGCCGTCCGTCGAACGACGTCAGCGTATACGTACGCTGCGACTGTATCATTCCCTCCACAGTCTTCTTCCGCGAAACATCTCCGCTGGCTATAACTTCAACACCAGCCACGAGAGTGTCGCGACGCTGGTATGTAGGGAACACCACATTCGCACCGTCGCTTGCCGTAACCGTAAGAGTGAGATGCGTCTGCTGTCCTATCAGAATTTCGATAGAGTCCAGACGTGCCTCCACGCTTACCTGTGCCTGCAGCGTTGCCACCACGGCACAGAGAAACATCATTGTTGAGATTAGTCGCTTCATGGCCTGCTGTCTGTACTAACTTTTCGTCCTGCGCCTGAAGAGCAGCATCAACTGTTTCACATAGTCCTCGTTGGTGGCAATGCTTATCATGTCGACACGACTGCGCGTCATGGCGTCGTTGAGTTGCTGCTGACGGCGGTTCCAGTACTGCTCATGCACCTGGCGCAGCCGGCGACTGCCGGTATCAATATACTGCTCGTGACCCGTCTCTGCATCAACGACACGCATCAGTCCCACGTCGGGCAACTGGCGCGCAATGAGGTCATACACCTGTATTGCCACCACGTCATGCTTTCTGCTGCATATCTGCAGAGCCTGCGAGAAATCCTGACGTGCATAGAAGTCGCTCAGCACAAAGGCCGTGCAGCGCCGCTTGGCTACACTGGTAAGAAATTCCAGCGCTCCCTGTACGTCAGTGCGTCGGCTCGTCGGCTTGAAGTCAAGCATCTCGCGTATTATGTAAAGTATGTGACGGCGTCCCTTTTTTGGCGGAATGTATTTCTCTATATGGTCTGAGAAAAAGGCCACCCCGATCTTGTCATTATTCTGAATGGCAGAGAACGCCAGTGTTGCGGCAATCTCAGTCACCAAGTCGCGCTTCATCTGCCGACGTGTGCCGAAGTCAAGCGACCCACTGACATCGATGAGAAGCATCACGGTCAGTTCGCGCTCCTCTTCAAACACTTTCACGTAAGGCCGGTGGAAACGTGCCGTGACATTCCAGTCGATATCGCGCACGTCGTCGCCATACTGATATTCGCGTACTTCGGAGAAAGCCATGCCACGCCCTTTGAAGGCCGAGTGATACTGGCCTGCAAAGACATTGGAACTAAGGCCGCGGGCCTTAATCTCTATCTTCCGTACCTTTTTCAGTATTTCCGATGTTTCCATCCTCTGCAATTCTCATGTTGGAATTGTCCTCCTACGGTATCAGGGCACTTCAACCTTGTTGATAATCTTGGAAACCATCTCTTCGCTCGTCACGTTGGAAGCCTCAGCCTCGTAGGTAAGTCCTATGCGATGGCGCAGCACGTCGTGGGCCACTGCCCTGACATCTTCGGGCACCACGTAGCCACGGCGCTTGATGAAGGCAAACGCACGGGCAGCCTTGGCAAGGTTAATCGACGCACGCGGTGAGCCGCCAAAGGCTATCAGGTCTTTCATGTCCTTCAGTCCGTAGCGGTCGGGATAGCGTGTAGCGAAGACTATGTCGGCTATATATTGTTCTATCTTCTCGTCGATGTACACCTGACGCACCACATCGCGCGACTTCAGTATCTCGTCTGCCGTAGTGACAGGCGATACAGCAGGCAGGGCACCGGCAATATTCTCACGTATGATGCGCTTCTCCTCATCAAGCGTAGGATAGTCGATTACCACCTTCAGCATGAAGCGGTCCATCTGTGCTTCAGGCAGCGGATAAGTTCCTTCTTGCTCTATCGGGTTCTGCGTAGCCATCACAAGGAATGGCGAAGGCAGGTCGAAGGTCTCGTTGCCTATCGTCACCTGTTTCTCCTGCATGGCTTCGAGCAGTGCGCTCTGCACCTTTGCCGGGGCACGGTTTATCTCGTCGGCAAGCACGAAATTGGCAAAGACAGGACCTTTCTTCACCTGGAAGCGCTCGTCTTTCTGCGAATAAATCATTGTGCCTGTAACGTCGGCCGGCAGCAGGTCGGGAGTAAACTGTATTCTGCTGTAGGATGCATCGATGAGTTGCGCCATTGTCTTTATGGCCAGCGTCTTTGCCAGTCCCGGCACACCTTCCAGCAGTATGTTTCCATCACTGAGCAGCCCGATAAGCAGCGATTCTACCAGATGTTTCTGTCCTACTATCACGCGATCCATTCCCGCCACAAGATTAGTGACGAAGCCGCTCTGCTGTTCTATCCGGATATTCAGTTCACGGATATCAATTGATTCTGCCATTTTCTATTATGCTTTATGGTTTTTTCTTTCTTCTACGTCAGTTCGTAAGGCCCCATAGGCACGCTTCGCTTAAGCACTTCCAACTGGAAGTCGGCTCCAGCCACGATGCCGTAGTCGCGCAGCAGTCCCTCTACGGTCTTGCGCGCCAGTTCGGGGTGATTGTTCTCTTCACTCAGATGGCACAGCCAGACATAGCGCAGCGCCTCCGTGACATTTTCCACAAGAGCCAGCGCACAGTCGCGGTTGCTCAGATGACCCGTAGGCGACAGAATACGATCCTTAAGGAATTGCGGATAGGGCCCGTTCTGCACCATTTCGGTGTCATGGTTTGCCTCTATCACCAGATAGTTGGCGCGCGAAATGTAGCGTTTCATCTCGTCGGTGACATGTCCTGCATCGGTAATGATTACAAACGTGACATTCTCTGCCACTATCTCATAGCCGACATTGTCGCTGCTGTCGTGGGGAACTCCAAACGGCGTTACGGTGAAATCACCTATCTGCATCGTAACACCCTTCTGGATGTCGCAGGCAAGTTTGCCCTGTATCTTGTGCTGCACGCAGTAGTTTCTGCCGATGCCGACGTGCACTTCGTGGGTGGCATAGACGGGCAACTGGAAGTCATGGCTTAGCGACCCGACAGACTTAATGTGGTCAGCATGGTCGTGGGTAATCAAAATATGATGCACCTGCGACAAACTAAGGCCAAAGTCCTTGAAATCCTTCTTCAGACCGCGCAATCCTACTCCTGTATCTATCAATAGTCCATCCGTCGGTGTCGTGAGAAGATAGCAATTACCGCTACTGCCACTGCCAAAGGATATAAATTTCAGCATTATAATGAACAAATTTTGCGCAAAAGTACAAAATTATTCGTTATCCATATTCTCTCTTCACCTTTTTTACTATCTTTGCATTGCTTTTTTTATAATATTTAAGTTTATGCGACGCTACGCTTGGATTATTCTTGTCACGCTGCTTTCTGCCTGTGGTTGGTTGGGCGACAGACGACTGAGCGGACCTGAGCGGGCCGCTCTGCAATGGGCCGAAGAATATTTCAATTTTCAGTTGGAGCGTTCGGCACAGCATGCCACTCCCGAAAGCATGCGCTGGCTGCAGTTTGCAGCATCCAACATAAGCGATGCCGACATTGACGCGGTGCGAAGCAGCGATTACGCAGTAGAGGTGGAAGCACTGGGCAACGACGCCCCCGAAGCCGACTCTCTCACCGTGGTACGTATAGAGGTTCGCAACGCATTCTTGCCAAAGGATATCGGCAATGGCGTTGAGGCCGTAAAGCGTGCCACGTTTGCCATTCCCATGAAGAAGCGCGACGGCCGCTGGATGGTCCATCTCAGCAGCGTGCCGCGCCCCTTGCCTTAGGCTTACGCCTCAGCCTTCAGTGTGCGCATGGCATTTAGCACAGCCAGCACCGTCACTCCCACATCGGCAAACACCGCCATCCACATTGTAGCCATTCCCACGGCAGCAAGTATCAGCACAGCCACCTTTACACCAATGGCAAACTCCACATTCTGTCGCGCTATTGCTATAGTGCGCTTGGATATGCGTATTGCCGTGAGCAGTTTCTGCGGACTGTCGGTCATAAGCACCACGTCGGCTGCCTCTATTGCAGCATCGCTGCCGAGCGCTCCCATTGCCACACCTATGTCGGCACGTGCCAGTACCGGCGCATCATTTATACCGTCGCCTACAAAGGCAAGCGTCTCCCCCTTTGCGTGCGATTCCTCAAGCATTCTCTCAACATGCGCCACCTTGTCTGACGGCAGGAGAGCGGCATGATACTCGTCAATATTCAGTTGACGCGCCACGTCGGAGGCAACAGCCTCCTGGTCGCCGGTAAGCATGACACTGCGGTGCACACCCATCTCGCGCAGATTCTCTATAGTGGCCGCGGCATCGCTTTTCACCTTGTCGGCAATGACCACATGGCCTGCATACTTGCCGTCTATGCTGACGTGCACCGTAGTGCCTACGTGGTGACAGGCATGCCACTTCGCGCCCTCGGCATCCATCATCCGCTCGTTGCCCACGCTGACCATATGGCCGTTCACCCTTGCGCGCACACCATGGCCCGCCACTTCCTCTACGTCCGTCACCTCGCAGTCGTCGTGTTCCTTTGGATAGGCTTCGAGAAGCGACATGGCGATAGGATGCGTGCTGTAGCGCTCCACATGCGAAGCCAGATGAAGCAGGTGTTCGGTGTCGCACTCCTCGGGATGCACTGCTTCCACCTGGAATGTGCCATGTGTCAGTGTGCCGGTCTTGTCGAACACCACAGTGCCAAGGTGCGCCAGCGCGTCCATATACGATGCGCCCTTCACGAGCACTCCACTGCGCGAAGCCCCTCCTATACCGCCGAAGAACGACAGCGGCACAGAGATGACCAGTGCACACGGGCACGACACCACAAGGAACGTGAGGGCGCGGTAGAGCCACGTATGGAATGTCGCGGCGAAGTTGCCCGACAGCAGTGGCGGCAGCACGGCGAGCAGAAGAGCCATCACTACAACTATCGGCGTATACACGTGCGCGAAACGCGCTATGAATGTTTCGCTGCGCGATTTCTTCTCGCCAGCCTGCTCCACGAGTTCTATTATTTTCGCCACGGTCGACTGCCCGAACGTCTTCGTCACCTTGACAAAAAGCGCTCCCGTCAGGTTGACACATCCTGAGAGCACCTCGTCGCCGGTCTGTATTTCCCTGGGAGCGCTCTCTCCTGTCAGTGCCACTGTGTTAAGGCTCGACGCACCATCCGTCACAATTCCGTCGAGAGGTATTTTCTCGCCAGGTCGCACCACGATAGTCTCTCCTATGGCCACTTCCTCTGGCGACACTCTGCTTTCCTCCTTCTGTCGCACCACGTTGGCATAGTCGGGTCTGATTTCCATAAGATGCGATATCGACTTTTTGCTGCGATGTTCTGCTATATGCTCAAACAGTTCGCCGAGTTCAAACAGCAACATCACGGCTACAGCCTCTGGAAACTGAGGTTCTGCGTCAGGCAGAAATCCTATGAGCAGTGCGCCCAGCGTGGCTATCGTCATAAGCAGGTTCTCGTCGAACGGCTCCCGCTCGGCTATTCCTTCCGCAGCCTCCATCAGCACTTCGCCTCCTGCCACGAGATAAGGCACCAGATATACCAGCAGCAACTGCCATGTTGCCAGTTGCGTTGTATGCTCCACCACTACGGCCACGGCAAGCAGTGCTGCAGCCACAACAAGTCGAATAATGTGATTTTTCATTTGCTTCTCTTTTTTTTCTCGTCTGCAAAGGTACAGCCAATGTTTTGCAACTCGGTTGCAAAGTGACGCAACGCGAAAAATTCCTGCACACGACTTGTGGAAATTCCAGGCATGCGTTTCTCGCGCGCGCGCGTTTAAAGAAAAAGGTGTTGTAATCCTGACTCAGATTCCGCTAATAGTTGCTTCCGCGTTTCAGTCCACTAAGATAGCAACACGCACCTGCCAGCACCAGCAGCAGTCCTGTCAGCAGCCACGCGTTGGTGGTGGCGCGGAGCACATAGGCCACAGCAAGCACAGCCACTCCAAGCACGATGGCACACAGTCCGGCAACCGACAAAACATGAAAAGAGCCTCTCATCAGCAATGTAAAAAATATCCCTGCAAAATTACTAATAAGGGTATGAAAAGAGGAAAAACTCTTCAAAAAATTTGCATCCGACTTAATAATATACTATATTTGCCAACGATAAGTTTTCAGCCACAAATGGTGGGCTTCACCCACCGATTACAACTTATCATTTTTTTCGAGGTTGGTAGCGTCCTGCACCAACCTCCCTTTTTTTCACAAAATTCTACACGAAAATTGGGTTATCATAAAGTGTTTTCGTATTTTTGCACCCAAACACTAAAACTACTACTACATGAAGCGAATTCTTCAACTGCTCGTGCTGGGTCTTCTTGTGCCTGTTTTTGCACAGGCAAAGGCATGGGACGAGTCCGAGTATCAGCGAATCCTGCAAAGTATCAAAGCCCCGGAGTTTCCACAGAAAGATTTTAATGTCACTAAGTATGGCGCCAAGACGTCAAACACCGCTGCAAAAAATCAGAAAGCCATTCAGAAGGCCATTGACACCTGCGCCAAGAAAGGCGGCGGCCGCGTGGTGGTGCCTGCAGGCACTTTCCTCACCGCAGCCATCGAACTGAAGTCGGGTGTCAATCTCGTGGTAGAGAAAGACGCTGTATTGCAGTTTGCTTTCGAGCCGGAACTCTATCCTATAGTAGCCACTCGCTGGGAAGGTCTCGACTGCTGGAATCTCAGTCCTTGCATTTATGCCTTCAAGCAGAAGGATATTGCCATCACTGGCGAAGGCACGATAGACGGCGGCGGCACCAACGAGACATGGTGGAAGTGGAACGGCAATCCACACTACGGCTACAAGCCCGGCATGGTGAGCCAGCGCAACGGCTCGCGCGCCCGTCTGCTGAAATCTGCCGAAGACGGAGTGCCTATGGACGAGCGCCGCTTCAGCAAGGACGACGGTCTGCGCCCACAACTCATCGGGCTCAACCAGTGTGAGAATATCCTGATGGAGAATGTCACACTGCTGCGCTCTCCGTTCTGGGTTATCCACCCACTGCTCTGCAAGAATGTCACCGTGCGCGGCATGAAGATAACCAACGACGGTCCTAATGGCGACGGCTGCGACCCTGAGTCGTGCGACGGCGTGCTGATAGAGAGGTGCTTCTTCAACACGGGCGACGACTGCATAGCCATAAAGTCGGGACGCAACAACGACGGCCGTCTCTGGAACCGTCCCTCCGAGAATATCATCATTCGCGACTGCGAGATGAAGAACGGCCACGGCGGAGTGGTCATCGGTTCGGAGATTAGCGGTGGCTGCCGCAATGTGTATGCCGAGAACAACGTTATGGACTCGCCCGAATTGGAGCGCGTCATCCGCATCAAGACAAACACATGCCGTGGCGGCATCATAGAGAATATCAATGCGCGTAACATCAAGGTCGGCGTGTGCAAGGAGAGCGTGCTGAAGATAAATCTCGACTACGAGCACAACGAGATTTGCTGCCGCGGCTTCCTGCCCACCGTGCGCAACGTCAATATCGAGAACATCACCTGCGAGCGCTCGCAGTATGGCGTTCAGGTCATAGCCCTCGACTCTGTATGCAATGTCTACGACATCAATGTCAAAAACTGCCGCTTCAATGGCGTCCGCGAAGGCAACAGCATCAAGGGACAGACGCGCGACATCCATTTCGACCAGTTGTATATCAACGGCTCGATGGCTCTGCAGAAAATGCCCTACAAGCACTATTCCGAATGGCTCACCTATTCCGAGATGCAGCGCACGCCGCAATCATACATGCTCGACTTCGCCAAGAAGCCCAAGTGGTCGTATGTGATGGGAATAGAACTGGAAGCAATGCTTGACACTTATCTGAAGTATGGCGGCGACGCCATACTTCGTTATTGTAAGGAGTATACCGACACCATGATAGGTGACAAGGGCGACATCCGCGGCTACAAGATAGAAGACTACAACCTCGACAACATCCGCACAGGCCATTTCGTCACGCGCATGTACCAGCACTGGCCTGAACAGAAGAACCTGCTCGCCATGCAACTTATGATGCGCCAGTTGCAAGACCAGCCGCGCACCAAGGCCGACCATGTCTTCTGGCACAAGGCCATCTACAGTTACCAGGTGTGGCTCGACGGCATTTTCATGGGACTGCCATACCGTGTGCTGACAGCCCCCATCACCACGGCAGCCAAGGACAAGAAGAAGGGCGCTGTCACTAAAATCTACGACGATGCCGTCGACCAGTTGAAAGTAACCTACGAACGCACCCTCGACCATCAGACCGGCCTCAACCGCCATGCCTACGACGAGACACGCAAGGCTTTCTGGGCCAACACGGAGACTGGTCTCTCACAGCACTGCTGGGGCCGCGCCCAAGGCTGGTACACGATGGCTCTTATAGAAGTGCTTGACGCACTGCCTGCCGACTATGCGCGCCGCGCAGAGGTAATAGACCTGCTGAAGAAAGACTTTGACGCCATACTGAAATGGCAAGACAAGAAGAGCGGTGTGTGGTATCAGGTGATGGATTCGCCAGGTCGCGAAGGCAACTACCTTGAGAGCACCTGCTCTGCCATGTTCACATACGCACTGCTGAAAGCCTACCGCAAGGGATACGTCGGAGCCAGATATCGCGATGCCGGTATCCGTGCATACCGAGGCATGACAAACAACTTCATCCGCGTCAATGCCGACAAGACCATCTCGCTCACCAACTGCTGTTCGGTGGCTGGTCTCGGCCCTGCGGCCACCGACGAGGTGCTGGCAGCAATGAAGCAGGTCAACCCTAAAGGCACCGTGAAGGAAAACCGCCGCCGCGACGGCAGTTACCAATACTATCTCAGCGAGCAGATACGCGACAACGACGCCAAGGGCATAGGCCCGTTCATCTGGGCAAGCCTTGAGATGGAGATGCTGGGATACACTACAGAAAACCTGACAGCCTCGATCAATCGCGAGGCTGTTCTTTTTCGCAACAACCCCGTCATAACCAGTGCCGACACGCTGTCGTCGCTCAGCGTGGGCAACGGCCACTTCTGCACCACCGTGGACATCACCGGCATGCAGACCTTTGTCGACGAATACAAGAACGGCATTCCCCTCAATGCCATGAGCGACTGGGGCTGGCACTCCTTTTTCAACACGCAGCAACTCTCCCATTCGGAGACTCTCGGCACCACCGACCTCGGCCACGGCCATAAGGAAGTGTATGCCGTGGAATACAAGAAGGGCGGACGCCAGCAGCAGGCAACGAGCTACTTCCGCACCAATCCCCACCGCCTCAATCTGGCAGCCATCGGACTGCAACTGGCAAACCAACCTCTCCGTCTCTCGCAAATAACCGACATCCGTCAGGAACTGCAACTGCTCGACGGGCAGATAGAGTCCCGTTTCAAGGCCGACGGAACGCCGGTCAACGTCACCACGATAGCCATGCCCGACCGCGACTGCGTGGCATGGCGCATACAGTCGCCACTGCTGAAGAGCGGCAGCGCCAAGGTTAGCATACGCCTGCCCTACCCCACAGGCAAGCATGCCGACGACGCCAGCGACTGGACCAGCGCCGCCAAGCACACATCGACCATCGTAAGCAGCGACGAGAAGAGTGCCGTGATACAGCACGACATCGATGCCACGACATATTTCGTGATTATAAGATGGGACGGCACGTCAAGGATAGAGAAGACTGCCGACCACCACTTCACGCTCTCTACCGACGACGGCGTTCTCGCCTTCTCCGCAGAGTATCTTCCTGCCTCTGCCGACATCACGAAGCGCAACATCGACCTGCCTTTTGAAAATCTGGTGAAGCAGAGCCAGCGCGCATGGCACTCCTTCTGGCGCGAGACGGCATTTGCCGACTTCGGCCAGTGTACTGACCCACGCGCCAAGGAACTGGAGCGCCGCGTTGTGCTGTCGCAGTATCTCACACGCATCAACTGCGCCAACTCCATGCCTCCGCAGGAGACTGGCCTGACATACAACACATGGTTTGGCCGCCCACATCTCGAGATGACATGGTGGCACGCCGTCGACTTTGCCCTGTGGCATCAGCCGAAGGTTGTGGAGCAGATGCTCCGCTGGTATAACGAAGTGGCCTGGCCCGAAGCAAAGAAGATAGCACAGCGACAGGGCTTCAGCGGACTGCGCTGGATGAAGATGACCGACCCGTGGGCTGGCGAGGCTCCGTCGAACACAGGCTCATTCCTTATCTGGCAACAGCCCCACTACATATATCTCGCCGAGGAGATGTATCGCGACGCACCAACAGCGGAGACTCTGAAGCGCTACGGCAAGCAGGTGGAGGAGACAGCCGAATTCATGGCCGACTTTGTTTCTTCCGTAAAGTCTGCAAAGACAGGAAGCACCGTCTACCACCTGCAGGGAGCAACAGCCATGCAGGAGTCAATGTCGAAAGACTTCTCTTACAACCATCCTTTCGAACTGGCCTACTGGCGCTACGGACTGAGCGTGGCACAGCAGTGGCGCGAGCGCCAGGGACTGCCGCGCCGTGCAGAATGGGACGACATCATAGCCCATCTGTCACCTCTGCCAGTAAACGACGGCCTATATACTGCCGGCCTGCCTCTGCATCCCTTCGACAAGAATGCCAAGAGCCAGCAGTTCGACCCGTTCCGCAACTACGCCCCTGGCAAGACCATCAGCGAACAGGATTTCCTGCTGAAGTGCCGCTCCGACCATCCCGCCGTGCTCGGTGCGATAGGACTGCTGCCTCTCGGCACGGCAAAGGCCGACAGCGCCACGGCAGTAAAGACGCTGCTGTGGGTGATGGAAAACTGGAACTGGGCAACGACATGGGGCTGGGACTACGGCATGACAGCCATGACTGCAGCCCGACTGGGACAGCCCGAAGTGGCACTTGACGCGCTGCTCATCGACACTCAGAAAAACACATATCTCAAACAGGGCCATAATTTCCAGACGGCCGACCGCCTGCGTCTCTACCTGCCAGGCAATGGCGCACTGCTCACTGCCGTCGCCATGATGTGCGCCGGCTGGGACGGATGCGAGCAAGTGCTCAACCCTGGCTTCCCACAGGACGGACGCTGGCAGGTGCGCTGGGAAGGACTGCAGAGAATGCAGTGAGTTGCTGAATTTTAAGGAAATAAGTTAAAAAAACATTTTTTTCGCTTGGCATAACATAAAAGGCTTATCTTTGCACACAACAATAACGACTAACAACAATACTAAACGATATGAAGAAATTTTGTCTCACTCTGATTACATGTGCTCTTGCTGTGGCAGCATCGGCACAGGCACCGGCATTTCCCGGCGCTGAAGGCCATGGGCGCTACGTCACAGGCGGGCGCGGCGGCAAGGTGATCCACGTAACCACGCTCAACGACTCTGGCACAGGCTCGTTCCGCGAGGCGGTGAAAGGCAACGACAAGAAGATTGTAGTGTTCGACGTGGCTGGTGTCATTGCCCTCAGCAGCAATGTCAACATCGGTGCCAACACGACCATTGAGGGCCAGACGGCTCCAGACCCGGGCGTTACGCTGCGCTACTACACCGTAAACCCTGCCGGCAACAACATCATAATACGCTTCGTGCGCTTCCGCCGCGGACAGGAGAAAGACGTCAACGACGGCGCCGACGCTTCCACTGCGCGCCACTACACTGGCATCATCTTCGACCACTGTTCCCTCTCGTGGAGCATTGACGAGGTGGCATCGTTCTACGACAACAACAACTTCACCATGCAGTGGTGTACGATAGCAGAAAGCCTCTGCAATGCAGGCCATAACAAGGGCGCCCACGGATACGGCGGCATCTGGGGCGGCAAACTGGCCTCCTTCCACCACAATCTCATAGCCCACGTCAACAACCGCTCGCCGCGCTTCAACGGTGCGCGCTACAACTGGCCGGACTATACCGGCAACATGCTCTACAACCAGTACAACTGGGAAAATGCAGTACAGGCAGAGAACGTCGATTTCCGCAACTGCGTGATATACAACTGCGGCAACGGATGCTACGGCGGTCCTGGCGGCGGCAAGATCAACATGGTGAACAACTACTTCAAGACGGGGCCTGCAGGCACCACAAGCCGCCTCACTACCGTAACCGTAGGCAGCAGCGGCAACTCCGAAGGCTACTCCATTTACTGGACCATGACCAGCCGCTACTATCTTGCAGGCAACCAGATCAACAGCACCACCAATGCCGGATGGAGTTACATGGCCTACGACGACGGCACCTATACCATCAACAGCAAGCGCTACAGTCCCGACCCCAATCACTACAACGGTGAAAGCGAGACATACGTCAAGAATAGCGACGGCACCGACTGCATCTGCATACAACTCGACGAGCCAGGACCTACAGGCGAAGTGACAACCCACACCGCAGCAAAGGCCTTCAGCAAGGTGCTTGACTACGCCGGTGCATCGCTTGTGCGCGACAATGTCGACGAGCGCTATATGACCGAGACGCGTAACGGCACCGCCACCTACAGTGGTTCCGTCACCGGCAAGAAAGGCCGCATCGACGTGGTGAGCGACGTGAACGGTTATACCGAGGCCAACTTCGGCACAGGAGCCCGTGCAGCCGGCTTTGACAGCGACAACGACGGCATGCCCGACGCATGGGAGACAGCCAACGGCCTCAACCCCAACAGCGCAGCCGACGCCCAACTCTACACGCTCGACCCGAAGAAATACTACACTAACGTAGAACTCTATGCCAACTCGCTCGTGCAGGAGATAATGCTCGGCGGCAATGCCGACGGCGACGATGCCGTGAAGGAATACTATCCTGCCTACACCAAGGAAGACGGCACGAAGGTGGAAGCCATCAACTACACCTCAAGTTCTACTGAGCCGACGGGCGACACCGTAGCCGACGGCGACATCACATGGCCCATGAGCGAGGGCACGGAGCAGCCTGCCTACGAGTTCTCATCGGCTATCGGCGACTACCTCAGCGCTATCAGCGTTACTATAGGCTCACACCTCAAGGTTGTCGACAGTAAAACCAACGGCGACATTGTGATGACGCGATACACCATCACCGACGAGACTTCCGACAACGCTGCCACCAACGACAATGCTGTGCGCTTCAACATCACTCCTGCCGACGGCTATAAGTTCCAGCCCACGGCAGTGGCATTCCAGGCAACACGCTTCGGCACCGACCACGGCATGTTCTCTGCCAACTGGGAATACAGCGACGGCGAGCCTGTCATCATAGCACAGGGCCAACTTGCCAACCGCGACAACGCCACACCAAAATACACCACGGTGAACGAGGTCGTGGCAGGTACCGCCACCGACAAGGCCAGCGCCCTCGCCATCCACCTGTTCGACATTCCCTACAACACCAACACCAAGACCATGGGACTGGCCAATGTCGTGGTAAGTGGAAATATCGTGAAGGAAGGTCAGACGGGCATCAGCACTCCTGTGACGCTCTCCATCCCCGTAGCCGACGGCTACTACGACATGCAGGGACGCCGCACGCAGCAGCCCACCCGTCAGGGTGTCTACATTTCCGGCGGTCGCAAGGTGATAGTGAAGTAACCCGACAACGCTTATACACAACAAAAAAGAGTTCCCTCGGGCGAGGGAACTCTTTTTCATATTTTTCGCAAACCCACACCAAACAATTACAGCAGTTATAATTTTTAAAAACACTGTTTTTATTTTCGTAAACACTGTTTTTATTTTTAAAAACACTGCTGTAATTTTTTTAAACACTGCGTTTTCTGAAATTAAAAGCGCTGTGGTAATTTCCAACACAAAAAGAAATTAGTGGCACGGCCTGTTGCCGCACCACTAACGCGTTTTCTTTCTCAGAAGAGTCGCTTACTTCTTAACGACCTTCTTGCCGTTCTTCACTACGAGGCCCTTGCTGTCAGCAGCAACTCTCTGGCCAGCGAGGTTGAACTGAGCGTCATTCAGCACAGTAGCCTTTACGGTCTGAATGCCAGTAGCGGTAACGAGTTCAAAAGCATAGAAGTTAAGAGCACCTACAGGATAGGTGATGGCTACAGTGCCTGCAACGACAGCAGCGCTGACAACAGGGAATACCTTCTTATCTACACCCTCAATCTGTACTGTTACGTAGTCTGATGCTTCATCCTCCTTGATAACTTTGTTGATAAGTTCAGCATCATTCTGCTTCAAGACAACATTACGATCCGTTTCGCTGCTTTTCGCTGTACGAACATAAACTTTCAGCGTGCCAGCCTCAGGAATAGTCAACGATAGACTGTTCTGCGACGTCGACTTACCGCCCACTTTCAAGCGATAGTCGAAACTCTTTTGCGCATCGGTATCACCAAAGTACGCTGTATTTTTGTCTACTGACATCTTATCGTTTGTGTCAGTGGCAGTCAGCACAAATCCATTCGAACCATAGGTTTCGGCTGCAACTTTACCTGCTTCGATGACTTCTGTCCATTTGATTGTCTGTGCGTTAGCACTCAGTGCCATAGCGGCTACTGCAATAAGAGTAAAAATTTTCTTCATAAGCATTTTTTGTTTAAGAGTTGTTAATATAAAGATGGTTTCACACTTTGCAAAAGTACACATTGTCAACGACATGGCAAAAAAACAAGCCACGTTTTTCTTGCAAAAAAACGTCGCAATCGTTTACGTGCTTTTTTTTTGAAAATATTTCGTTCAAAAATGCGGCCATTCGCAATTAATTGCTACTTTTGCCACTTGACAAGATACGTCTGACAACTACTGACAAAATTAATCAATAACAAAAACTGACACTTTATGGAAAAACATTTACGCAAAATCGGAGCATTGTTCTCAATGTTCTTGTTAGCGATTGCAAGCGTAGCAGCCACTCAGGCACTGAACTACGCTTCGACTTTCCGTGACATTAAGGCTACTCTGACAGAACTGCAGAGCCTCGCCACAGAGAGCGAGGTTTACATCACCGTTGCAGAAGACGGAACAATCAAACAGACCGACAATGCCGACGAGGCCGCAGCAACGCTGAAAGGCAAATGGCACGGAACGAGTTACGGCTGGTCATCATTCACAGCCGATGTGCCCGTCAAGGGATGCGTGAAGATTACCTACGCCACCCACGACTTCGGCAACGACATAGTAGTGACCAACGACGCAGGCACACAGGTGGCTAAACTCAACACCACAGGCGCCAAATGGTCGTCTAATCCAAACAACGTCGTTGTTGCCTACTACCGTATCAACGAAGCCACAACGTTGCACTTCAGCAAGGCCAACTACAACCCTTATTTCGCTGTAGAGGCCATTGACGAGGCTGACCTGCCCGCAGAGGTGACGAATTACACCGTGACCTTCGCCGCAGGCGAGGGCACAGGCACTGCTCCTGCCGCTATCGAAGTGGAAGCCGGAAGCAAGATTACTGCTCCGAAGAACTATTACCTCTACAAGGAGGGCTACACACTGACTGGCTGGAACGACGGCACAACGACCTACGCCGTCGGCGCGGAGATTGCTCCTGAGGCCGACATGACGCTGACCGCCGTCTTTACCGAGAACGAGGTCTCGCTGGCCGACCGCACTGATGCCGTCACCATCAGTTACGACCTGAGCGGATACAACGACAACCCGAAGTACAAATTCGAGAGCGGCAACGGCATCATCGTCACACAGGCTACCGTCAACGGAAAGAGCATTGACGTGAAGGTTGACGTAGACGCTACTAACGGCAAGTTCGCCCACAACGGCAGCGGATGGCATTATGTGTTGGCAGGCACCAAGGTGACCGTTCCTTCAGCCAAGGACGCAACCATCGCCGTCAGCACCTATAACGATGAGGGGGCCACATCGATGACGTTTGCCGGCAACAAAGGCACTGTCAGCAACAAAGTTGTCAGTTATACCGCCACTGCAGAGGCTGCTACCTGCGAGATTGCCCAGGTGGAAAACAACTACTGGAACAAACTGACCATCACCCTGCCCGCAGTAGAGAGCGACGAACCTGGCGAAGAAACGGCCCACACCTGGGACTTCACCCAGTGGAGCGAGACTACGGTTGAGAACCTGAAGGCCGAGGCAGCAAAAGTCACCGTGAGTGATGATGGTACTTCCGTCACAGACGGTGGCGATGCCAAGTGGACTGATTGCGAAAAGACTTCGAAGAACACCACTTACGAGGCTTCGAAGGACAACTGCTTCTGGTCGGTCGCCACACCCAATGCCGACGGCGAACTGGAGGCCAACGGCGTTGTCATTGAAGAGCTGAAAGGACTGGTATGGAACGAGACCTACTCTAAGGCCCGCTCATTGGCCATCGCCGTGAACTATCCTGAGACATCGTTAGGCAGCTACGCCGGCGGTGCATACCTCTGGCTTGGTGGCGGCGGCAAGAACGTGCCTTGCTTCACCATCAATAATGTGAAGGTGGGTTCGGAGCTGACCGTCGTGGCCGAGTCGCACAAGCCAAGCGATGGCCGTGGCGTCATCCTCTATCAGAACAGTCTGGACGATGCCAACCAGATGGGCGAGGCCTTCAAGCCCACCACGAAGGACAGCTACACCTGGACTGTCACCGGCCCCGAGGGTGCCGAGCTGGTAAACGTGGTGTTCTACAACACCAGCGGCTGCCACATCTACAGCATTACGGCCGAGATTGGCGAGCCTGCTGACGAACCCGGCGACGAACCCGGCGACGAGCCCACCGTACTCTTACAGGACATTGCCGCCACATGGGACTTCACCGACGCCACGGTAGCCAATGCCGCAGCAGCCCTCTCGGGCAGCACAGAGGCCGGCACCATCGAGAGCAACGGCCTGGTGCTGACCATCGAGCCTAACGGCAAGACCATCCGTAACAACGGCAACAGCATACAGACAGGCGACGGCGTGGTGTTCAAGGTTCCCGTGCAGGGCAACAAAGACGTTGTCACAGTGGTTGGCTATGCTTCTCCTTACTTTGACTACTCCATAGGCGGCATCGACGCCACTGAGGCCACCACCGAGTACAAGGCCAAGGCTGCCGACGTGGCCCAGGGCTACGTAGAGGTGGTGAACAAGGGACAGTACCTCATCTCCATCAGCGTGCTGCAGGTGTCTCCCTTCCAAGAGAAGCCGCTCTACCAGACCGACTTCTCTGACTGGACGGCTGCCAAGGCTGCTACCAGCGCATCGACCGTGACCAAGACCACGAAGTACAGCAAGGAGACGCTCGACTTCACGCTCTACAACACGGCTGTCACGAGTGTCACCGACACCAAGTTCTCTTCATATACCGAACTGCCTCACATGGCTCTGCAGGCCGCCAAGGCTGCCGACCCCTACGTGATGACATCGACGCTGGCTTCTATCACCAAGGTGCGCTACATCCACGGTGCCACCGGTGGCAGCCGCGGCTGGAAGCTTGAGGCCAAGGGCGACGGCGATGCCGACTGGGTGGTCATCAGCGATGCCTACGCAAATCCTACCGCATGGAGCGAGGTGACTGCCGACGTGAACCGCACCAACGTGCAACTGCGCTGGACTAACCTGAATTCCTCGCAGAACGCCTATATGTTCGAACTCGACATCTACGGCATGGTAGACATGGGCAACAGTCCTGCATTAGGCACCTTCATGGCCAATGGCGAGACCTATGTGGCCGGCGACATCTTCGAGGAGCAGAGCGACGGCACGATGGGCGCCACCATCGAACTGTCGAAGAGCGTGGCCATGATTTCTGAGAGCAATCCTCTGACCGACCTCGTGGCCGACAACGGCGAGGTGGGCACCGTGACCTACCAGGGCACCGAGACCGCCTGCACCGTGACCATCCCCGTCACCTTAGGCGAGACCACGCTCAACTATGTGGCCAAGTTTGTGCAGAAGCCCGACTTCACGCTGACTTACTACAACACCGACGGCTCATCAATGGGCACACAGCAGGTGGAGAAGGATGCCACCATCGGCACCTTCGCCTACGACTATGCCACGGCTACTGCTGCCGAGGGCCAGAAGGTGCGCGGCTGGTTCGTGGCTGCCGACGGCGGACGCAAGTTCACCACCGACGAGGTCATCACCGCCAACACCGCCCTCTATGCCGTGCAGACCCCCGTTGAGGTGCAAAGCCCCAGCGAGCGCTACACTTTCAACCTTAACGACCAGTACTTCTATGCCGAAGACCACGAGGCATTCAACCCCGAGGGCAGCGGCAAGTTCCACGACACCACCCACGGATGGTCGTTCAGCAACGGCGACAAGATTAACATCCTCGTGGGCGGCAATGCCACCATCACTCTGGGCCTCTGTGCCTATTCCGGCGGCAACGCCATCACCCTGACCAATGGCGAGGGCGAGACCGTGGCCACCATCGAGAACGACAAGGCTGGCACCGACGGCTCGATGGGCACTCTGAAGTACGAAGGCGAGGCCGGCACGTTGACCATCAACTTCAGCGGCTCCAGTTATTTGCACAAGTTGACTATTGCTAACCAAGCCGTTCCCGACTACACCTACGACGAAGAGACCAAGACCTTCACCGTCAAGGCCGGCAAGGTGGGCGGCTTCCTCGGTGCACTCGACGAGGCCAACGGCATGGGCGGCGTGACCATCTACCTGCCTAACGGCACCTACGACTTGGGCAACGACTGCCTGACTACCATCTCCGGCGAGGACATCACCATCAAGGGTGAGAGCCAGGAAGGTGTCGTCATACAGAACCTGCCGAAGGCCGAGGGCATCAGCATCACGGCTACGCTGCTGAACACCAGCCAGTACCTGACGCTGGAGAACCTCACGCTGAAGAACGCTTATCCTTACTACGACCCGACGACGGGCAAGGCCGCTGCCAATGCCGGACGTGCCGTCTGCCTGCAGGACAAGGGTAACTACACCGTATGCAAGAACGTGACGATGCTCAGCTATCAGGACACCTACTACAGCAACAACTCCAACGGCTACTTCTATTTCGGCGACTGCGAGATTCACGGACTGGTGGACTTCGTCTGCGGTGGTGGCGACGTATTCTACGAGAACACCCTGTTCTATCTTGAGAGCCGCGAGGTCACTGAGGGTAAGGGCGATGTGACCATTGCTGCTCCCAACGGTGCCAAGGAGTTTGGCTACGTGATGCAGAACTGCACCGTGGACTGCCACTCAAAGACCTTCAACTGGGGTCGCTCATGGGGAACTATCTCCAACCTGGCATGGCTGAACACCACGCTGAAGCAGCCCTCTGCAATAGTTTCCAGCCGCTTCACCGCTGCCGGCATGAACTGCGCTGCCGACGGATTCTATGAGTACAACACGATGAACGAGGACGGCGAGAACATCTCACCGTCGACCAACGTTATCAAGTTCACCCATTCCTCTGGCAACAAGGAGTATGAGACCATCCTCACCGCTGACGAAGCTGCCAAGTACGCCAAGGACAAGGTCTTTGCCAGCGCACCTCAGGAGTTCAAGGACCGTGTTGGTATCGTTGAAGGCGTTGCCAACGCTATCAGCAGCGTGAACGTTGAACGCCGTGTCAACGACGCTATCTACAACCTGCGCGGACAGCGCATCCAGCAGACACAGCGCGGCATCAACATCATCAACGGCCGCAAGGTGATGGTGAAATAATTCCGATAAAATAAAAAAATCAGAAAAAAACGGGCGCTTGCCTCGTGCAGGCACCCGTTTTTTGCAAATAAATTTGTAGGATTACAAAAAATTCCTAAATTTGCATTCAAATACGTTAAAAACACTATTTTTATTACTTACCTAAAACAAAAACTTATGTCTGTGAATTTGAAGAGTATGCGAAGTGCCCTTCTGCTTGTCCTCATTATGTTTGTCGGCAACTTAAGTGCACAGACCGTCAAGGTCAATGTGAAAGACTCTCAGGGCGAAGCAGTCATCGGTGCCAGCGTAATAGAACAAGGTACGCGCAACGGCGGTGTGACTGACTTCGACGGAAATTTCACCATCAAACTAACTGCTGGTAAGCCTATCGTTGTATCATACATCGGTATGAAGACCAAGACTGTTAACGCGAAAGGCCAGTCGGCTGTCAACATCGTACTGGAAGACGATGCCACAACACTCAACGACGTGGTGGTAATCGGCTACGGCTCGGTTAGAAAGAAAGACATCACTGGTTCGGTAGCCACTGTTAATGCCGACGCCATCACGGCTGTCCCTGTAGCAAACGCCACAGAGGCCCTGACTGGTAAGATGGCTGGTGTGCAGGTTACGACAACAGAAGGCTCGCCCGACGCCGACGTGAAAATACGCGTACGTGGTGGCGGTTCTATAACGCAGTCGAACGACCCGCTCTACATCGTTGACGGCTTCCCCGTGGAAAGCATCAGCGACATCGCTCCTTCTGACATCGAAGACATCACCGTGCTGAAAGACGCTTCGTCGACCGCCATCTACGGTTCGCGTGGTGCTAACGGTGTTATCCTCGTTACCACAAAGAGCGGTAAGGAGGGGAAAGTGAACGTCAACTACAACGTTTACTACAGTTGGAAGAAGATAGCCAAGAAATACGACGTTCTGTCGCCACGCGACTACGCTTCTTGGCAATACGAACTCTACCAGTTGCGCAACTCTCCCGACAAGTACTCCAAGTATTTCGGCAGTTTCCAGGATCTGGATATGTATGAAGGCATTCCTACCAACGACTGGCAGGATCAGACCTACGGTCGCGTAGGCCACACCTTCAACCACAACCTCAGCATCACTGGCGGTTCAGACAAGATGAAATACTCGTTTGGCTACTCGCACATCGACGACAAGGCCATCATGCAGTCGTCAAGTTTCAAGCGCGACAACCTCTCGCTTAAATTGAACCACAAGCCATCGAAGAAGACATCGCTCGACTATACTGTACGCTTCTCGCGCACCAATATCAACGGTGGCGGCGCCAACGAGCAGTCGAGTTCGTACAATACCGACAAGCGCCTGCGCCTTGCCGTGCAGTATGCACCATTCCCTGTAAGCGGTCTGACTGGTGACGATGAAGACACCGATGCCGGTAACAACTTCATCAGTCCTCTCACCTCTATCAAGGACAACGACCGTCGCCAGACACGTACTCAGTTGAACATGGGCGCTGCCTTCACATGGGAACTCTACAAGAACCTGAAGTTAAAGACTGAGGTCGGCTACGACTACTACCGCAACGACTCGAAGCGCTTCTTCGGTATGTCTACATACTACATTCAGAACGTACCGAGCGCTGCCAACCAAGACCACCCGGCAATCACGCTTGAGAAGCAGAACCGCTCTAAGATACGTAACACCAACACCTTGAACTACGACTTCAAGGCTCTCTTCGGCAAGGACAGCAAGCATCACCTGAACGCTCTGATCGGCCACGAGTACGTTATTCAGAAGAACGAAATGCTCACCACCACAGCCCACGGCTTCCCGACAACATTCTCAGCCGAAGACTGCTGGAACCTGACAACGCAAGGCTCTCCCTACGAGATTACCGACTTCTACTATCCCGACGACAAACTGCTCTCTTACTTCGGCCGTGTCAACTACGACTTCGACAGCAAGTACCTGCTGAGCGCTACGTTCCGTGCCGATGGTAGTTCTAAGTTTGCAGAAGGCAACCGCTGGGGCTACTTCCCCTCTGTAGCATTGGCATGGCGCATCTCTTCCGAGTCGTTTATGAAGTCTGCACAGGGCTGGCTCGACGACTTGAAACTGCGTCTGAGTTACGGTACTGCAGGTAACAACAACATTCCAAGCGGCGTGTCGCTCGCTCAGGAATACGAGCCAAAGGCTACGTCGTGGATCAACGGCTACACCTCATACTGGGCTCCTTCAAAGACAATGTCTAATCCTGACCTGAAATGGGAGACAACAATCACCCGCAACATCGGTCTTGACTACGTTCTCTTCGGCGGCAAGATCAACGGTGCCTTCGAATTCTACTGGAACAACACCAAGGATCTGCTCATCCAGTATCCTGTTTCCGGAACTGGCTACGACTACCAGTATCGCAACATGGGTGAGACACGCAACCGTGGTGCTGAAGCATCACTCAACTGGAATGCTATCGACAAGAAGAACTACGGTCTTACCATCGGCGCCAACGTTTCGTTCAACAAGAACAAGGTTGTATCGCTCGGCGACATTGAGTCTATCGACAACATCAACACCGGATGGGCTTCCTCTGAAATCGACCAGGACTTCATCATCAAGGTTGGACATCCTATCGGCCAGATCTACGGCTACATGAGCGACGGACGCTATGAGGTAAGCGACTTCGACATTGCCGCTTCGCAGGCTGCAGGCAAATGGACACTGAAAGATGGCGTGGTCGATGCATCCGACGTTATCGGTACATCTGTAAAGCCAGGTATGATGAAGATTAAGGATACCAACTTCGACGGCAAGATTGACAAGTACGACCGTCAGATTATCGGCGATACCAATCCGAAATGCACCGGTGGTTTCAACATCAACGCACGCGCCTACGGCTTCGACCTTGCTGCCAACTTCAACTGGAGCATTGGCAACGACGTCTACAACGCCAACAAACTGATGTTCACTCAGACCGGTAAGGCCAGCGTATACTGGAACCTGACCGACGAGATGGCCGCCGGCAAGCGCTGGACCTACATCAACGGCAACGGCGAACTGCTCGACTACAACAACGCAGACGAACTGGCTACTCTGAATGCCAGCACCACAATGTGGACACCATACACGACAAAGTACATTCTCACCGACTACGGTGTGGAGAACGCTTCGTTCCTGCGTCTGGCTACTCTGACTCTGGGCTACACCCTGCCAAAGAAGGTGCTTATGAAGGCTCATCTGAACACTGTCCGCGTGTACGCTACTTGCTACAACGTATTCTGCATCACAGACTACACGGGTTCCGATCCTGAAGTCTCTTCTGTTCGCCGCACCAACCTCACTCCTGGCGTAGACTTCTCTGCTTATCCAAAGAGCCGCCAGTTCGTGATTGGACTTAACGTGAACTTCTAAATCCACTAAAAGCATTATAAAACTATGAATAAGTATAAATATATAATAGGTGTAGCCGCAGTTAGTGGTATGATGGCATCGTGCAGCGATGCTCTCGATGCTCCCAACAAGTCGGCAATGAGCGAAGATATCATCTTCTCAACCGAAGTGCTTGCCGATGCCGCTGTGATGGGTATTCACCAATCCTTCGGCGAGACGAACTCTTATCGCGGACGCTTCGTGCCATACTTCGGCACCAACACCGACTGCGAGATATTCAACAACTACGGTGGTGTGGCCGACCCTGCAAACGACAAGGAGGCTTCTTTGGCTGTATACTCCGCAAAGGACGACAACAGTTACATGAACAACAACACCAACGCATGGGCTAAACTCTACGAGGCTATCGAGCGTGCCAACAAGGCCATCGAGTCAATGAAGGAATATGGCGACATCAACACCAACTCCAACATGGGTCAACTCTATGGCGAACTGCTCACGCTGCGCGCCATGATCTACTACGACCTGGTGAAGGCATGGGGCGATGTACCTTACCGCTTCGAGCCTATCACAACAGAGACTATCTATCTGGCGAAGACCGACCGCGTTGTCATTCTTAAGAAACTTCTCGAAGACCTTCTTGAGGCTGAGACCTACGTTGGCTGGCCTGGCGACAACGACTACACCGCTTCTACCGAGCGTGTCAGCAAGTCGTTCACCAAAGGTCTGCGCGCCCGCGTTGCCCTGTTCCTTGCCGGTAAGTCATTCTTCGGCAAAGAGAAGACATTGCGCTACAACCTCTCTTCTGAGACAGAGCGCCAGCAGATGTATCAGATTGCACGCGACGAGTGCAAGGATGTCATCAACTCTGAAAAGAATGTTCTTGGTGCTACATTCGACGTGAACTTCCGCAACCTCTGCAAGGACATTGTCACTGCAGGTCAGGAGTCAATCTTTGAGATACCATTCTCTGAAGGCCGTGGCCGCGTGCTCTATACATGGGGTGTAAAGCATGGCGATACCGACCAGTGGACATCACTCGCCAAGGGCGGCGTGAACGGTCCTACACCTACACTCTGGTACGACTTCGACAAGGACGACGCCCGTCGTGACATCACCTGCATACCTTATCAGTGGAAAGGCGGCGTGAAAGTTATCAGCGGCGCTTCCGGCGGCGGCTGGTGTTTCGGAAAACTGCGCTTCGAGTGGATGAACGATGGTAAGGGCATTGGCCGCCTTGTTACATCTACCAACGACGATGGTATCAACTTCCAGGTGATGCGCTACGCCGACATATTGATGATGGCTGCTGAGGCAGAGAACCAACTCACAAGCGGTTCAATCGCACAGGCAAAGAGTTGGCTGAAAAAGGTGATGGATCGCGCTTATCCTGCTGACAAGGTGACTTCAATCCTTGCTGCCGCAAACACGAAGGATGCTTTCCAGCAACTCATCGAAGACCAGCGCAAGTTTGAGTTCGCCGGCGAGGCTATCCGCAAGGTTGACCTCATGCGCTGGGGTAAACTCGGCTCTGTTCTCAGTGAGACAAAGCAGAAGATGATCGACCTGGCAAATCGTCAGGGTGCATACGCCGGCTATCCCGAAAAGATATACTACGATGTAAATCTTGGCCAGACTCTCGATGACGGCAAGGACTATGATGCTGACGGCTACACCATCTACGGACTGGAAGATGGCGATGACGACGCCACCGGCAAGGCAAACTACACAGAAAGTTCTCGTCTGTTCAACCTTATTGGCGATGCTGCGAACGAAAACGACAAGAAGGTGAACAGCATGATCAACAACTTCTATATGAACGACCCCGATGAGCACATGTTCTGGCCTATCTGGAAGTACTATATCGACGGTAGCAATGGCATGCTTGTCAACGACTATCCTTACAACAATTGATTTCACCATCAAAGCAAACTGAATTATGAACAAGATATTCAACAAAGTAATGCTCGCTATGGCATTCGGTCTGCCCCTTGCAGGGCTGACCGCGTGCTCAGAGCCCGACGACATCGTGAACAGCGTCAACTACAGTCGCCTGTTCAGCCCTGCCGACCTTGAAGCCAAGGTGCAGAACACCACTGGTGTGCGCGTCACGTGGAAACTCATCTCCACTGCTACGAGTTACGACGTGGAGATTTATGCCGACGACGAGAACATGACCTTCAGCGGCACTCCTGCCCTCAAGTTCACTGCCACTCCGAGCGACATCGTGGCCAGTTCTACTGAGAATGCCCTCACCATTCCTGCAGGGCAGTTGGAAGGCGAGACCATCTACTCTATCCGTCTGCGTGCCAAAGGCGCTGCTGCCGACTCTAAGTGGTCGGCCACGACATTTGAGACAGGCACAGAGCAGATACTCAACACTCCCGATGCCACTGAGATTACAAAGACGAGTGTCACGCTGTCGTGGCCTGCCGGTACAGCCGTTACGCGCATCTCTGTCGTGAAGAACAGCGAAGAACTGCTGAGCCATGACATCACAACCGAAGAGAAGGCTGCCGGTAAGGCTACCATCGACGGTCTGCAGGTGGAAAGCACATATACTTTCTATATCTACAACGGTGAGAAGCAGCGCGGTAAGATACAGGTACAGACACTGCCCAACTACACTCCTGCCACAAGCGTACAGGAGTTGAAGGATGCTCTTGCTACTGCCGCCGAAGGTGAAGTTATCATGCTTACGGAGAATGCCGTTTACGACTTCACAGAGGATGGTACCACCACGTCTGTTGAGATTAACAAGAACACAATTATCAAGTCTAACAACAATGCCACCATCAAGGGTATCTACTTCCAGATTATCAATGGTGCAAGTCTTGAATTTGCCAACATCACCCTCGATGGCGAAGGTGGCTCTGGCGACCAGGCCTTCACATTCAAGGAGGCTGGCGACTTCGGTAAACTGTGGATACACGATGCTGAGATCAAGAACTACACAAAGGGCTTCTTCTACATCAACGTGGCTGCTGCTATCGACGAGATTACCATCGAGAACTGCATTATCCACGACATCGTATGCTCCGGTGGCGATATGTTCGACAGCCGCAGCGGTGGCTACAAGGTATTCAACCTGCTCAACAACACAATCTACAACAGTGCTGCAAGCCGCGACTTCATCCGTATGGACGATGCTTCAAGTGCTGTCAGCATCTCTGCTCCACAGATTGTCGTAGACCACAACACGCTCTACAATGTTGGTAGCGCCGAAGCAAACTATCGTCTGCTCTACGTGCGCTTTGCAGGCAATGTCATCACGTTCTCCAACAACATCGTTGCCGGAACAAACTACAAGCGTGGCTTCTCTAACCAGAAGACTACAGGCATCCCGACATTCAAGGACAACTTCTACTTCCAGACGAAGAACCTTGTCAGTGCCGACGATACTGCAGATGCCACCATCCAGTTCTACGATGCTGACGGTACCGTGCTCGATGCTACACCGTTTGCCGATGCTGCTTCTGGCGACTTCACACTGGTCGACGGTCCTGCCAAGTACAAGGAGGCTGGCGACCCACGCTGGAACAAGTAATCAAAACCTTTGACAGAAAAATGCGGACGCGCCGTGTGCGCTGTCCGCATTTTTTTCAATAACACTTTCCAACCAAGACACGCCATGAGAAGAACCGTAAGCCTGCTGGCCGCTTTGCTTGCCATCACTCCAATGCTGGCGCAAGAGTGGCTACCGCGTCTGGCGCCAAACCTGATAGACACCACACAGCATGCCGACGTAGGACTGCAGCGGACTGTCGGCGTAGAGACTTTCACCGTTTTCGCGCCTTCAGACGACACCGACCACTATGCCAACGGCGTAGTGATGACAGCCTACAACGACTGCCTCTACTGCATGTGGCAGAGTTCGCCGCGCGACGAGGACAGCGATGATACACGGGTGGCCTACAGCATTAGCCGTGACAACGGGAAAACATGGAGCAAGCCGCAACCGCTTGTTGTTTCCTCTGCCACTCATTACTTCACCTCGGGAGGATGGAGCGTAAGCGGCGACACCCTTACGGCATTTGTCAACGCATGGAAGAAAGGCCTCCAGCCACGCGGCGGCACAACACTGTTTCTCACGTCGACCGACGGAAAGAAATGGAGCACGCCGCAACCTGTGACAATGGCTGACGGCAGCGCCATGATTGGTGTGCTGGAGCAAGACCCGCGCGTGTCTGCTGACGGCATAATGGTGGGCGCCGTACACTTTCAGCCCGGCCTGCATCTCTGCGCAACATTCACCCATGACACCACAGGCAGAAGCGGATGGCAGCGTGCTGCAATGGAAGGCGAAGACAACGGCAACCAGTCGCGCCACATAGAACCAAGCCAATACTTACGCAGCGACGGAAGCATCGTGATGTTGTTTCGCGACCAGCGAAACACTTTCTGCAAACTTGCCTCCATCAGCACCGACAAGGGACAGACATGGACGGCGCCGCAACAGACCACTATCCCCGACGCACGCACAAAGCAGTGTGCCGGCAACCTGTCCGACGGACGCGCATTTATGATTGCGTGCCCTGCGCCTGCAAAGCGGCGCTGGCCTCTGGTACTTTTTCTTAGCCACGACGGCATTGTGTTCAGCAGCGCCACACTTCTCAGAAGTGGCGACGACACCGACCTGCCAGCACGCCATTACAACGGGAGATACAAGACCCTCGGATACAGTTATCCAAAGGCCATTGTCGCCAACGGCTTTCTATTTACGGGATATTCTGTAAACAAAGAAACGGTGGAAGTAAGCCGTGTGCCGCTTACCTGCCTGCCTTGATAAGAATGGAAATCTGCAAGGCGAAATCGAAAAAGACTATCTTGGCAAAGGCATTCTGAGAGATGTCGCGCATCGCCGTGTTCGCGAGGTCTACCATCGGCAGCACGTTTGCCTCGTTGATGTATTCAGCAAACCGTACGGCAAACTGCTCCTCGCGCTCCGTCATATAGACCAATTCCGGTTTGCCGAAATTGTACATGAAATTCTCGCGGATTAGTCGCAGGAAATACTCGAGGAAACGCTTCTGCTTCTCGCGTCCCATCGCAGCGGCATCGTCGCTCCATGTTCTGAGGTCGCGCGCCTTGCGCTGATAAGCGGTGCGCATCAGCGACTGGAACATCAGGAAGAACTGCTCGTTCTCAGAATCGACGCCGAGCATTTCCAGTGCTGTCATCCAACTGCCGTTAGCCATGCGCGCCACACGCTGCGCCATGTCTTCGCTCAGTCCGCGCTTCTCCTGCAACGCCTGCCTTATGTCGTCAGCGTCAATCCTCTTCACGTCAATGCGCTGCACGCGGCTTCTGATGGTTTCCAACAATCGCTCCGGCTGTTCGCACACCAAGACGAAGACCGTCATTGCCGGCGGTTCCTCAAGCAGTTTCAGTATCTTGTTGGCACACTCGATGTTCATGCGCTCAGGCAGCCAGATTACACTCACCTTATAGCCACCCTGACTCGACTTAAGGGAGAGTTTGCGGGTCAGTTCGTCACTCTCGCCAGCAGTGATGATGGCCTGCTGGTTCTCGCCGCCCATCTGCGCCAGCCACTCATTCATGGTGAAGTAGAAACCGGAGCGTAGTAACTCATGCCACTCTGCTGAGAAGTCGTCGCTCACCGGCTTATGGTCTGACGACATCGAGGGAAGTTTGATAGTGGGATAGGTGAAATGCAGGTCGGGATGCTCCAGTTTGTCAAGCATGGCCTGAACATTGGAGGGCTGCGCCATGGTGTTTCTGGAGAGCAGGTATCTTGCAAAGCCTATGGCAAGAGCCTTCTTGCCAACGCCCTGAGGCCCACACAGCATGATGGCATGTGGCAGACGGTCGTCGGCTACTAACTTGAGCAGCCGCTCCTGTATCTCTCGCTGTCCTATTACCTCTTCAAACATTGCTCTATAATACAGGAAATCTACGCATCACAGCAGTCGCTTGGCTATCTCTGCCACAGAGTCGACAGCCGACATGGTATAGAAGTGAATATTCTTCACGCCATGCTCGTAAAGTTCGCGGCACTGCTGAGTGGTCCATTCTATACCAAGTTGGCGTGCCTGCTCATCAGTCTTGCACAATGCAATTTCCTTTGCCAGTGCCTCTGGAATGTCGCAGTGGAAAGTCTTGGGCACCATGGTGAGTTGGGTGAGTTTTGACATTGGCTTTATGCCCGGTACAATGGGAATGGTGATGCCCATCTGACGTGCACGTTCAACAAAGCCGAAGTACTTCTCATTGTCGTAGAAGAGTTGGGTTACTGCATACTGCGCTCCCAAATCCTGCTTCTGCTTGAGATATTCCATGTCGCGCTCCAGATTTGGTGCCTCCTCGTGCTTTTCAGGATAGCACGCCACACCGAAATCAAATTTTTCGCCTGGGTGCTTTATCTGCGTGCCGTCGGCAAAGAAGCCCTCGTTGAATTTCACTACCTGCCGTATCAAGTCTGTTGTGTGGGCATGTCCGCCTGGTGTCGGCACAAAGCGGCTATCCTCCTTTGCCTTGTCACCGCGCAGCAACATCAGGTTGCGAATGCCCAGGAACTGCAGGTCCAGCAGTTCGTATTCTATTTCCTCAACAGTGCGGCCACTGCATATCACATGGGGCTCAACAGGAATGGAATATTTGTTCTGGATTGCGGCTGCAATGGCTATCGTCCCGGGACGACGGCGAATGCGCTGCCTCTCGAAACGACCGTCAGGCATTTCGCGATATACATACTCTGAGTGATGGGTGGTAATGTTGATAAAGGCAGGACGTAACTCCACCAGTTTATCAATAGTATTGAAGAGAGCCTCCGTACCATTGCCCTTGAGCGGCGGCAACACCTCAAACGAGAAACGGCGCTCGCCGTTATCCGGTGTTCTGATATAATCGGCTACTGTCATTGCGTTGTCAATGAAAAAAATACGTGGTGCAAAAGTACGAAAAAAAGTATTTTCGGGCAATTTATAATGAAATTATGTTATAATTTTTTGCGGCGTCTCATGTTATTCGGAGATTTTGCCTACTTTTGCAGCGTTTTTCAGAACATCACTCCACGCGATGATAAAACTGCTACATTCATGGCTCACCACGCTGGGCCGTTTCACAATCCTAATGGGGCGCACTTTCTCCGTGCCGGAGCGCTTCCGAATGTTTTGGAAGCAGTATGTAAAGGAGATGGCTCAACTGGGCGTCAACTCAATAGGTATCGTGCTGCTTATCTCCTTTTTTATAGGTGCCGTAATCTGCATACAGATGAAACTTAACATCCAGAGTCCATGGATGCCACGATGGGTAAGCGGCTACACCACACGTGAAATAATGCTCCTCGAATTCTCAAGTAGCATAATGTGCCTGATACTTGCAGGCAAGGTGGGCTCGAACATCGCGTCGGAAATTGGCACGATGCGCGTTACACAGCAGATTGACGCGCTCGACATCATGGGCATAAACTCTGCTTGCTATCTAATACTGCCAAAGATACTCGGCATGATAACCATAATGCCGCTGCTCGTCATATTCTCGTCGGCAATGGGTATTGTAGGTGCATACGGCACGGCATACATCGGACAAATCATTGTGCCCGACGACCTGACGCTCGGACTGCAGCACGACTTCCAGCCGTGGTTCGTGTGGATGTCTATCATAAAAAGCCTTTTCTTTGCCTTCATCATCTCGGCCGTGCCGTCGTATTTCGGATATACGGTAGAGGGCGGTTCGGTGAACGTAGGCAAGGCATCAACGGATGCCGTGGTTTCATCGAGCGTGCTCATTCTCTGCTCTGACGTCTTCCTAACGCAGTTACTATCATGATAGAAGTAAGACATCTGTACAAATCATTTGACGAGAAGGAGGTGCTGAAAGACATAAACATCACCTTCCATGACGGCAAGACAAATCTCATCATAGGACAGAGCGGCTCGGGAAAGACTGTGCTGATGAAAAATCTCGTCGGACTGCTTGAACCAACCAGCGGACAGGTGCTCTACGACGGGCGCGACTTCTGTAAAATGAGCAAGCAGGAGAAAGTTCACATGCGCAGGGAGATGGGAATGATTTTCCAGAGCGCAGCCCTCTTCGATTCGCTTACAGTACTTGAGAACGTGATGTTTCCGCTCGACATGTTTTCAAACATGACGCTGCGCGAACGCCAGCACAGAGCCATGGACTGTCTTGCGCGTGTCAATCTGGTCGGCGCAGAACAGAAGTATCCTGGAGAAATCTCTGGCGGCATGCAGAAGCGTGTTGCAATAGCACGCGCCATCAGCCTTAACCCAAAATATCTGTTCTGCGACGAGCCGAACAGCGGACTTGACCCCAAGACTTCTCTTGTCATTGACGATTTGCTGCACGACATAACGCGTGAGTATAATATGACCACCATCATCAATACTCACGACATGAACTCCGTGATGGGCATCGGC
>CALFIY010000063.1 GCA_937877595.1 uncultured Prevotella sp.
CTGATTTGAGACATGTAGATGTAGCTATTATCGGAGCCGGTCCTGCCGGCTCCGTTTGTGGATATTTGTTGAAAAAGGCTGGTATGGACTGCTTATTGGTAGACCATGCCAGTTTTCCTCGTGATAAGGTTTGTGGTGGTGGACTGACTCCAAAGGCTTGGCATCTGCTCGAAAGGTTAATGCCCCGTTTGCAGTACAGTTATCAGCCGATAGACCATATCTCCCTGTTTTTCGAGAATGTTTACCAGGGCGATCTCCATATCACCAGTGAGGAGCGTATGATTCGCATTGTACAGCGGAAGGAATTTGACGATTTGCTGCTGAGGCGTTATAAGGAAGCAGGCGGAAATTTCCTGAAAGGTGCGTTTGTAGGTTTCACGGAAGATAAGTCCAGCTTAGACTATCCCGTGACTGTGACGCTTCGTTCAGGAGAGCAATTTGCCTGTCGCTATCTTGTGGGAGCCGATGGTGCTGTCAGTCAGGTTCGTCGGCAGATAGACCCTGACTCGTCAAACGGCATACTGAGTCTTGAGCAATATCAGGCTCTTCCTGCCAACAGGGAACAGAAAATCACGATTGGTATGTCGCGCAAGTTCAAACATGGCTATTTCTATGTGTTCCCCAACAACTTGCATAATGTGGTGGGGTTCTGCGACATGAAGGTCGACAGGTTCAGATTCCAGTCTGTCGCGCTGGAGCAAGGATATCCGTTGGATTCCGACCTTCGGATTCGAGGGGCCTTTATTCCTCGTCGGTGCGTTGTCTCACCTTCGTCCCGAATTATCCTGATTGGCGATGCTGGAGGATTCCCCAATAGGGTCTCCTACGAGGGACTATACTATGCTTTTGCCACGGCAGAGAATGCCTGTCGTGCCATTACGGAGGGAAAGGATTTCAGGCGTGTCAACAAAATCATCTTCCGCAAGAAGCGTAAGGAGGATTTCCTTGACTGGTTGGTTTACAGCCGCTTCGGACTGTATGTCATCAAGCGTATAGCCCACCATCCAGGCTTCCTGAGCAAATGCTATAACTTCTTTGTATAAATAGTCGTCCCCAGTCATTTCGGCTGGGGATGATTACTGATACATTTGTGTCTTTACGCCTGGAACGAGTCGCGTTCGTCTATCTTGTAGGCCTTGTTTTCTTCTTTCAGGTAGATCTGCAAATCGCTGAAATATCCAGTCTTCTGGATTTCAGCCAGATTAAACTGTGCATCTTCTTCCTTCAGATACTCCTTGGCACTGGCCAGGTGGTTGGTAAACTCAAGTTTCTTCTTCTCTGTATCCAGAACCGAAATCCACTCGTCCTTCAGGCGGTCTCCAATTACAAATTTCTTACTCATAGCTGTATTACTTTATTATATTTCGACTTGTAGTTTGTTGCCTTTTTGCTGCAAAGATACGCACTTTCCTCGAACAACGTATCGCCACACCCTATAAAACTTATGCAAACGTTTGAGTAAACCATAGCTTTGGAGTATATTCCCAAGTTGGGAACGTATCATTCCCTAACTGGGAACAAATCATTCCCAAGTTGGGAATAAATTTGCGGCTTTGTTATTGCTGTTTGACACACTTCTCGCATCTCTCCCTAATCTCTCATGAATCTCTCAAGGCAGCACTCCATTCGGTGTGTGCTGTGTAGTGATTATGGTTGGCACTCAGCGGCTCGCTATGAGGGATTATTGAGAGATTTTGAGAGATTAGGGAGGGATTAAGAAAATCTCTCATGGGGCTGAAACCCTTTGTACATAAGGGTTTCGGAAGATTTCGTGAGAGATGAGGGATTTTTTAGATATTTATTCCGTAATTCTGTTTGATCTCGCTCATGACGAAAGTACTCTCAATGGCGCTGATGTTCTGGATGTCGCCCAGTTTGTTGAGCACGAACTCCTGATATTGCTTCATATCGCGCGCGCGTACCTTTAATAAATAGTCGTAGGCTCCTGAGGTGTTGTAGCACTCGGTGACTTCAGGGATGCGCATGATGCGGCGAGTGAAGGAGTCGGCCATCTCGTGGTTGATCTGCTGAAGCTTCACCTTGCAGAACACGAGCAATCCCTGATTCAGTTTCTCTGGATCGAGGATGGCAACATACTTCTTGATATACCCCTGGCGTTCGAGTCGCTTCTGACGTTCGAACACGGGTGTTGGGGTAAGATGAACGGCATCGGCCAACTCTTTCGTGGTCAATTTGGCGTTTTTTTGCAGCGTTTTCAGTATCTGCAGGTCGGTTTCGTCTAAGATTTCTGCCATAACTTGGAATATTATTCTGTTTGAGGGTTCTCTGAGAGTATATTTTGGAAAGTTATTCTTTCTCGACTGCAAATTTAGGTATATTTTCCGAATTGAGCAAGAAATTTGGAGAATATTTCCAAACTTCGTACCTTTGCAGCGGAAATAATAAGTTGAACCACCCCTAGCCCCTCCTTAGAAAGGAGGGGAATACGGAGGGGATAAAAAAAAGAAAGGAAAAAAATTATGAGTACAAAGAAGAATTACCGTTTTGAGACATTGCAACTCCATGTAGGCCAGGAACAGGCTGACCCCGCTACCGACGCCCGCGCCGTGCCCATCTACCAGACTACATCGTACGTGTTCCACAACTCTCAGCATGCTGCCGACCGCTTCGGACTTCGCGATGCCGGTAACATCTACGGTCGACTGACCAACTCTACCCAGGGTGTGTTAGAGGATCGCGTAGCCGCTCTTGAGGGTGGTGTTGCAGGACTGGCAGTAGCCTCTGGTGCCGCTGCTATCACCTACGCCCTGCAGAACATCGTTCAGGCTGGCGACCACATCGTAGGTGCCGACAACCTGTATGGCGGAACCTACAACCTGATTACCCACACGCTGGCCACTCAGGGCATCACAAACACCATCGTCAACGTGAACGACCTTGCAGCACTCGAAGCTGCCATCAAGCCCAACACAAAAGCCATTATAGCTGAGACCTTCGGCAATCCCAACAGCGACGTGCTGAACATAGAAGGCGTGGCCGAAGTGGCTCACAAGCACAACATCCCACTCATCGTGGACAACACCTTTGGAACTCCTTACCTGATTCGCCCGCTGGTGTACGGAGCCGACATCGTGGTCCACTCGGCAACCAAGTTCCTTGGCGGTCACGGTTCGAGTCTGGGAGGTGTCATCGTTGACGGCGGCAAGTTCGACTGGAAGAAGGATGCCGACAAGTTCCCAACTCTGGCCAAGCCCGATCCCAGCTATCACGGCATCGTGTTTGCCGATGCAGTAGGTGCAGCAGCTTTCGTAACCCGTATCCGTGCCGTCATCCTGCGCGATACCGGTGCTGCCATCTCGCCATTCAATGCGTTCATACTGCTTCAAGGCGTTGAGACACTGAGTCTGAGAGTAGAGCGTCACGTGGAGAATGCGCTGAAGGTGGTAGACTTCCTGAAGCAGCATCCCAAGGTGGCCAAGGTCAACCACCCGTCGCTGCCTACTCATCCCGACCACGAACTCTACACGAAACTCTATCCCGACGGTGCTGGCAGCATCTTCACCTTCGAGATAAAGGGCGGCGAAAAAGAGGCCTGGAAGTTCATCGACTCGCTGGAGATATTCTCACTGCTTGCCAACGTGGCCGACGTGAAGAGCCTTGTGATACATCCTTATACCACTACCCATTCGCAGATGACGCCTGAAGAACTTGAGCAGCAGCACATCACCCCAGCCACTGTCCGCCTTTCCATCGGTACGGAACATATCGACGACATCATCGAAGACCTCTCGCAGGCTCTTGATAAGATTTGATTGACCATTGAACATTGACCATTATAAAATAAAAAGACTATGTCAAAGATCGCAAAACAACTCACGGAACTCATTGGCAATACGCCATTGGTAGAACTCGCAAAGTTTTCGGCAGAGAAGGGACTCCAGAAGCCCATCATCGCCAAGGTAGAATACTTCAACCCGGGTGGTAGCGTGAAAGACCGTATCGCTCTGGCCATGATCGAGGAGGCTGAGAAGAGCGGCCGCCTGAAGCCAGGCGCCACAATCATCGAGCCTACCAGCGGCAACACTGGTGTCGGACTGGCTCTCGTGGCTGCAGTGAAGGGCTACAAACTCATTCTCACCATGCCCGAGACGATGAGCGTGGAGCGCCGCAACCTGGTGAAAGCCTACGGCGCAGAAGTACGCCTGACAAGCGGTAAGGACGGTATGCCCGGTGCAATACGTGCCGCACAGGAACTGCGCGACTCCATTCCCGGCAGCATCATCCTGCAGCAGTTTGAAAATCCTGCCAACCCCGCCAAGCACTATGCCACTACGGCAGAGGAGATATGGCGCGACACCGACGGCAAGATTGACGTCTTCGTGGCTGGCGTGGGCACCGGTGGTACGGTGTCGGGCGTAGGCAAGTACCTGAAGGAGAAGAATCCTAACATCAAGATTGTTGCTGTGGAGCCGGCATCGTCGCCAGTGCTCAACGGCGGACAGAGCGGTCCTCACAAGATACAGGGCATCGGCGCAGGCTTCGTGCCTAAGACCTACGACGCTTCAGTGGTCGACGAGGTGCTCGACGTTGAGAACGACAATGCTATTCGCACAGGCCGCGAACTGGCTCAGAAGGACGGAGTGCTCGTGGGTATCTCCTCCGGTGCAGCAGCCTATGGAGCACTGCAGGTGGCAAATCGTCCGGAAAACGCAGGCAAGACTATCGTTGCACTGCTTCCCGACACTGGAGAGCGCTATCTCTCGACAGTACTCTACGCCTTTGAGGAATATCCTCTCTGAAAAGACAGAAAAAAAGATTAAAATTTTGCAGTCTGCCCCGAAATAACTATTTTTGTGGGCAGATTGCAATCTTTTTTTATTACTGCCAATAACACGCTGATGAACCTAAAGCCAGGGAAGCGCCTGTCAATGCGTAGCATGATGACTGTTGTGGCGACAGCGATGTCGCTCGCAGCGTATGCAGGTACCGACGACATTATACGCGCCTTCGACTTTGAACACATGCTGGTCTACTTTGTGGCAGCGGTGTTTATTGGTGTTTTTGTGCTCCTCTTCTACAATAGGCTTTACATCTATCGCGAGCAGCAGGCTGCCATAGAGAGCAAAAGCCAGAACGGACGGCTGGCGCTGGTGCTGCAGACAGGAAAACTGCAACTGTGGATCTACGACATTGCCACGCGCCATTACACCATACTCAGAAACGGTTCGGAGCAGAGCAGGGAATATAACCCCGTGGAATTCTCGGAGTTCTACGAGCGCGACAGTTTTGAGAACATGCGCAAACTCGTGTTCGATATCTGTGAGGGTAAGCGCCTCTCGGCCACCGTCACACTGAACGGATGTCCCGATGCTGCTGGCAACATGGCGACTTACGAGATGAACCTCTCCATAGCGCGGCGCGACATTAAGGGACGTCCCACGAGCATACTTGGTGTGCAGCGCGACGTGACCGACGAAGTCAGGCGCAAGCAGCATGTCAACCAGTTGCTCATGCGCTATCATACGCTGTTCTCTTCGTCGATGGTAGACGTAATTTTCTACGATGCCAACGGCGTGCTGCGCGAAATCAACGAGAAGGCATGTCAGACCTTCGGTGTCAAGAACCGTCAGCAACTGCTGAGAGACAAGTTCATGCTGCAGAACAATCCTGTGTTCAGCAACATCGACATGGAACACCTGGAAGATACTCGCACCACGGCCATTGTCGACTTCTCGACGCTCACCGACGAAAGATACAGGCTCGATGAGTTTGGCCTTAAGGGCAAGATATATTACGAGAGTTCCATCAATCCTATTCGCAACAGCGAGGGAAAACTGGAGGGCATCTACATGGTAGGGCGCAACGTGACGGAAATGGTTGACTCGTTCCATCACCAGCAGGAGGGAACGCTCGAACTGCAGGAGGCAACGCGCAGCATACAGGAATATAACGACAAGACAAACTTTGCGCTCAGGATAAGTAACGTAAGACTCGTCAATTACTATCCCGACAGGTTCACCCTCGAAGTTTCCGACACGATAGGCAAGAAGCATTTCGGACTGTCGCAGTTGCGCTGCATACGACTCGCGTCGCCGCGCTACCAGCGTGCTGTGTCGAGCGTGCTCAACCGCATGGACCATCGCGTGACGCGCCCAATAGAGCAGACCTTCGAGACAGAGTTCCACGACGAGCAGGGCCGACAGATATGGCTGCTGTTCAATATGGTGCCTATGTTCGACGAGCAGGGCAACGTTGAGCGATACTTCGGTATGTGTCGCAACGTGACTGACATGGTGGAGACAGAACGGCGTTTGGCCGTGGAGAAGAAGAAGGCGCAAGAGACAGAACTGCTCAAGCAGTCGTTCCTGACCAACATGAGTTATGAGATACGCACACCGCTGAACACTGTGGTGGGATTTGCCGAACTCTTCGAGCAGGAGCACGACGAGGCCGACGAACCTGTCTTCGTGGAGGAGATAAAGCGCAACAGCAACTCGCTGCTGCGACTGGTTAACGACATTCTCTTCATCTCGCGGCTCGATGCCAACATGATAGAGTTCGACAAACAGTTTGTCGACTTTGCCATGATTTTCGACAGCCACTGCCAGATGGGCTGGACAAGCATCAATCCCAATGTAAAGACCGTGGTGGAGAATCCCTTCGAGCATATCATGGTGGAGGTGGATGCCTCCAATCTCGGCAAGGTGATAGAAAAACTATGTAACAATGCCGCCCGCACTACCACGGAGGGCATGGTGAGGGCAAAATACGAATACAGCCAGGGCAGACTCCTGATAAGCGTGGAAGACACTGGCCGTGGCATCGACGAGAAAACACTGCCACATGTCTTCGACCGCTTTGTGAGAAACAGCGACGAGGAACTCTGCGGCACAGGGCTCGACCTGCCTATCGTGCAGTCGCTGGTGCAGCAGATGGGAGGCACAATAGAGATACAGTCGGAACTGAACAAGGGTACGGTGGCATGGGTGGAAATGCCATGCGAGATGCAGATGTCAGAACGCAAGGTAGAAATGCCTGTGCAATAGCAGGCTGGCCCAATATGGAGAGAAACAAACAGCAGACAGCATAATTAGGATTACTTCACCTATTATAATTAATACGCGCGCGCGAGGAATATGTCAACGATGCTATACATACACACACTGCTCGCAGCAGAGGCAATGCAGATGCTGCCGGCACTGCTTACCACACTGATTATGGCGCTCTTCGTCATAGTGCTGGTGATGAATCGCATCATAGCGCGGCGTGTGAAAGAGCGTATCAGGAGCATACGCTTCACCACGGAGGTGATGAAGAAAGCCTTGAAAATCAGCGACGACAATGTCGCAAGGTGTGACGTCCGCACGCACCACATCAGCAAACTTTACGGTCATATTTTGCCTGACGAGGGTATCTCGCTTGAAGATTGGGAAGGACATATCCATCCCGACGACGTGGAAGAGGTGAAACTCATCATCGCTGGCCTGCTTGACGGCACCACGCCGACAGCAGAGTACAGTTACAGGTGGAATTACGAGTATGGCGGCGGAAAACCAAGGTGGGGATACCTCAGAACAAGGAGCGTTGTGGAATTCAGACCCGGCACAAAGATTCCTGTAAGCGTCATTAGCACTTTAACCGACGAGGCTCGCCTCAGAGAACAGACCGATGAAGAGCGCGACATGACGGAGCGCTACCAGACAATCTTTGAAAACTCCATCGTTGGACAGTCGTTCTACACACCCGACGGCTGGCTGGTAAATTCCAATGCTGAAATGCGCAAGATTTGCCATTTCGACAGCGTGGAGGGCGATGAGTTCTTCTCTAATGCTAACCTTTTTGAGACACCGCCGTTCAACGAAGTGCTTAACCGCAACAACGTAGAGGAATTCTGGGTATGTTCGCAGAGCATTATACCAGAGCGCGACATGCGCGAACATCTTGAGATACGTCTGCGCCCGATACGCGACGATGTCGGCAAACTTGTATACATTTCTGTTACGGCTCGCAACATTACCGGTGAGCGTGAGATGTATCTGCAGGCCAAGCGCAACGACATAGAATTGCGCAAGGCAAATGCAGAGATACAGCGCTACGAGGAAGAACTGCGCTATCTGATGGAGACGTGCAACATGTACATTTTGTCATCCGACCAGAAGACGGAGACCCTTACGGTCTCGCGCTCCCTGAAAAACATGTATACCATCTCGTTTGAAGACCACCTGAAAATGGTGGCCGAGGAAGATAGGCAGAAAACCTATGAAACGCTCCACATGAAATGGAAGGAGCCGTTCACGTTTACATGCAACATGATGCGTACAAGCACAAATCCGGAGCGGCAGTGCTTTATCATGTCGTGTATGCCGACTTTCGACGAGCAAGGCAACGTGACCGGTCATTTCGGAGTGGCGCGCAATATCACCCAGTTCGTAGAGCGCCAGGAACAACTGAAGCAGGAGACAGAGCGTGCCAACGACTCCGGACGGCAGAAGAGCGTGTTCCTTGCAAATATGACTCACGAAATCCGCACGCCGCTCAATGCCATTGTCGGTTTCTCCGATTTGCTGCACTCCATAGACGGCGCGGACGAGAGACGCGAAATGATACGCATCATTCACAACAACTGCGACATGCTGCTGCGCCTTATCAACGATATCCTCGTGCTCTCCAACATGGATGCCAACGCTATGCAGATAGTTCCGGAGAACATTGATTTTGCCAAGGAGTTCAACGACATTTGCCAATCGCTGTCGCAGAGAGTGAGCGAGCCTGCCGTGGAATTCCTTGTAGACAATCCCATGGAGTCGCTGCCTGTCAGCATCGACAACGGAAGGATAGAACAGGTGATAACAAACTTCGTTACGAATGCCGTGAAATATACGCAGCAGGGCCATATACGCGTGGGATACCGCTTGGAGGAACGCAAAGGAAACCGTGCGCTCTATGTATACTGCGAAGACACTGGCACGGGCATTCCCAGCGACCAGTTGCAGAAAGTTTTTGAGCGCTTTGTGAAACTCAACGACTTCATTCAGGGCACTGGTCTCGGCCTTTCCATCTGCAAGGCCATCGTTGAGAAATGCGGCGGCGAAATCGGTGTAGAGAGCGAAGTGGGCAAGGGTTCCACATTCTGGTTCTGGATACCAGTGTAAATGTTTTGAAAATATTGTATTCAGCAAACATAGGAAATAATGAGCAATTTAGTAGCAATAGTAGGTCGGCCGAATGTAGGAAAATCTACACTCTTCAACCGGCTGACAAATACCCGCCATGCCATCGTGAGCGACGAGGCAGGCACTACGCGTGACCGCCAGTACGGAAAATGCGAATGGAACGGCAGGGAGTTCTCCGTGGTCGACACAGGAGGATGGGTGGTGAACAGCGACGACGTTTTCGAGGAGGAGATACGCAAGCAGGTGATGGTGACAACAGAAGAGGCCGACCTGGTGCTCTTTCTTGTCGACATACAAAACGGCATGACCGACCTCGATATGGATGTGGCCAACATACTGCGACGCGCCAAACTACCAGTGGTGCTCGTAGCAAACAAGGCAGACGACGGCAAGCATCTCTACGACCAGTATGAATTCTACCGGCTTGGCCTTGGCGACCCGTTCCCCGTCAGCGCAGCCACGGGAAGTGGCACTGGCGATCTGCTCGATTACGTCGTAGGCCGACTGAAAACCGACGAGATAGACGACATGGAAGACGGCACGCCGCGATTTGCCGTTGTGGGGCGACCCAATGCAGGCAAGTCGAGCATCATCAACGCTTTCATAGGCGAAGACCGCAATATCGTGACTGACATTGCAGGTACCACGCGCGACTCCATCTACACTAAATACGACAAGTTCGGCTTTGACTTCTACCTCGTGGATACTGCCGGAATACGCCGCAAGAACAAGGTTACTGAAGACCTGGAGTTCTACAGCGTCATGCGTTCCATCCGCGCCATTGAGAACAGCGATGTCTGCATCCTCATGCTCGACGCTACGCGAGGCATTGAGGCACAGGACATGAATATCTTCCAACTCATCCAGAAGAACAACAAGAGTCTTGTGGTTGTCGTCAACAAATGGGACATCGTGGAAGACAAGTCGCAGATTGCCATCAAGACTTTTGAGAACGCCATCCGCGAGCGCATGGCCCCGTTCGTCGATTTTCCCATCATCTTTGCTTCGGCAGTAACAAAGCAGCGCATCTTCAAGGTGCTCGAAACAGCAAAGCAGGTATATCTGAACCGTACGATAAAGATCGGTACATCGAAACTCAACGAGATAATGCTGCCGCTGATAGAGGCTACGCCGCCGCCAAGCATCAAGGGAAAGTATATAAAAATAAAATATGTGAGCCAGGTGCCCGACACAAAGATACCAACCTTTGTATTCTATGCCAATCTGCCGCAGTACGTGAAGGAACCTTACAAGCGTTTCCTTGAGAATAAGTTGCGCGAGCACTGGACACTGACGGGAACGCCCATCAACGTCTTCGTAAGACAGAAGTAACTTTGCCATGCCTGCCGTGATGGCTGTAGTGCTGTTTGCAAACAAGATGCTGGCGCCGGCCTATCCCGTAGAGGTGAGATAACATGGCGCCGCGTGCTGCCGTGGATACATATTATGAAGAAGAAAGTATTTATCAAGGTGAGTGGTGGAGTGACAGTTGTTGACAGAACTACACTGGTAGACCAGAGCGAGGCAGAAGCAGGAGAATGGATGTATGAGGAATAGAATACTGACTAATGGAACCATGCATTGTGCGGCAGTCTGCTGCACAATGCTATTTCTTTTGCTGACAGCATGTTCGCAGAAGGAAGCAGCCGACAATGCTGCCCAGCAGGCAGCGCGCGACTACTATTCGCTGTTGCTCGACGAACACGGCGTGGAGGATTTTGTGGAAGGGATTTGTGTGGCCGACTCCCTGCCTGACGGCTATCGGGAACAGTTGCTCGTTGCAGTGCAACAGCACATAAGCAATATCGAACAGCAGCACGGCGGACTGAATGGTGTCGTGCTAAGCGAGACACCACAGCATGCTGACAGCAGAACGGGTGTGGTGGATGCTTTTATCACACTGCAGTTTGCCGACTCCACGCAGGAGGAGATAGTGGTGCCTATGACTAAGAGGGGAGAGAAGTGGCTTATGTACTACTCTGGGTTGTAGCCGAAACTGTCTAACTCGCGCTGTGACGAACGCCAGTCGCGGTCTACCTTCACAAAGGTTTCAAGGAAGATTGGCTTGCCGAAAAAGCGCTCCAGCGACTTACGCGCTTCCGTGGAAACACGCTTTAGGGCTATGCCCTGATGGCCTATGATGATGCCTTTTTGCGACTCACGCTCTACGTAAATCACGGCGCTGATACGGATGTTGCGCTCAGACTCCTTGAACTGTTCTACGCTGACTTCTACGGCGTAAGGAATTTCCTTGTCGTAGTAAAGCAGTATCTTTTCGCGTATTATTTCCGACACAAAGAAGCGTGCCGGTTTGTCGGTAAGTTGGTCTTTATCGAAGAAAGCAGGACTTTCGGGAAGTAACTCGCCAATGCGTCGCAGCAGCATATCGATGCCGAACTTGTTTTTAGCCGATATGGGGAGAATCTCTGCCTTGGGGAGCAGCGTGTGCCACTTATCGACAATCGCAGACAGCGTCTGTTGAGGGGTGAGCGGTGAATGGTGGGCGGTGATGGGCTTGTCAGAGGAAGAAGTATTCTCTAACCACTTACCGCTTACCTCTGACTTCTCAAGTTCGTCAATTTTGTTGATAAGCAGTATTACTGGGATGCTCATTTTCTGCACCTTTTCCAGAAAATCCATGTTTTTCTCGGGATTTTCTATCACGTCGGTGACGTACAGCAACACATCGGCATCCTGTAATGCCGACTCAGAGAAGGCAAGCATCGATTCTTGCAGTTTATAGTTGGGTTTCAAAACTCCAGGAGTGTCGCTGAATACTATCTGCATGTCGGGCGTGTTGACAATGCCCATTATGCGGTGGCGAGTGGTCTGAGCCTTAAAGGTGGCAATAGAAATACGCTCACCAACCAATTGGTTCATGAGCGTACTTTTGCCTACATTCGGATTGCCAACAATGTTTACAAATCCTGCCTTATGCATTATAATTTTGCATTATGTATTATGCTTTGCCATCATAAGCCCAGCGGTAATAACTGGCTCCGTGAACGAAACCGGCACCGAAGGCGGTCATTATGATGTTGTCGCCCTTCCTCAGCAGATGCTCATTCTCCCATATTGCAAGAGGAATGGTGGCTGCAGAAGTATTACCGAAGTGCTCAATGTTGACCATTACCTGCTCCATGCTAAGTTCCAGACGCTTGGCTACAGCCTCAATGATGCGCATGTTAGCCTGATGAGGCACTACCCACTGGATGTTGTCTTTTGTCAAGTTGTTGCGCTCTGCTATAAGTGCACAGTCGTCGCTCATATTAGTGACGGCATAGCGGAACACTGTGCGGCCCTCTTGATAGAGGTAGTGCAGACGATGGTCTACGGTAAAGTGGCTTGGCGGACAAACGGAACCGCCGGCTTTAAGGTGCAGGAAGGGCAGACCCTTGCCGTCGCAGCGGAAGTAACTGTCCATGCAGCCGATGCCTTGCTCTTCTGTGGCTTCAAGCAGCACTGCTGCTGCTCCGTCGCCAAAGAGCGGACATGTGGCGCGGTCTTTGTAGTCTACAACGCTCGACATCTTGTCGGCTCCTATCACTATTATCTTTTTGTAGCGGCCGGATTGTATCATGGCGGCGGCTATGTCAAGTGTGTAAAGGAAGCCGCAACAGGCTGCCCAGAAGTCGAAAGCAAAAGCATTCTTCAGTCCCAACTTGCCAAGAACGATGCTTGCAGTGGAGGGAAACTTGTAGTCGGCTGTGGATGTCGTAACGATAAGCGCATCGATGGTGTCAGGATCTACACCTGTCTTCTGGATAAGTTGCTTAGCAGCCTTGCGGGCCATGTAACTTGTTCCGAGACCTTCTTCTGTAAGAATTCGGCGCTCTTTTATTCCTACACGCGTCATAATCCACTCGTCGTTGGTGTCTACCATGCGCGACAGTTCCTCATTGTTGAGGACATAATCAGGCACGTAGCCACCAACACCAGTGATTATCGCATTGATTTTGCTCATTATTCTGCAGTTTCGTCCATAACGACGGCTATCTTACCACGATAGTATCCGCAAGTGGGGCATACAGTGTGGTAGATGTGATAGGCACCACAGTTAGGGCATACTGCCAGCGTGGGAACTACTGCGTTGTCATGCGTACGACGCTTAGCGGTACGGGTCTTGGATTGTCTTCTTTTAGGATGTGCCATAATTTTAATTTCTTTTAGTCGCTACGCTTTGTAAAAGCGCTAAAGCGAGTCCTATTTTACTATTAAATTTTACTTTTCGCTCTTCTCTTTTAATTTCAGAAGTTTCTCCCAGCGCGGGTCAACGGATGTTTCTTCCGAAGCAGCGTTAAGTTCGCTGAGTTTGCTTGTCATCTCGGCATTGCAGCCACCAGGCTTATGAAAGTGCTGTATGGGAATGGCCAGCATTACGTATTCGTATAGCAGCCATGCTACGTCGAGCGTACCGTCTTGTTCGTCAATGGTGATGGTGTCGTCGGCTTCAGAGTATTCCTCCCCCAACTTTACCATAATCTTGTGATGACCAGCAATGGGTTGCTGCATGTCGTCAAGACAGCGGTCGCAACTTACCGTCACCTCGCCATTGATGTCGAACGTAAGTTCGTAGACTCCTGTCATCTTGCGGATGGTCAGGCTGACGTCTACGTTGCCGTGCTCTAACTGTGAGCCTTCCAGTGCAGCGAAGAAACTGTCGGAAAGTTGGAAGTGGCAGACACGTTCTGTCTCCTCCAGCCCCCTTAAGTTTATCTTCATCTGTTCCAGCGCGTCCATAGCCTCTCTGTGTGGCTTGTTGCTGGCTTACTTACGCAGGCCAAGTGCCTTGACGATGGCACGATAGCGATTGATGTCCTTGTTGTAGAGATATTTCAGCAGTTTTCTGCGCTTACCTACCAGCATAGTCAGCGAGCGTGCTGTGCTGTGGTCTTTGCGGTTCTGCTTGAGGTGCTCAGTCAAGTGGCTGATGCGATAGGTGAAGAGAGCAATCTGGCTCTCAGCAGAACCCGTGTCGGTGGCCGACTGGCCGTGCTTCTCGAAGATTTCCTTCTTCTTTGCTTGATCCAAATACATAAAATTTGATGATTAAAAAGTTAATAAATACATCCTTCTGATGCCTGCCACCCTCATCAACAGAGGTGGGGTACATCGTTAAATGCGGCTGCAAAGGTACTAATAATTTGGAAACTACGCGCGATATGCGCAGAATATTTTTACTTTTGTTGTAATATTTGTTAATTTTTACTACATCTTTTATGGATTAGCATTACCTTTGCTTTTAGTCTTATGAATCAGTTACAGCGTTGCATTGTTTGGCTAAAGCGTATAGGCCATTGCTGTGGGTTTGGTATCCATTCGCCCGCCGACTATGCCTTTGTCCGCTATGTGCTCAACGAGCACTGGCCGTATTATGCCTACGAGCGCGGCGATTTGCGTGGATCTTGGCTGCAGCGCAAATTGGGACGTCTGTACCTGCGGCTTGCCAACTGGCGGCAGCCGTCGGCAATGCTTGCCGACGAGTACGAGGAGTGGTGGCGCGCAGGGTGCAGGAGCATACGCTTTGAAGAGCAACTGCCAGAGCATGTGGAGTTGGCGCGCGCCGCTATAGAACAGCGCGATATGCTTGGCAGAATATTGAATGCAGCCGACAGCCGTTCGGCAGTTGTCGTTGAGGGAATATGGCGTGACATGGCAGCGTGGCGGTCGCTCATTAACGATGAGCGTGTCACGGTTTCGTTCGACCTCTACTACTGTGGCATACTGCTTTTCGCAGACAACCGACACAAGAAAAACTACATCGTGAATTTCTGATACACCTTATTAATAATAATTACAAATATAATACCATGAGAACAATCAGCAAAGTATACACTCGAAGAGGCGACAAAGGACAGACGTCGCTCGTTGGCGGACAGCGCGTCAGCAAATCGTGTGCACGCCTTGAGGCGTATGGTACCGTTGACGAACTTAGCGCACATCTTGGCTTGCTTGCTGCCACGATGCAGGATGGCGAAGACCAGCAGATGATATTCAATATTCAGAACACTCTGTTCAATGTCTGTACTAATCTGGCGACAAGCCAAGAGGACACGCCGCTTCCGCAGTCGGCTCATCTGCCTTTGGACGCAGTGACGCTGCTCGAACAGTCGGTCGACGACATTCAGCAGATGCTGCCTGAGCGACTGGGGTTCATTCTCTCTGGCGGAACGTTGGCGGCCGCCGAGGCTCATGTCTGCCGCACTGTTTGCCGCAGGGCTGAACGCCGTGTCGTTGCGCTTTCTCATGATGCTGTTGTGTCGCCAGAAGTTATGGAGTATCTTAACAGGCTTAGCGATTATCTTTTTGCGTTGGCAAAGAAATTGAACTTTATCGCAGGGCACAGCGAAAAATTATGGCAGAATACTTGCAGATAAGAAAAAATATATTACTTTTGCAACCTCTCGAAGCGAAACACGTTAATCCTCTAATCACATAAACTTACAAATCATGTATTGGACATTGGAATTAGCCTCAAAACTGGAAGACGCACCTTGGCCCGCTACCAAGGATGAACTGATAGACTATGCCATACGCTCTGGCGCTCCTCTTGAAGTGCTCGAAAACCTTCAGGAGATAGAAGATGAAGGTGATATATACGAAAGTATAGAAGATATCTGGCCTGACTACCCTACCAAGGAGGATTTTCTCTTCAACGAGGATGAGTATTGATCATTTTATAGAGCGCTGATCTGCGTAACTGGTTAGAAATAAGCAGTATGGATAAAACAATATAGTTTTCCACGCTGCTTATTTTCTTTGTTCAATAATTAAGCAACTGCGCGATAAAACAGCAGTTTCCGACATCCTCCGTCCGACACCTTGCTCTGTCCATGACCGCCACTATCTGTATAATGGTTTTCTCCATGCGGCGTAACAAGCGGACGGCCTATAATATATAATAATGTGGAGAAACGAAGAGTGGAAACCGAAGCCGGGGATGTCGGCGCGGCTTCCCGCTCTTTGTGTTTATATTAAAATCTTGCCAGTAGCGGCAAAAGACACAGGCATCGACAGTTATCAGTACTCCCAGAAGAATGTTTTTGTACTATTATTGTATTCACCG
>CALFIY010000064.1 GCA_937877595.1 uncultured Prevotella sp.
TAGAGCATCGGTCTCCAAAACCGAGGGTCGTGGGTTCGAGTCCTCCTTCCCGTGCCAAGATAGACAAGACGATATGCTTAAGAAGTTTGTAAATTATTGTAAGGCTTGTTACAGCGAGTTGGCCCACAAAGTGACATGGCCAACAGGAAAAGAACTGAGACAGAGTGCTGTGGTGGTTCTTTCGGCATCGTTGGTTATTGCACTCGTGGTATGGCTGATGGATGTTGTGTTCAAGGCAGTCATGAGTTCAATTTATCCAAACTAAACTTTCGAGAAATCTTAGACAATGGCTGATACGGCTGGAATGAAATGGTACGTACTGCGTGCCGTTAGCGGAAAAGAAGGAAAGGTGAAGGAGTACATTGATGCTGCCAAAAAGCACAATGATATTCTTGACGCCCATGTGGGAGAAGTGCTTCTGCCCACAGAGAAATATGCTACTCTCCGTAATGGCAAGCGCGTGGTAAAGGAGAAACTGTTCCTTCCGGGATATGTATTGGTACAGGCTGACCTGCAGGGAGAAGTGGCACACATGCTGCGCTTTATTCCCAATGTTTTGGGTTTCCTGGGAGGAATGGAAAACCCACAGGTGGTAAGGCAGACAGAGGTGAACAGAATTCTCGGCACTGCCGAAGAGTCTGCCATAGAGAGTGCGGAGACAAGCGTGCCTTATGCTGTCAACGAGACGGTGAAGGTGATCGACGGCCCGTTCAATGGCTTCAACGGCGTGATTGAAGAGGTTAACGCCGAAAAGAGAAAACTGAAAGTGATGGTGAAGATCTTCGGAAGAAAAACTCCACTGGAACTCGCCTTCACACAAGTAGAGAAGGAATAAGGCATAGATGTTACGATATGCCTGTTTCTATATATAGTCACAGGAGGCTTCCACTCCTTCCGACTTATATAACGAATAAAAAACAATAAACAGAAATGGCTAAAGAAGTTGCTGGATTAATCAAATTACAGATTAAAGGTGGCGCTGCGAATCCCTCTCCTCCCGTAGGACCTGCTCTGGGTTCGAAGGGTATTAACATTATGGGATTCTGCAAAGAGTTCAACGCCAGAACCCAGGATAAGGCAGGCAAAATATTGCCAGTCGTTATCACATACTATGCAGACAAGTCATTCAGTTTCGTTATCAAGACTCCTCCTGCTGCAGTTCAACTCATGGAGGCAGCAAAGATCAAGGGTGGATCGGCTCAGCCAAACCGTAAGAAGGTGGCAAGCGTTACTTGGGATCAGGTGCGCGCCATCGCTGAGGACAAAATGGCTGACTTGAACTGCTTTACTGTGGAGTCGGCAATGAAGTTGATAGCAGGTACTGCCCGTAGTATGGGTATCACTGTGAAAGGGGACTTCCCTGGTAAATAACAAATAACTTCAATTACAAAAATGAGTAAACTGACAAAAAATCAAAAGTTGGTGGCTGATAAGGTTGAAGCAGGGAAAGCATACTCTTTACGCGAGGCTGCAGAGTTGGTGAAGGCAATTACCACAACCAAGTTTGAGGCTTCTGTAGATGTTGATGTGCGTCTGGGCGTTGACCCACGTAAAGCCAACCAGATGGTACGCGGCGTGGTGTCGCTGCCAAATGGTACAGGTAAGGTGACACGTGTTCTCGCTCTCTGTACTCCTGATCAGGAAGAGGCTGCTAAGGCTGCCGGTGCCGACTACGTTGGTCTGGACGAATATATCGATAAGATCAAAGGCGGTTGGACTGACGTTGATGTGATTATTACAATGCCCTCATGCATGGGTAAACTTGGCCCGTTGGGACGTATACTCGGCCCTCGCGGACTTATGCCAAACCCGAAGAGCGGCACTGTGACTATGGATGTCGCAAAGGCTGTGAAGGAAGTGAAGCAAGGTAAGATTGACTTCAAGGTGGACAAGGCTGGTATCGTACACGCCTCTATCGGTAAGGTTACCTTTACACCTGAGCAGATATACGAGAATGCTAAGGAGTTCTTGCAGACTATCATCAAACTGAAGCCTGCTGCTGCCAAGGGTACGTATATGAAGAGTATCTTTATCTCGAGCACCATGAGTGCCGGTATTAAGGTAGATCCTAAATCAGTTGAGTAACTCGTAAAAAGTTTAAAGACATGAAAAAGGAAGCAAAAGATACTATTATCGTAGAACTTGGCGAGAAACTGAAAGCCTACCCACATTTCTATCTCGTTGACCTCACCGGCCTCAACGCTGAGAAGACAAGCGAACTTCGTCGCAAGTGCTTCAAGAACGAGATAAAGATGATCGTTGTGAAGAACACGCTTCTCCACAAGGCTATGGAGGCTTCGGAAATAGATTTCTCACCCTTGTATGGCAGCCTGAAGGGAAACACAGCCCTGATGTTCACGCAGGTGGCAAACGTTCCCGCAAAGTTGCTGAAAGAGTATAAGAAAGAAGGTATTCCTGCACTGAAGGCTGCATATGCTGAAGAAGGCTTCTTCGTAGGCGCCGACAAACTGGAAGAACTTGTTTCTATCAAGAGCAAGAACGAACTCATTGCTGACGTTATCGCTCTGCTGCAATCTCCTGTCAAGAATGTTGTGTCCGGTCTGAACGCCGGCGGCAAAATTCATGGCCTGCTTGACGCTATCGCTGAGCGTAACAAATAAGCGACACCAGAGAAAGTAACATTAACATTAAAAACAATCAAAATCTTAAATAAAATGGCAGATATTAAATCTATTGCTGAAGAGTTGGTAAACCTTACAGTAAAAGAAGTACAAGAGTTGGCAACAGTCCTGAAGGACGAGTATGGAATTGAGCCCGCTGCTGCAGCAGTTGCTGTGGCTGCCGGTCCTGCTGCCGGCGGCGAGGCCGCTGCTGCTGAGGAGAAGTCTTCTTTCGACGTTGTTCTGAAGGAAGTCGGCGCCGCTAAGTTGCAGGTTGTAAAGGCTGTGAAAGAGGCTTGCGGTCTCGGTCTGAAAGAGGCTAAGGATCTCGTTGACGGTGCTCCTGCTACCATCAAGGAAGGTCTCTCAAAGGACGAGGCAGAGAACCTTAAGAAGGCTATCGAAGAGGCCGGCGCTACCGTCGAACTCAAGTAATCTTGAACAGAATACCCAAGCGGTTGGGGGCTCTCCAGTAGAGGGTTCCCGACCGTTTTTTGTCTTAACGGGTTGTTACCCATTTTTTTCTCCCAAACAGAACATATTAAATATATGGCTTCAAAAGTAATAGACAACAGAGTTAACTTTGGCAGTGTCAAGAATCCCATGCCATTTCCGGATTTTCTTGACGTGCAACTAAAGTCTTTCAAAGACTTCTTGCAGTTGGACACACCACCTGAAGAACGCAAGAACGACGGACTTTATAAGGTGTTCGCAGAGAATTTCCCTATAACCGACACGCGCAACAACTTCGTGCTTGAGTTCTTGGATTACTATATCGACCCGCCACGCTACACCATCGACGAATGTCTGGAGCGCGGGCTGACTTATAGCGTACCCCTGAAGGCAAAACTCAAACTTTACTGCACTGACCCTGACCACGAGGACTTTGGTACTGTGATCCAGGACGTTTTCCTGGGTCCTATTCCTTACATGACGTCCAACGGTACGTTTATCATTAATGGAGCAGAACGCGTTGTAGTTTCGCAACTGCACCGTTCGCCGGGCGTTTTCTTCGGTCAGAATGTCCATGCAAACGGAACACTGCTGTATTCGGCACGTATCATTCCGTTCAAAGGCTCTTGGATAGAGTTTGCAACAGACATCAACAACGTGATGTACGCATACATCGACCGTAAAAAGAAACTTCCCGTCACTACGCTGCTTCGTGCCATCGGTTACGAGAACGATAAGGATATTCTCGAAATCTTTGAACTGGCAGAAGAGGTGAAAGTAAATAAGTCAGCACTCAAAAAGGCTGTCGGAAGAAAACTTGCCGCACGCGTGCTGAAGAGTTGGAATGAAGATTTCGTAGACGAGGATACCGGCGAAGTCGTTTCCATTGAGCGCAATGAGGTGATAATGGAGCGCGAAACAGAGATTACGGGCGACAACATCGACGAAATCCTGGAGAGCGGCGCACAGACGATACTTGTACACAAGAATGAGTCGATGGCGCAGGACTTCTCTATTATTTTCAACACCTTACAGAAAGACCCCTCCAACTCAGAGAAGGAGGCCGTGCTCTATATATACCGCCAACTGCGCAACGCAGACCCGGCAGATGACGCTTCGGCTCGCGAAGTAATCCAGAACCTGTTCTTCTCGGACAAGCGCTACGACTTGGGAGAGGTCGGACGCTACCGTATCAACAAGAAACTGGGACTGAATACAGAGAACAGCGTCAGAGTGTTGACCAAGGAAGACATCATCGAGATTATAAAATACCTGATACAACTCATCAACTCGAAGGCAACGGTAGACGATATCGACCACCTGTCGAACCGTCGCGTGCGTACTGTCGGCGAGCAGTTGAGCAATCAGTTCTCAATAGGCCTGGCACGTATGAGCCGCACTATACGCGAGCGTATGAACGTGCGCGACAATGAGGTGTTCACGCCAACCGACCTTATCAATGCCAAGACGATTTCGAGCGTTATCAACTCGTTCTTCGGCACTAACCCGTTGTCACAGTTCATGGACCAGACAAACCCTCTGGCAGAGGTTACGCACAAGCGCCGTCTGTCAGCACTCGGCCCTGGTGGACTGTCGCGTGAGCGCGCCGGATTTGAAGTGCGTGACGTACACTATACACACTACGGACGTCTCTGTCCTATCGAGAGCCCCGAAGGACCAAACATCGGACTTATCTCATCGCTGTGTGTATATGCGAAAATAAACGAACTCGGATTTATCTCCACACCATACCGCAAGGTGGAGAAAGGCGTGGCAAATCTGAACAATGACGACGTTGTATATCTTACAGCAGAAGAGGAGCAGGATCACGTCATAGGACAGGGCAATGCACCTCTGCGCGACGACGGAACATTCATACGTCCTGTCGTGAAGTGTCGTCAGGATGCCGACTTCCCCGTTGTCCCGCCAACTGACGTCGACCTTATCGACGTATCGCCACAGCAGATTGCCTCTATCGCTGCATCGCTCATCCCATTCCTTGAGCACGACGACGCCCACCGCGCACTGATGGGCTCCAACATGATGCGCCAGGCTGTGCCATTGCTGCATAACGAGGCACCTATTGTCGGAACAGGTATTGAGAAGCAGGTGTGCGAGGACTCGCGCACTATGATTACCGCTGAAGGCGACGGCGTCGTCGACTATGTTGACGCCACGACGATACGCATACTCTACGACCGCACAGACGACGAGGAGTTTGTAAGTTTCGAGCCTGCTCTGAAGGAATATCGTATTCCGAAGTTCCGCCGTACCAACCAGAACATGACAATCGACCTGCGTCCAATCTGCGACAAGGGACAGCGTGTGAAGAAAGGCGACATCCTTACCGAAGGATATGCCACGGAGAACGGTGAACTTGCGCTCGGCCGCAACTTGCTCGTGGCCTACATGCCATGGAAGGGCTACAACTATGAGGACGCTATTGTGCTGAATGAGCGCATTGTGCGTGAAGACATCCTGACATCTGTGCATGTGGATGAATACACCCTCGATGTTCGTGAGACAAAGCGCGGCGCAGAGGAGTTCACTGCAGATATTCCAAACGTGAGCGAGGAAGCCACTAAGGACTTGGACGAGAACGGTATCATACGTGTCGGTGCACGCGTGGAGCCTGGTGATATCCTGATAGGTAAGATTTCGCCTAAGGGAGAAAGCGACCCATCGCCAGAGGAAAAACTGCTGCGCGCCATCTTTGGTGACAAGGCCGGCGACGTGAAGGACTCTTCGCTGAAAGCCAATCCTTCTCTTACCGGCGTCATCATCGACAAGAAACTCTTTACCCGTGCCGTCAAGACACGTCAGAACAAACAGCAGGACAAGATTATACTTGCAAAGATAGACGAGGAGCACGAGGCAAAGATAGACGACTTGCGCGATATCCTTATCGAGAAGTTGCTGACGCTTACAAAGGGCAAGACTTCGCAGGGCGTGAAGGACTACACAGGCGCTGAGATTATTTCAAAGGGTGCCAAGTTCACCGCTACGAACCTGAGAAATCTCGAGTACAGCGATATCCAGATAAGCAACTGGACTAACGACGAGCATAAGAACAAACTTATCTCGCAACTTATCATTAACTTCCTGAAGAAGTTCAAGTTGCTTGATGCAGAAACGAAGCGCAAGAAGTTTGCCATCACTATCGGTGACGAACTGCCTTCGGGCATTCTGCAGATGGCTAAGGTGTATGTCGCCAAGAAGCGCAAGATCGGCGTGGGTGACAAACTCGCCGGACGCCACGGTAATAAGGGTATCGTTTCAAAGGTTGTACGACAGGAGGACATGCCATTCCTCGAAGACGGACGTCCTGTAGACTTGGTGCTTAACCCTCTGGGCGTGCCTTCGCGAATGAACCTCGGCCAGATATTCGAGGCTATTCTCGGCGCAGCAGGCAAA
>CALFIY010000065.1 GCA_937877595.1 uncultured Prevotella sp.
TGCTTATATCAGCACACAGATGGACGGAGGCGATGATAAGGATGGCCGGGAACGGTCATGCGGATGACTCGGAAAAATGATGCGCATCGGTCTACAAAGATTTCGTGTGGGTGACACCGGGGATGGCGGTTCGTCTGAGGATGGCGGCTCGCCATCGGGCGGAGGCTCCCTTTTGCTGCGGGTGGCGGATTAGCCGGAGGGGTGTTGCTCGCGCAGGTTGAGCCAACAATGTCCCTTTCCGTACAATATGGAAGAATGGGACATCACTGTGACCCTTTCAGACCCTTCACGCCGCGCCCGAGTTCCTCGCAAACTATTGCCATACTCAGACAGTTGTGGCTTTCTTAAAGACAAAAAAGCCCTCTACGAATGTGCAGGAACTTTGCCAATCCCTCGTTTTTCTCGAATTTCTTCAAAAGCGAGACAGGCATGACACCAGGAGAATATAGAAAGAACTGAACGTTTATAAAATTAAAGTGTCATTTTTTTTGCAAATAAAGGGAAAAGCGCTACTTTTGCATGTCATAACACATAATTCAAGAATAAATACCATGGATTTTGGTGATACCTTAGAATCTAAAATAAATCGCAGTGATTATAAGATTCTTATTGTAGATGATGTAGTAAGCAACGTACTTCTGCTTAAGATACTGCTTACTAACGAGAAATTTCAAGTATGTACGGCGTCGAATGGCAATATGTGTATCGAGCAGGCCAAGAAGGAGCATCCTGATTTGATACTGCTCGATGTAATGATGCCCGATATCAACGGCTTCGACACTGCCGTGATTCTGAAAAAGGATCCCGAGACACAGGAAATCCCCATCATATTCCTTACCGCGCTTAACAATCCTTCCGATCTTGTTCACGGTTTCCAGGTAGGCGCCAACGACTTCCTCACCAAGCCTTTCAACAAGGAAGAACTCATCATGCGCGTCATGCAGCAGATTAGTCTTGTTGCTGCGCGGCGCATTATCGTCAGGCAGAACGAAGAACTCAAGCGCACCATCTCCAATCGCGACAAGATGTACTCCGTTATAGCCCACGACCTGCGTTCGCCAATGGCTTCTATACGCATGGTGCTCAATCTGGCTGTCAACGTTGTGTCGCCTGAAACAGTAGGCGAGGAAATTTTCGGCCTGCTCGACAAGGCCAACCGCGAGTCGGAGGAGACGCACGACCTGTTGGACAACCTGCTGAAGTGGACGAAGAGCCAGACAGGTCGTCTGAATGTTGTCTATCAGGATTTGGAACTTGACGATATCGTGCCTGGAGTCGTTGACATCTTTATGATGATAGCCGAGATGAAGAAGATAAAACTTCAGTATGTGCCCTCTGACGAGAAACTTGTGGTGCGCGGCGACAACGACATGATAAAGACCATCATACGCAACTTTATCTCCAATGCCGTCAAGTTCACCCCCGAGGGAAAGGGAATAGAGGTCTACTATAAGCGCGAAGGCGATTTCGCACGCATCAGTGTGCAAGACCATGGCGTGGGAATTGCTCCCGACCGCATCGACACCATTTTCCACAAAGGCGAGACGACATACGGTACAGGTGGCGAGGAAGGTTCCGGACTCGGTCTGCAACTCTGTCAGGACTTCGCTCAGAAGAATGGCGGCGACGCCAAGGTGGAGTCAGTGCTGGGCGAAGGCTCAACGTTCAGTTTCACTATCCCTTTGAAGAAAGACTAAAAATCAACACTTAAGTAATACAAATACACTAAAACCAAATGAAGCAAACGATATTAGTGACGGGTGGTACAGGGTTTATAGGAAGCCATACCACGGTAGAGTTGCAGAATGCAGGCTACGAGGTAGTCATCGTCGACAATCTTAGCAATTCGAGCGCATCTGTAGTAGACGGCATAGAGAAGATTACTGGCAAGCGTCCTGCTTTCGAGCAGGTAGACTGCTGCGACCTTGCTGCCATGGATGCCGTTTTTGCCAAGTATCCCAAGATAGAGGGTATCATCCATTTTGCAGCATCGAAGGCTGTAGGCGAGAGCGTCGAGAAGCCCCTGTTATACTACCGCAACAATATCGTGAGTTTGGTTAATCTGCTCGAACTCATGCCCAAGCACAATGTGAAGGGCATCATCTTCTCGTCGAGTTGCACTGTCTACGGACAGCCCGACCCTGAGAACCTTCCTGTAACCGAGGATGCACCTATCAAGCCGGCCGAGAGTCCTTACGGAAATACCAAGCAGGTGAACGAAGAGATAATCCGCGACGACATCAACAGCGGTGCTCCCATCAAGGCCATCCTGCTGCGCTACTTCAATCCTATCGGCTCGCACCCCTCTGCCATTATAGGTGAGATGCCGAACGGTGTGCCTATGAACCTCATTCCTTACGTCACTCAGACTGCCATGGGCATCAGAGAGCAACTCAAAGTGTTTGGTAACGATTACGATACGCCTGATGGTACTTGCATTCGTGACTATATCTATGTGGTAGACCTTGCCAAGGCTCACGTGAAGGCCATGACCCGTGTGCTCGATACAGACAGCGACAAACTCGAGGTGTTCAACGTCGGCACGGGACACGGCTGCTCCACCAAGGAGATAGTTGACGCCTTTGAGAAGGCTACCGGAGTGAAACTCAACTGGACCTACGCTCCACGCCGCGCAGGCGACATCGAGAAGGTATGGGCCAATCCCGACAAGGCCAACCGCGTGTTGGGCTGGAAGGCTGAGACATCGCTCGAAGATACGCTGAAGAGTGCCTGGAACTGGCAGAAGAAACTGAGAGAAGACGGCATTCAGTAAATTTTATTTTCATGCCATTATGAGCCCGCGATGGAACATCGAGGGCTCATAGTGTAAATATAAAGTAATGACGACAAACGATCTGCTGGAGCAGTTGAACGAAGGACAGCGGCGAGCCGTAGAATATTGTGACGGTCCGCAGTTGGTGATAGCAGGTGCCGGCTCCGGCAAGACACGCGTCTTGACCTATAAGATAGCCTATCTGCTGGAGAAAGGTGTTAAGCCGTGGAATATCCTTGCGCTGACATTCACTAACAAGGCAGCACGCGAGATGAAGGAGCGTATCGGAGTGCTCGTGGGCCACGAGCGCTCACGCCAACTTCAGATGGGCACATTCCATAGTGTGTTCTCTCACATACTGAGAGTAGAGGCGCAGCAGATAGGTTTCCATTCAAACTTCACTATCTACGACCAGTCAGACTCGCGCTCTCTGGTGCGCACCATCTTGCGCGAACTGGAACTCGACGACAAACTCTATAAGTACAGCAGTGTTGCCGACCGTATTTCAATGGCCAAGAACCATCTGCTCCTGCCGCAGGTCTATGCCGGCAGTGCGTGGGCTCACGACGATGCTCAGCACAAGCGTCCCGCCATAGCCGAAGTCTACAGGCGCTACAACGAGAGATGCCGTCAGGCCAATGCCATGGATTTCGACGACCTGCTTGTCTATACCTATACGCTTTTGCAGAACGAAGAGACACGCCGCAAGTACAGTGAGCGCTTCGACTACGTGCTTGTGGATGAGTATCAAGATACCAATTTTGCGCAGCAGTCTATCGTGTCGCTTCTCTGCAGGGATCATGGCCGTGTCTGTGCCGTGGGCGATGACGCGCAGAGCATCTATAGTTTCAGAGGAGCCAACATAGACAACATCCTCGACTTCCAGCGGCAGTTTGCCGGTACAAAATTGTTCAAGTTGGAGCAGAATTATCGTTCTACGCAACTCATAGTAGAGGCTGCCAACAGTCTGATAAGTCACAATTCGCGCCAGATACCCAAGGACGTTTTCAGCAAGAACGAGCACGGCGAGCGCCTGTTGCTCAAGTCGGCCTACAGCGACAAGGAGGAAGCCATCATCGTCAGCAAGGACATTCAGCGCCTGCGCCGTGAGGACCGTTGCAGGTATGCCGACTTCGCAATACTCTATCGCACCAACTCGCAGAGCCGTACTTTCGAGGAGCAACTGCGCAAGGATGGTATTCCGTATCGTATCTATGGCGGACAGAGTTTCTACCAGCGCAAGGAGATTAAGGATGCCATAGCATACTTCCGTACTGTAGTAAATCCTGACGATGAGGAAGCCCTGCGTCGCATCATCAATTATCCTGCGCGCGGCATAGGCAACACTACGGTCGAGAAGGTTGTCGCAGCAGCCACGTTGCATGGTGTCAGCCTGTGGCGCGTGTTGCAGCAGCCCATTGTTTTCGGTCTGCAACTGACGCGTGGCACAGCCCAGAAGATTGATGATTTTTGTCAGATGATAAATGGCTGGCGCTCCCAACTCGATACGATCGATGCCTTCGAACTTGGCCACAGTATCGTGATGGGGAGCGGAATGAGCAAGGAAATCTACAGTTCCAACAACCCTGAAGACTTGTCGCGACAGGCAAATATCGAGGAGTTTTTAAATGGAATACAGGATTTTGTCGAGACGCGGCGCGAGGAAGGAGCCGACGACCAGATGGCACTGGGCTACTTCCTGCAGGAGGTGGCACTGCTCACCGACCTTGACAGCGACGACGGCGCCGACGACGACAAGGTGGTAATGATGACCATACACAGCGCCAAGGGACTGGAGTTTCCCACGGTCTTCATCGTTGGTCTTGAGGAGAATATCTTCCCGTCGCCGCTGAGTGTCAACTCTGTACGCGAACTCGAAGAGGAGCGCCGTCTGCTGTATGTGGCTATCACGAGAGCCGAGAAGCACTGCATAATGACATGTGCCAAGAGCAGGTTCCGTTTTGGCAAGATGGAATATGATACGCCGTCGCGTTTCATTCGCGACATTGACCGCAATTTGATAAAGATAGAAGGTGGCGGAGTGCCGGTGGAGCAAGGGCGTCGCCCGCTGATATCGCGCTTCCAGAATCCGCGCCCTGTGGCAACGCAGTTCAAGGCCGACCCGATGCCGCGCCTTGTTCCTCTGCGCCAGGAGGCTCCTGCTCCGCAGTCGTCAATCGGCGACATTGGTCTGCGCGAAGGCCAGACCATAGAGCATCAGCGTTTCGGCATCGGAAAAGTGCTTAAGATAGAGGGCAGCGGTGAAGGAACAAAGGCCACCGTTGAGTTCCGGAATGTAGGCACAAAGCAACTGCTTCTTAAGTTTGCGCGCTACACGATAATAGGGTAGGACACTGTGTTATTGTGCAGCACCCTCGCTACAGCGACTCGTCGTCGGGCCGCTCCACGTTGCGTACCTGCTGGCGTGACATTCCGCGCTTCCTGCGCAGGAAGTCTTCCTTGCGCTTCAGGTACTGCTCGTAGTGGTTTTCCAGATAGTTGTCGGCCATCGCCCTTTCTCTTATGCCGCGCTGTTATTTTCTGCTGGCGTTGTAAATTACGCTGATCTGGATTGGCGCGTGGCTGTTTTTGTAGCCGCCTATCAGTCTGACACTTGTCATCGACATTTCGTTGGTAATGCCGGTCACGGTGGTCGACGACGTGTAGTAGGACGACTGCGTCGTGGTGATGGTCTTAACAGGTATCAGCACAACTTTGTTCCAGTTGGGGTGTTGCTGCTCGAAGTTGCTGCCGCCCTTTTTCTTGTTGGAATAAAGTTTGCTAACCAGTCCGGAAATGTTGTTGAACGTATAGGTGTTGTTGCTGCTGCTGTAGGAAGCCATGTACGAGGTGATGTTGTCCGTCAGACGCTCGTTCTCGAAGAAACTGAACAGACTGTCGCGTTCTATCATCAGCAGATTTTCGGGTTCCTTGAGCAGTGTGCTGCTTAGAGTGCTGCTGTCGTTCATGCGGTGGAACACGATTTTGGCAGACGTTATAGTGTCGTTCTCGTGTCCTTTCTTGATATCGTCAACAGGCAGTGTCACTTCGGTAAAGATGCCGGCAGGCGTCTTGAGATAGGTGCATGTGCTGTCGGCTGCCAGGCGGTCGATGTTGCTCCTGTCGTTGGTGATATGAGTGGTTTGCAGAACTTCCTCCGTGCCCGTAAATGTCTTGGCACCAACGCTTTTGTCGTCTCCGTTCTGGTAGTCGTAGTAGATTACAAGTTGCGTGTTGCTCACCTCCGACATCAGGCCGATGCCGTCGGTTGTCTTGAAATAGAAGCCAGGGCATACGTGCTTGGTGAACATCAGCGAGTTGGTGAAATATTCCGGATGGTCGTAGTATTGACGCAGGATGTACGTGCCGTAGTTGTTGTAGGTCTTGCCGTTGACGTCTATGTATTTTCCTTTCAGCGGAATGGAGATATAGTCCATGTAACTGCCCGACTGGCGCACTGCGCGCATTGAGTCGCTCAGTTGCAGGTCGACGATAGAGTACACCTTGCTCTGCTTCAGTCCGCCGTTGGTGCGCACGTAGTCTGCCGTGGGGTCGAAGTTGGTGTAGTATTTCTTTCCGTCGGCTACGGGCGTAAGCAGTTCGTATGCAGTGAGTTTCATGGCTGCGAGCGAGTCGCCCTGCCATGCGTTGACAATGACATTCAGATAGCAACTGTCGGCTACGATGCGTCCGCCCTCCTTGTTTATGATGCGTGTGGAGTCGGGAAACAACATGCCGGCCTCGTTCTCCAGTATGGTGAACTGCGTCATGTAGTCGCTGGTGACGTAGGTGCCTGTCTCGGGGTCCTTCACTCGTCCTATGTAACTGTATTCGCTGCGTGAGAGAACAGAGTCGACGGTGATGGAGCGCGATATTACGTTGAATGTGTCGGTGGTAAATGTAAACAGGTCGGCGGTATTTGTCAGCGAGTTGCCGATAGTTGTCGTATCATCATCACATGAAGAGATTGCAAAGGTCAGTGCCAATGCAATCCCTGTCAGTAGAGTTTTCTTCATTGTCGATATGAATATGTAGAATATGTCGGTATTATATCTGGTCGTAGAAGTTGTTGTATGCATCGCCGAAGTCTTCCCCTGGATATGCCAGTGTCGGGATTTTCTTCTCCTGTGCGTATTTCATCAGTGTCTCGCTGACGTCGGCATTTGCAGCCACCACGCCGTCGCTGTAGTCAATGGCCAGTTTGCCGAGTTCTTCAAAGTCGAAGTTGTCGCTGTATTTTTTCAGCAGGCTTGCCTTTGCGTCGCGATATGGCAGACATCTCTTGAAATTTGTGCCGAGTTCAGAGTTGAGGCTGTTGGTGAAGAGCGATGTCACCACCTTGGCATTTGCAAACCATGGCTCGTCGTGGTATGCCGTCTTAATGTACAGTGGCACCACTGCGCCCATCCATCCCTGTACATGGATGATGTCCGGCGCCCAGCGCAACTTCTTCACCGTCTCAAGCACGCCGCGTGCAAAGAAGATGGCGCGCTCGCCGTTGTCGGGATAGTCGCTGCCAGCCTCGTCGACGGTCATCTGGCGCTTTGAGAAGTAGTCGTCGTTGTCGATGAAGTACACCTGGATGCGCGTGCCTGCTATGGAGGCAACCTTGATGATGAGCGGATGGTCGGTATCATCAATGATAAGATTGATGCCCGACAGGCGAATCACTTCATGCAACTGTCCGCGACGCTCATTGATGGTGCCCCATTTGGGCATGAATGTACGGATTTCGTGACCGCGTTCCTGAATGGCCTGTGGCACAGCCTTGCCCATTACGGAAAGTTCACTCTCGGGTACGTAGGGTATCGTCTCCTGGTTGATAAACAGAATTTTCTTTGCCATGTAATAATCTTTAATCCCTGCAAAGGTACGAAAAAAATACAAAGAAACCGACTGTTTTCTACAACATTTAAGTATTTTTAGCCACGTTTGTGTATATTTTTGCAACATTTTTTTCACATCTCATAAAAATGTTGTTATTTTGCAGCCCAATTTGTTAACAGAGAGACAGAAACAGTACCAGAAATGATAGTATTCAAAAAGATCGTCGACCTGCAAAACCAACTGTTCCTCGACCGCAAGGAGGGGAAGAGGGTGGGGCTTGTGCCAACCATGGGTGCGCTCCACGAGGGTCATGCCTCGCTGGTGAGGCGCAGCGTAGGCGAGAACGACATCACTGTAGTGTCGGTATTTGTCAACCCCACACAGTTTAACAACAAAGAGGACCTCGCCAAATACCCGCGTAACATCCAACGTGACGCTGAACTGCTCAGCAGCATCGGAGCCGATTTCGTCTTTGCGCCGACACCAGAAGAGATGTACTCCGCCGAAGAGATGAACAACACCTTCTCTTTCGATTTCAACGGACTCGACCAAGTCATGGAGGGCAAGATGCGACCCGGACATTTCAACGGCGTTGTGCAGGTCGTCAGCCGGCTCTTCTACCTCATGCAGCCCGACAAAGCCTATTTCGGAGAGAAAGACTTCCAACAACTCGCTATCATCCATTATATGGTGGAGCGCAGCGAACTGGCAGGCACCTTCGGACAGTTGAAGATAGTGGACTGCCCCATCGTACGCGAGCCCTCCGGACTGGCACTCTCCAGCCGCAATGAACGTCTCTCCGAAGATGAGAAACGCACGGCACTGGCTATCTCCAAGACACTCTTCGAATCACTCCGATGGGCGAAAGAACCCGGCGCTACCGTTGCACAAGTCCAACAGCGCGTCATCGACACCATCAATGCCGTCAATGCCCTTGAAGTCGAATACTACGAGATAGTGGACCGCAAGACACTCCTGCCCACAACGACCTTCTCCAACGCCATCGGATGC
>CALFIY010000066.1 GCA_937877595.1 uncultured Prevotella sp.
TTTTATGTTTATTTAATGATTACGCCCGCCAGCACTGTTAAAAAATAATAAAAGTGAGTCTCTGCGGCGTATAAAACGACTTCAAACAAACTAAAAGTCATACCTTTGCAGTCCGATTATTAGAGGGAGAAGACTTAGAACTCCCCACGGGCTGTGTGTAAATAGTAGTGTCTTTGGCCGGGCAATACGGTTTGTGAATCACAGTCAGGCAGTACCAACGTTAGACTACTGCGGAGCGTTAGACCTCTGCCGTGGTTGTTGTGTGTGCCACACAAAGAAAAGAAATGTTTTTTAGTAGAAAAAATTAAGAACAAATGAACACTTTAAGTTACAAGACCATTTCCGTGTCGAAAGAGGCTGCTCGCGAGCAGAAGGAATGGGTGGTAATCGACGCTACCGACCAAGTTGTAGGTCGTCTGGCCTCGAAGGTAGCAAAACTCATCCGCGGAAAGTACAAAGCCACATTCACTCCCAACCAGGACTGCGGCGACAACGTAATCATCATCAACGCCCAGAAAGTAATCTTTACTGGCAAGAAGGAGACCGACAAGGTTTACACACGCTACACAGGCTATCCTGGCGGTCAGCGCTTCAACACACCTGCCGAACTGCGCAAGAAGCCATTCGGCACAGAGCGCATCATCAAGCACGCCGTTAAAGGAATGCTTCCCAAGGGTCCTCTCGGACGCGCCCTGCTCAACAATCTCTATGTCTACGAGGGAACAGAGCATCCGCACGAAGCCCAGAAGCCAAAGGCTATCGATATCAACCAGTACAAGTAATTATTTAAAGACTAAACATTAAAATAAGATGGAATACATCAACGCAGTAGGTCGTCGCAAGAGTTCAGTAGCCCGCGTTTACCTCTCAGAGGGAACTGGCAAGATAACGATCAACAAGAAAGACCTTGAAGAGTACTTCCCCTCTGCCATCCTGCAGTATGTGGTAAAGCAGCCGCTCAATCTGCTGGAAGTTGCTGAGAAATACGATATCAAGGCAAATCTCGACGGTGGCGGTTTCACAGGTCAGAGCCAGGCTCTCCGCTTAGCCATTGCCCGTGCACTGGTCAAGGTCAATGCCGAAGACAAGAAGACGCTCAAGAGCCAAGGTTTCCTCACACGCGACAGCCGCGAGGTAGAGCGCAAGAAGCCAGGTCAGCCAAAGGCACGTCGTCGCTTCCAGTTCAGTAAGCGTTAATCCATTGAACACTGGCCGTGGAACATGGACCGTCGTGGTCGGATGTTGTCTGGTCGTTCTGTGGAAAACTGAATAAGTTTAGTATCTAAACCGAGATGATTCTTTAGAGGACTATTGGAGTGTTTTGTGACCAATAAATAAAAAAATGGTCCGCTCGGCTCCGCCGCTTTGATCTTGGTCAAAGAATGGTCAATGTCCAAAGACTACCTCCCGGCTGATCCTAACAAGATTAAAAAGAAAGTAAACAATTCAAAAACAAGAAAAAACATGGCAAGAACAAATTTTGATCAATTGCTGCAGGCTGGCTGCCATTTTGGCCACCTGAAACGTAAGTGGAACCCTGCAATGGCTCAGTACATCTATACCGAGCGCAACGGCATTCACATCATCGACCTTCATAAGACCGTCGTCAAGATTGACGAGGCTGCTGACGCACTGAAACAGATTGCCAAGAGTGGCAAGAAGATTCTGTTCGTGGCTACTAAAAAACAGACAAAGGATATTATCGCCGCTAAGGCGCAGAGCGTAGGTATGCCTTACGTCATCGAGCGCTGGCCAGGCGGTATGCTCACCAACTTCCCCACCATCCGCAAGGCCGTAAAGAAGATGGCAAACATCGACAAACTGATGCAGGATGGTACATATGCCAATCTTTCTAAGCGCGAACTCCTGCAGATTACGCGTCAGCGCGCCAAACTCGAGAAGAACCTCGGTTCTATCGCCGATTTGACACGTCTGCCTTCTGCACTGTTTGTTGTCGACGTTCTCAAGGAGCAGATTGCAGTGCGCGAAGCCAACCGTCTGGGCATCCCAGTGTTTGGTATCGTCGACACCAATTCTAATCCTAACAACATCGACTTTGTCATTCCAGCCAACGACGACGCAAAGGATTCTGTAGAGACTATCCTCACCGCATGCTGCGACGCCATCAACGAAGGTTTGGAAGAGCGCAAGGTAGAGAAGGCCGACGAGAAAGCAGCCGATGCACAGGCTGAGGCCGAAGCCGCCGAAGAGCAGCCCAAGCGTCAGGCTCGCCGCCCACGCAAGAATGCCGAGGAGCCCGCTCCAGCAGTAGCAGCAGCACCTGCAGCAGAGGAGGCTCCAGCAAAAGAAGAGGCTGCCGCAGAGTAATAAATCTATAACTTAAATTGTAAAATCGAAATTATTATGGCTATATCAATAGACGACATCAAGAAACTGCGCGCCATGACGGGTGCAGGACTGGCTGATGTAAAGAAGGCTCTCACCGAGGCTGAGGGCGACTTCGACAAGGCCAAGGAGTTGCTGCGCGAGCGCGGACTGGCTATTGCTGCAAAGCGTAGCGACCGCGAGACTTCAAACGGCTGCGTACTCGTAAAGGCTGTTGACGGCTTCGCTGCCACACTGGCCCTGAAGTGCGAGACCGACTTCGTTGCCAACGGTGCTGACTTCATCGCACTGACCGACAGCATTCTCACCGCCGCCATCGCTGCCAAGGCTAAGACGCTTGACGAGGTGAAGGAACTCACACTGGCCGACGGTCAGAAGGCTCAGGATGCAGTTACCCAGCGCAGTGGCATCACCGGCGAAAAGATGGAACTCGACGGCTACAACGTGCTCGAGGGCGACAACATCGAGGTTTACGACCACATGGGCAAGCACACGCTCGCCACAATGGTGCAGACAAACATCTCTGCTCCCGAGGCAGGTCACAAACTCGCCATGCAGGTTGCCGCAATGAAGCCAGTGGCTCTCAATGCTGACAACGTGCCTCAGGCAGTGCTCGACGAGGAGTACAAGACTGCTGTTGAGAAGACCAAACTGGAGCAGGTGGAGAAGTATGTCGAAGTAGTGCTGAAGAAAGCAGGCATCAATCCCAACCTCGTTGACTCTGAAGACCACATCGAGAGCAACATCAAGAAAGGATGGCTCACCGAGGAGCAGGCCAAGGAGGCTCGCGAGTTGAAGGAGAAGGCTGCTGCCGAGAAGGCTGCATCGCTCAACCCGAACATGATAGAGAACATTGCCAAGGGCCGCGTTGCCAAGTTCTTGAAAGAGAACTGCCTCGTAGACCAGGAGTTCCAGTTCGGCGACGGCGACAAGCAGACCGTCACCCAGTGGCTTGCTTCCCAGAACAAGGAGTTGAAGATTGTCGCTTTCAAGCGCTTCACTCTTGTTGCCGAGTAAGACAACGTTATAACACATTACAGCGAGGGTGCGTCAGTTTTTTCTGATGCACCCTCGTTCTTTTTCATGCCCTTGCCAAACGGCTTCGCAGTAAGTAACGCGCTGGCAAAAATTACAACAGCGCTGGCAAAAATTAAAACAGCGCTGGCAAAAATTACAACAGCGCTGGCAAAAATTAAAACAGCGCTGGCAAATTTAAAAGCACTTATCCCTTTGTTATGCCGCCCATCACGTCGTCGTTTGTGATGCTGTGCTCCGTCTTATTCACACTGGCCTTTAGTTTTTCCGAAGCGCCACGACAGCGAAACACTCAGCGAGCGTCCGCGCTGGTAATTTTCACTGTTTAACAGAAAGCACCTTGGTTTCTCCTCTCAACGGATGAAGTGCATCGGCTGCCATGGCTCGCGCTCGGGATAGTCGGGCTGGCCACTGGCATGTATTTTCTTCAGCAGCCAAGCCATGTTGCCGGCCATGGTGCGCATGGTCTGCATGCCCTCTGTGTCGAGAGCGGCCTGGCCAGCCTCGCGTCCGTAGACAATATTCCAGTACTGCGAGGTAACTACCGGCATATTCATCATCTCAAACGGCATATTCATGGTCTGATAGGCTGCGGTGGCGCCGCCACGACGGCAGACGCATACGGCAGCAGCAGGCTTGTTGGCAACCTTTTCGCCGGCAGAGAAAAACAGGCGCTGGATGAGCGACAGCACAGAACCGTTGGGCTGGCCGTAATACACCGGCGAGCCGACGACAAGGGCGTCTGCCTCGTCCAGTTTTTCGCCGATGCGGTTGCACACGTCGTCGTCAAAGACACAGCGACCCAGTTGCTTCACCTTGCACTGGCCGCAGGCTATGCAGCCGCGCACTGCCTTGGTGCCTATGTGTACTATCTCCGTCTGAATGTCGTTTTGATCCAGGGTCTTTGCTGCTTCGCTGAGTGCAATGAATGTATTTCCGTTCTTGTGCGGACTACCATTAATTAATAGAACTTTCATATAACTAATGTACGTGTTTAGTTAGTATTATTGACGATGTAAAGGTAAATATTTCCCGCAGAAAAGCGCCAATGTTTTAGCAAACTTTAGTAATTTTGCCGTTCCAATTCGGATTGTTTTTAATTACGAAATACAGATTATGAACTACGAGTATATGTCTCAAGAGGGCTACGACAAACTGTTAGCCGAACTGAAACAAATGGAGAGCGTCGAGTTGCCGCGCGTGAGGGAAGCCATCAGCGAGGCTCGCGCTCAGGGCGACCTCAGTGAGAATTTTGAATACCATGCCGCCAAGCGCGAGCAGGGCAGACTGCTGAGCAGAATTCGCTTCAAGCAGCGTGTGCTGGAACATGTGCGAGTTCTCGACACAAAGCGACTTGGCGCAGACACTGTCGGGCTGCTTTCAAAAGTGGAGATTTCCAATCTGGCCAACAATAGCCGTATGACCTACACTATTGTCAGTCCTCACGAGGCAAACCTCAAGGAACATAAGATTTCCATCAAGTCGCCGATAGCCGAAGCGCTCCTTGGCAAGAAAGCAGGCGACGTGGTGGAAGTGAGAGTGCCTGCAGGACTGATGAAATTCCAGATAGAAAACATATCGCTGTAGGCTCTGTGCCCCATATCACAGCAGTTCCGGCAGTTGGAAGAGTTTCACTACGTTGCTTCCCTTTATCAAAATGTATTTCCCGATTATAGGCTGCTGACCGACGGCAGCCTTTACTTCATCCACGTCGGCAAACCATCTGAACTCGCCGGCCCAAGGCTTGAACTCCGCACCTACAAGCCAGACAGCCTCAAACTCCGCACCGCGCAACTGTTCTATCACACGCTGGTGCTCCTGCTGTGAGTCTGCGCCGAGTTCGCCCATCTGTCCCAGTATCGCCATCTTACCGCTGACTTCCATCAACTTGAAATTGTCGATTGCCGCCTTCATACTCGAGGGATTGGCATTGTAGGCATCCACCACGAGATGGTTGTTGGCCGTCACGGTGAGTTGCGAGCGGTTGTTCTTCGGAGTATAACTGGCTATGGCGTGGTTTATGCTGTCAAACGGCACATTGTTCACATAGCCTATCGTGATGGCGGCCAGGATATTATCCATGTTGTAACTGCCGATGAGGTTTGTCTGCACTTCCATCCACGGCCCTACGTACTGCGCAAGGCTGTCCTGCTCGCGCCATCTGAACTTCAGGAACGGCGCACAACTCAGCACCTCGCCCCTGATGAGCGTATCGCTATTGTCCGACTGCCCGTAGTAGTAGATATCGGCCATGTCGGTAGCCATTTGCATCAGGTAGTCATTGTCGCGGCACACAAATACGGGACATTCGTGCTGCCGGAGATAGTCGTAGAGTTCGCCCTTTGTCCTGCATACGCCTTCAAACGAGCCGAAGCCCTGCAGGTGGGCACGCCCAACGTTGGTGATGAGCCCGCTGGTCGGCTCGGCGGTCTCCACCAGCGTCTTGATATCGCCCGGATGGCTTGCCCCCATCTCCACAACGGCAATATCGTGCTCCGCAGAGAGGCGCAGCAGCGTCTTTGGCACACCCACGTCGTTGTTGAAGTTGCCCTCGGTGGCCATCACACTATAACATTCGCTGAGCACTGCACGGATCAGTTCCTTGGTGGTTGTCTTGCCGTTGGTGCCCGTTATTCCGATCACTGGAATGTCAAACTGGCGGCGGTGCTCGCGTGCCAGGTCCTTAAATGTCTGCAGCGTATCATCCACGCGGATGATGCGCTCATCGCCGGGCTCTCCCACCGGCTCGTCGACCACTGCGTAGGAACATCCCTTGCTCAGGGCCTGCAGCGCAAACTGGTTTCCGTTGAACGACTCGCCTTTCAAGGCTATGAAAATGCTTCCCTGCGGACACTGTCGTGAGTCGGTCGTCACGCAGGGATGCTGCTGATACAACTTGTAGAGTTCGTGAATTTCCATAATCGCGTGCAAAAATACGAATTATGAATTATAAATTGTGAATTATGAATTATAAATTGTGAATTATTTCCTACCTTTGCCGCCACCACGACTGTGGAAAAAAACGGTAACACAGAAACTAAATACTAAAACAACAAACACAATGACAATGAAAAACTCAAAACTTCTAATCATGCTGGCAGCAGTGCTGTCAACACTGTGGGCGTGCGGCGGCGACGACAGTACGGACCCTATTTCTGTTAACTCCTATACGTCACCTAAGGTGGTCAGCATTTCTCCAGCCGATGGTGCCACCGGCGTAGCCATTGGCGTTATCAACATGGTTGTCACCTACGACCAGAAGATTATTGCCACACCCAGCGAATCACAGAAAATCGTGATGACAAGCGGACATCCTCTCTACATGTCGGCTGCCGACAAGCAGTTGACCATCCAGTTGGACTGCTGGGAATATGAGACCCGCGTAACGGTTACTCTGCCCAAAGGCCTCATCAAGAGCGTACACGGTGTGGAGTCGGAAGAAACTACCGTGAGTTTCACCACGGAGGAAGACCCTGACAAGTATAACAACAGTATTTCTACCACCCCATCGACAAACGCAAACGAAGAGGCCTACCGCCTTTACACCTTTTTATATAACCAGTACAAGATTGCCACAGTGTCGAGCGTCATGGCCAACGTCAACTGGAACAACACCATAGCCGAGCGTATACACACCGATACAGGCATATATCCAGCCATGAACTGCTACGACTTCATACACATCCATGTTCCCGATGGCAACGGATGGATTGACTACTCCGACATCACTCCTGTAAAACAGTGGGCTGATGCTGGCGGACTGGTACAGTTGATGTGGCACTTCAATGTGCCTACAAGTGAAAATGATGTTCCAAATTCTTCAGGTAACGGCGTGACATACAAACCCTCGGAAACCACCTTCCAGGCAAAAAATGCCCTCGTAGAAGGCACATGGGAGCACCTCTGGTTCTACCAGCAGATGGGAAGAGTGGCCGATGTCATCCTGAAACTTCAGGAAGCAGGAATTGCCGCCACATGGCGCCCGTTCCACGAGGCAGCAGGCAACGCCACAGCGCTGCAACAGTCCGAATGGACAACAGCGTGGTTCTGGTGGGGTGCTGACGGAGCGCAGACATACAAGGAATTGTGGCACGCGATGTACAACTACTTCCAGCAGAGAGGCATACGTAATCTGCTGTGGGTCTGGACTACTCAGAACTACAACGGCCGCAATGACTATTATGCCCAGGACACCGACTGGTATCCCGGCGACGAATATGTTGACATAATAGCACGCGACATGTACGGCTCTACCGTTGACGAGAACGTTCAGGAGTTCAGGGAGATCAGCAGAACCTATCCGACAAAGATGGTAGCACTCGGAGAGTGCGGCAAAAACGGCACGGTGCTTAATGATTTTGCGGATATTGAAGAAGCCTTCACTGCCGGCGCCAAGTGGGGTTACTTCATGGGATGGTATGGCGACGTCTTGCCAAGCAACAACTGGTGGAACAAGGCTCTCAACAGTCCCTACGTCATAACACGCGAACAAGTAATAGAAAGATATTGATATGAAAAAATATTTGTCCTTTATAATGCTGCTCTGCACAGCAATGGTATCATCATGTGGCGACAGCCGATATGCCGATGACCCGCTTGCAAGCAGCGGCCGCACACAGCGCACGGAAAACCTGCTTAAAAATCTTATCGCACAGGCCGACAGCGGTCTCTACATGTTTGGCCACCAAGATTCGCCGGTGTATGGCATCGGCTGGGAGGCTGATGTCAACGACGACGCCAGCGTCGGCACACGCTCCGATGTCAAGAGCGTGACGGGCGACATGCCTGCTGTGATGGGATTCGACTTGGGACACCTGGAAATAGGCGACAGCCTGAACCTCGACGGCGTTTCGTTCAACCGCATGCGTAAGGAGATCATCAACCACTTCAACCGTGGCGGCATGGTGACACTGTCATGGCATGCGCGCAATCCGCTGTCGGGCGGCTCGGCATGGGTGGCCGACTCGCTGCGTGCAGAGGAGACCCACACCGTTGAGGCTGTGCTCGACGGCGGCAGCAAGCACGACGAGATGCTACAGCGCATAGACCGCATAGCCGATTTCATAAAATCGCTGGAGACTCCCTACGGCGTGCGCATACCCGTGCTGTTCCGCCCGTGGCATGAGCATACAGGCTCGTGGTTCTGGTGGGGAAAGGACCACTGCACCGCCGAGCAGTACAAGGCTTTGTGGAAGATGACAACAGAGCGCCTGCATGATCGCGGCGTGGTGAATGTGCTCTACGCCTACTCGCCAGGCACAGAAAGCGACGGCGACGAGACAATCTACATGGAGCGCTACCCGGGCGACGACATGGTAGACCTGCTGGGACTCGACTGCTACTGCTTTGCACCGGACGCCGATACCACAAAGATAAATGGATATGCTGCGCAACTGGACAAGAACCTCGACATGATTTGCCGCGTTGCCAAACAGCATGGCAAGGCTGCTGCGCTGACAGAGACAGGATACGAATGTATTCGTACTGCCGACTGGTGGACTAAAACGCTAATGCCCGTGATGGAGCGTCACGCCCTTAGTTATGTTCTCGTATGGCGCAACGCCCACAATCTGGCCAATCACTACTATGCACCATTCCCCGGCCAGCCCTCGACTTCCGATTTTGTGCGTTTCTACAACGCCAAGCGCTCCCTGTTCCGCAGCAATGTCAATGCGCTGTATCTTGGGGATGAGAGTTGAGTGGAAAGTGGTGAGAGTTGAACTCTATGCATCCTTCCTCACCTTTGCTAATATTGCATATATACTCAATGGCAAAGCAGACATCTACGAGTTGTTTGCCATGCTGACCAGCATTATTACAGTGCTGCCGATGGATAACGAACAATTACAGAAAGCGCTTGCACAGCGTGCCAGGAATTTCGGGGACATACTGCAATACCAATGTGCAAAAGCCGCCAACTGTGAATACATAATATCTGATTAGTCGCTTCTATTTCTAACAAAAATCAACAAATGCCGAGACACTCCAAGAAGTGGAGTGCCTGGCATTTTTGTTGGACATTGCGTGCTATAAAACCATCTGATTTGTTAATCATCTGTAAATTCTTTGACGATTTTTCACATATTCAATATTATTATAATATATTTGCAGCGTGGTATGCCGTAGCAGGCTTTGTCTGCTAACCTAATAGCACTCAGACTGGTAGCGGCCAGCAGAGGATACGCAAAAGGTGGCTGCCCAGACATTGTTGGCATAAAAAAGAAGCAAGTTGTGCTTCATCTTGTTAAGTGAAATCTGGTAAATTTCAAAACATATAGGCAAGATGAGTATAGTGAGTTTCTACGCAATAGCGTGGGAATGCTGTATCTATATCTTTTCTATATGGGTTTACCAGAGCCTCACTTAAGAAGATGTAAGATTGCTGCAATCTTACGCTTTTTTATTGTGCCATGCAATGAAGTGCAAAGGCATTGGCAACATTTCATCAATTATATAATAATAATAACACTAAAACAAAAATGAAAAAACTATTTCTAACTTCAAAAGCGCTTCTCATCGCAGCCACGTTCTGCCTTGGGACAAGCAGCGCGTGGGCAGATGCCGGCAATGTTACGACGAATGTAGACATCGATTTCAGTAATTTTACAGGTGCAGATGGTGCTGCTGCACCATCGTCAGTTACAGGAACAAAGGGCACGATGTCTCTCAATGGTGGCTATCAAGTCTTAAGTGGAACAGACTATCGGCTGTCCTTGAGAAGCGGTCAGAATAGCGTAACTATAGCAGAAAGCGAGAGGGCAGGAACAAAGGACAAGGTCACCGTATCGTTTGAGATGGCATTCACACAAATGGCAACCAGCAATAAGTCAGTCTATTTTTATATTCAAGATGCAACTAATGCCAATATTGTAGAGTTTACTATGCAAACAAATGCGAACAGTACTAATTATATAACTTCTATCAGTGGAAACACAGGAATAGAAAATGATGATGTAAAAGTAGACTATAAAGTTAACTGGGATCATAAAGTTGCGTTTACCATTACCCTCAATTATGCTACTGGCAAAATAACTACTGCTACATCTTGCTCGGCAGCAACAAATACAACAAGTGAGCACACTGTAAGCATGACTAACACCAGCCCTGCGTCAAAATTTGTTGTAGGAGCAGACTATAATGCTAATTACCCACAATACAGATGTCAGTTCGACAATCTGCGCATAACTACAGAAGAAGGCGACTATTCCTCTTCTAAGAATATAACATTAGTTTTTAAAGATAATGAAGACAATGATATCTCTGCGCTATATACAGGACAGACTTTGTTTACACCCGATAATGGTAGCACCTTTACCCCCTCTGACTACTACCCAACAGTAATGTACAACGGCGAATACAAGTACACTTATGCCAGCGGAGGCGATGCATTTACTGTAACAGAAGACAAAACGGTTACTCTGGTTTACACTAAGACAGCCCGTCCACAATACACCGTCAACGTTACTGCAAATTATGGAAGCAAGAACAAGACTATAGTTGATAATGTATCAGTATACGAGGCTGCGGACTACACATATTATTATCCACGCTTCATCCAAGACGGCACAACACTCTATCAGTATGCATCGTCCACATATGCCAACGCTTCGGCATCATACTGGACAAGCACACTGACCAACGTGACAAGCAATGCCAACCACACACTTACCTACACTGCTCTTGAGGGCGAGTGCGTATACTACGCTGAAGGAGAAGACATTCAAAACGCAGGCACCTATCCGTACAGCACATGGAAACAATACATGTCAAATGGTGGCGCCGGAGTGTTCAACTCCAAAGCACTGACAACGCTTGCCGCAGGCGCATACAAGATAACATCACGTGCCGTTGGCAGAGCAGACGACAGATATATCGATATATATACTACATCCAAAGCAGACGAGAACAGAATTCTCAGAAACGTATCGAAGAACAATGGCGGTGAGAACTCCGTAACACTCACATTTACTGAAAACACTGATCTTATTATTGACGGAGGTGCAACCAACAACTCTAACAATGGTCATGGCTGCGACTATGTATATATTATGAAACTGCCTATACCTTCTGTGGCTGTTACTTCTGTGGGCTACGCATCATTCAGCAGCACATATCCTGTAGACTTCACCAACGTTACTGATGCTACAGCATGGATAGCCACGAGCAGCGACGAGGACAAGGTAACACTGGAGCAAGTCAATGGCAAAGTGGCTGCCAACACAGGATTGATACTGAAGACTGATGGCGCGGCTAACGTGAGCATTCCTATTACAGACAGCGGAACGACATACAATACAGAGTCAGCAACCAAGAACTATCTCTTCGCTATCGACGGTTCCTTCCCTACGGTTGGCAAGGCAGACAGCGGCACGAACTACGTGTTGACCGTACAGAGCGAAAAGGTGGTATTTGCTCCTATCAACGCAACGCCTGCCACGGTATCGGCAGGACAGGCAGCCCTCTGGCTACCTTCTAGCCCCGCTCGCTCGCTGACGCTCGACTTTGGCGACATGACAACGGGCATAGAGAGCATCACTCCCAGCACCGCTCTTAAGGGCGAGGGAAGCGTATACACTCTCAACGGCCAGCGCATTGCCAACCCGACAAAGGGTCTCTACATTGTTGGCGGCAAGAAGATTGTGAAGAAATAGCACATCGCGCAACAGATACAAAAGAATACTAACTTTTATAAAGAAAGGAACAACGCAATGAAAAAGATATATCAGACCCCTGCACTGCTCGAGGTGGTGCTCACTGCTAACACAAAACTACTGGCTGGCTCGGATGTAGGCATTGGCGAAGACTATGGCGGCACTGGCGTGCTGGTACCAAGAGGCGAGTTCGAGTTTAGCGACGAATAAACAATAATGAAAGTTTACACATTAGTTTTTTAGTTAGTGCGGCTCAGCAAAAAGTCTGTGAAGATAATAAGATGCCGCAAAAGAGAATTGATGATAGGCGACTGTCCGTGACGGATGGTCGCCTTACTTTTTTACGTGTCAGAAAAAAGGTGCTGACCTATTTCACACAGAACGTGCGCTCGACATCGCCGTCGAATGTGGTTATCGTGAGGCGCACGGTGTCGGGTGGAGTGTCGGGCAGTACGATGCTGGCGTAACTGCGGCTGGTATAATACTGCGGAATGTCTCCCTGGTCGTGAAGCAGCCGGTAGTATGCCGTACGCGTGCTGTCAACATTCACCAGAACAGTATCCTGGGCAAGTCCGATGCTGTGTATGCCGTCGCTGCCCATCTGCTGGCCCGTCTTGAGAAGTAGCGCAAGGTTGATGTAGCGCCGCGAAGCGCTTATCCACGCGCTCTCAATGCCAACAGGGTCCTGTGGCTGCTTCTTGAATTTCCAGTGAGCCACGGGGCGCAGTGCCGGCACGTCGGTCAGTTGCAGCACGGAGGCAAGTCCGTTGCCCAGACGGTTGAAACTGACGATGGCATGATAGGTAGTGTCGGCCTTTGCAATCCAGGAGGCCGTGGCAGGCGTGGCGAGGCGGAAGACATTGCCGTCGTCGGTGGTGAAACTGTCTACGCGCTTGTGTGCATTGACATGCAGTTCGGCCATGTCGGCCTGCATCAGTGAGTGCTCGCCGTTGCCTTCCTCGTAGTCGTCGCCCTGACATGCCACAAGTGCTGCGGCTATGATGGCTATACAGAATAAATGTTTCATTGTGCTGCCAGATAATTGCGCAGAGGGTTGGCATACATTGTAAGCATGCGCTCGCGCAGGAAGTTTTCGTCTTTGTTTGGAATGTTAATCTTGCCGAGTTGCCTGCTAAGGTACTCGTCAAACTTTCTTTCGTCGTCGGCGGTATAGTGGGCCGCTTTGTCGCGGTTGCCATTCACGCGGTCGAGCGCAATGTAGTTGCAGGGATAGAGAGTGTAGCCGCTGTGCAGTTCTCTGTCGAAACGGCGTGCCAGCGTCTCGTAGTATTCTTTCTTGCTAAGGCCGTCGAGTTCCTGTAGCCACGCATTGATCGGTGTACCGCAGCGGTAGTGCACCCTGCCCTTGTAGCCGAAAATCCCGGTGCTCATGTTGTCGAGGTCGTCCTGGCGGCTCTTCCGGAACGAAGGGTTGTCGCGCTTCTGCTGCATCTCCTGAGCCTTCAGGAAGTCGCACGGGTCGAACTCATAACTGATGGTGAGCGGCACGATGTTCAGTTCGCTGAGTTCTCCGCCCATGGCAAGCATTTTCAGTACCGACTCCTGCGTGCGGTCGTCGCTGTCCTTGGCTCTGCCTTCGCGCTGCGCAATCCAGATATTCTCGTGCTTCTGCGTTACGGCAAAGTGGATGTATCTGCTCATCAGTTGGCTGGAGTTGAGCATTTCGTGAGGTGTCAGTCCGCGCCTTACGGTAAACGCCTTGTTCATTCTCACCAGCCGTTTTATCCATGGGTAGATGAGCAGATTGTCACCAATGCCTATTTCCACTGTTGTGGGATACTTGGCATTAACGAGCAGCACGTCGAGCAGTGCTGAGTCGAGCACTATGTCGCGGTGGTTGGAAATGAAGGTAAAGCGGGCGTCGGCCATATTGCCTCCGCCGGGTGCTGCCATGGCGGAACGCAGAGCCTTGTCGTCAAACGAGCAACCGCTGGTGTGCCGGTGCATTATCCATTTCACCACGGGCTTCATAAATCGCATCTGAAAATCGAGTGGAGTCTTTATTCCCACAAAGGCCATGCGCAGCAGAGCATTGCGCACACCTTTGGGAATCCAGGGCGCAAAGCCTTTCAGTACCCTCGCAAACTGCCGATCGTTGATCAGGTCTTCAAAGGCCTGCTTCATTTCCGACGGCTCATACGGTCGTATCTCGTCAAACTCACTCAAACTCGTATTCATAGGCGGCAGCAAATTATTTACTTCTCACTCTCCACTTATCATCATTCAGAACTGGTTTTCCACGATTTCCGTAAGCACGTCGGTCATCGACATGCCTGCTGCCTTCACTTGCTGCGGTATGAAACTGGTGGCTGTCATGCCCGGGGTGGTGTTCACCTCAAGCATTGATATTTTTCCTTCTTTCGAGATGATATAGTCAATGCGTATGATGCCGTTGCAGTGGAGGATGTCGTAGATGTGGCTTGTTATCTCTCTCACGCGGCGCGTAATGTCGTCCGGCAGGCGTGCCGGCGTTATCTCCTGCACCTGTCCGTTGTATTTTGCGTCGTAGTCGAAGAACTCGTTGCTCGTCACCACCTCTGTGGCAGGCAACACCACGCTGCGCTTTTTCGTCTTGTACACTCCGATGCTTATCTCCGTGCCTTCCAGATACTGCTCCACCATCACCTCGGGACTTTCCATCATCGCCTTGCGTATGGCAGGTGCGAGTTGGTCGGTATTCTTCACCTTGGAAACGCCAAAACTGGAGCCGTCGGCAGCAGGCTTCACAAAGCAGGGCATTCCTATGCGCTGCTCTATCTCTTCGTCGCTCACCAGTTGCTCATATCCTTTGCGTATCAGCAGCGAGTCGGCCACACTGACGCCATATCCGCGCAGATACTGGTTGAGCACGAACTTGTCGAACGTCATGGCCTCCACCAGGACGCCACTGGTGGAATAAGGCACGCCAATCAGGTCGAGGTATCCCTGCAGGATTCCGTTCTCGCCTGGTGTGCCGTGAATGGTGATATACGCATAGTCGAAGTTGCGCGCCTTGCCGTTTTCCACAAACGAGAAGTCGTTGCGGTCTATGCGTGCCGTGGTTCCGTCGTGCAGTTCCACATGCCAGTCCTGCCCTTTCACGTCGACGAGATAAACGTTATACCTGTCGTGGTCGAAGAAGGAATACAGTCCGCGCGCGGAACGCAGTGACACATCGTGTTCAGAAGAGTCGCCACCGCAGACGATGGCTATGTCGCGTTTCATTTGTCTCATTTTCTTTATGTATGTTTTTTTATTTTGACTTTACGTATTTTCTCCACTTGTCTATCAGTTCTTCCATATCGGCCGGCATGCTGCTCGTGAAGTCCATCTGCTCGCCCGTTGCAGGGTGGCGGAATCCGAGGGTACGTGCATGGAGCGCTTGGCGGCTGCATATTTTCAGGCAGTTCTGTATGTATGCCTTGTAACTGGCTGTGCGCTCGCCGCGCAGGATTTCCATTCCGCCGTAGCGCTCGTCGGCGAAGAGCGGATGGCCTATGTGCTTCATGTGAGCGCGTATCTGGTGAGTGCGCCCCGTCTCCAGCCGACATTCTACCAGCGTCACGTATCCATAGCGTTCGAGCACGCTATAGTGGGTAACGGCAGGCTTGCCCGTCTCGGAGCCTGGCGTAAAGACAGCCATGCGCTGGCGGTCGCGCGGGTCGCGCCCGATATTGCCCTCTATCCTTCCCTTGTCTTCACTGAAGTTGCCCCACACCAGCGCCACGTAACTGCGATGAGTGTCGTGATTGAAGAACTGCGCCCCGAGTTCGGTCTTTGCCTCGGGCGTCTTTGCCACCACGAGCAGTCCGCTTGTGTCTTTGTCGATGCGGTGCACCAGTCCTACCGACGGGTCGTTAGGGTCGTAGGAAGTCGTGTTTCGCAGATGCCATGCTACGGCATTGACCAGTGTACCGTGGAAATTCCCCACTCCCGGATGCACCACGAGTCCTGCCGGCTTGTCTACCACCATCAACTGGTCGTCTTCGTACACCACGTTAAGCGGTATATCCTCCGGCTCTATCGTGGTGTCGTAGTGAGGACGGTCGAGCATCAGCGTCACTACGTCGCCCGGGCGCACCTTATAGTTGCTCTTCACAGGCCGTCCGTTGACATGCACAAATCCAGCATCTGCTGCGCGCTGTATCCTGTTGCGCGACGAGTGCTGCACGTGGTCGGCCATAAACTTGTCGATGCGCACCGGCACCTGGCCACGGTCCACCTCCATCCGCAAGTGTTCATAGAGTTGACCGTCACCGCTCGATTCTTCCTCGTCGGCAAGCAAATCTATATCGTCCAGCAGTGGGTCGGTCATACGTTCATGCTATTGTCACAGGTGGTTCGGTTAGTTTATCCCATCTTCCGACGGAGCCTCATGCACTTCCTCGAAGTCGTCAAAGTCGGCAGACGCTCCGCCTTCGCTGCTGCCTTCAGCACCATCGGTGTAATCATAGTCGTCAGTTTCTTCGTAGGTGCCGGAACCGATAATCAGCGTGAGCGGATATTCCGTCGGGATGCGGTCACCATTGGCAACACGACGGCCACGGCAACTGACGCCATAGACCCAGTCCTTTTCGCCGACCACGGTCTGCGGCGGAAGAAGTCGGAAGCCTATCGCGGCGAGTTTTGCCTCGGCTTCGCGATAACTGGAATTGTCGACAATATCGGGTATAGCGACTGTGGGCGACGATGGAGAGTTGAGGGTGACATACACGGTATGTCCGGCCTTGACTCGCGTACCATGGCCGGGCGTCTGCGCAAGCACACAGTCGGCAGGGAGTGTTTTCACGTAGCCCGAATCGCTTACCACAATCTGCAAGCCGTCTTGCTCAAGCAGCAGGCGCGCCTTGCTGTAACTCATTCGCTCAAGATTTGGCACGGGAATGCCCTCGCCGTGATGCGTATAGACGGCGAGCCCCCACTTCACACCCAGCATCAGCAGTATCAAAACCAGCAGCATTGCCAGGAGATTGTACCACAGGAAGCGGCTCGCCAACTTGCTTCGCAACGTCTCTCTATCCATCGCCTAATATTATATAATAGGTACGCGCTATCTGAAAGGCAAAATTACTAAGAATTATCCTAACCTCAAAACTTTAATAAAAAAATTATCGGAAGCAGGCGCCTTGCCGACTTCCGATGTCACTTTTTCCTTTGCTGCTGACGGGTTTGCGGAGAAATTACTTTCCGTGGTGCTCGTCAGAAACGGTCAACTTCTTACGGCCCTTGGCGCGGCGGGAAGCCAGCACACGACGGCCATTCTTAGTTGCCATGCGCTCACGGAAGCCATGCTTGTTCACGCGGCGACGGTTGTGGGGCTGAAATGTTCTTTTCATTGTCCTTCTGTGTTATTTTTGTTATTATTATTGTCGATTTGGGCTGCAAAATTAAGCATTATTTTCTAATTACACAAGTTTTCGCCATTTTTTTCGCGTTTTTATTTTTCGCAGAACATGCATGGTTTTCGTAACTGCTGTTTTAATTTTCAAAAACGCTGTTTTAATTTTTGCCAGCGCTGTTTTAATTTTTAAAAACACTGCTAAAATTTTCGATGGCACTGCTACGCCCAATTACAGGCGTCTGATGCCGAAACAGAAAGCGCACCTACCATGCCGAAAGTACTTTCGCCCGTGAACGCAAGAAAAAAACGATTTTTCTTTGCGTTCCGCTCGCTTATTCGTACCTTTGCAGCCGCTAAGAGACACATATACAGATTTTATAGGCATATTTATGATCAACTCACAAGACATCAAGAAGGGCACAGCCATCCGCATGGACGGCGCCATCTGGGTTTGCATCGACTTCCAGCATCGCAAGCCAGGCAAGGGAAACACCATTATGAACATCAAACTGAAGAACGTGACCGACGGCCGCGTGCTTGAGCGCCGCTACAACATCGGTGAGAAACTGGAGGACGTTGTCATCGAGCACCGCGACTACCAGTATCTCTACGAAGACCAGGAAGGCCGCATCTTCATGAACCAGGAGACTTTTGAGCAGATACCCATTGCCAACGACCTCGTCATTGGCCACGAGTATATGAAGGAAGGCGACGTCGTATCGGTGGTCAGCGACACCACCGACGGCACTGTGCTTTACGCCGAGATGCCTGTCAAGACCATTCTCCGCGTCACCCATTCTGAGCCAGGCGTCAAGGGCGACACCGCCACAAACACGCTGAAGCCTGCCACACTGGAGACTGGCGTAGAGGTGCGCGTTCCCCTCTTCATCAACGAGGGCGATCTCATCCAGGTTGACACTCGCGACGGCTCCTATCTTGCCCGCGCCAAGGAGTAATCCACTCGCCTGTTCATAGTTCGCGACTCGTAGTTCATGGTTGTACATGCCGGCACTATGTTCAGGAGAATTGCCGGCGGCAGGCCATGAGTTATGAAATATGAAATACAGTATTGTCGTTCCCGTATTCAACCGCCCAGACGAAGTAAGTGAACTGCTGGAAAGCCTCTGCTTGCAGACGTTGGCGGACTTTGAGGTGATAATCGTTGAAGACGGCTCGAAGGTAACATGCAAGGATGTCTGCAACAAGTATGCAGGCATCCTTGACTTACATTACTACTACAAGGAGAACAGCGGCCCGGGACAGAGCCGTAACTACGGTGCAGAGAGAGCCGGCGGAGAATACGTCATAATTCTCGACAGCGACGTGGTGTTGCCTCCTGGCTACATGGAAGCCACAGACAAATCACTCACCCCTCACCCATCACCTCTTACCCCCCACCCCTCACCTCTCAAAACCGTCGTAGCCTGGGGCGGGCCTGACGCAGCCCATCCGTCGTTTACTCCTGTGCAGAAGGCAATAAGTTACGCCATGACGTCATTCTTCACGACGGGCGGCATACGCGGCGGCAAGGCGAAACTCGACAAGTTCTATCCGCGCTCGTTCAACATGGGAATTCGCCGCGACGTATACACTGCGCTCGGAGGTTTCTCGAAGATGCGATTTGGCGAAGACATCGATTTTTCTTACAGGATAGTGGAGGCAGGCCACAAGCCTATGCTCTTTCCCGAAGCATGGGTGTGGCACAAGCGCCGCACCGACTTCAGGAAATTCTTCCGCCAAGTGTACAACAGCGGCATAGCACGCATCAACCTTGAGAAGCGCCATCCCGGCACGCTGAAACTGGTTCACCTGCTGCCGATGGTGTTCACCGTAGGCGTACTGGCACTGCTACTGCTCTTCGTGGCAGGCATTGCAACGTTTCTTTTAGGTTCCGACCACATGAACCGCTCCATAGGGTTCGCACTGTGCTCACTCTCGCTGCTGCCACTGCTTCTCTACAGCGTCATTATCTGCATCGACTCATCATTCAAAAACCGCAGTCTTCTTGTTGGGCTGCTCAGCATACCTGCCGCCTTCACCCAACTCATGGGCTACGGCATGGGCTTCATCGAATCGTGGTGGAAACGCTGTGTTTTGGGCAAGGACGAATTCACTGCCTTTGAAAAGACATTCTATAAATGAGTGGTGAAAAGTTGACCATCAACCAGTGGGCGCTGGACGAGCGGCCAAGGGAGCGACTGATGCAGCACGGCGCAGAGACACTCTCCAACGCCGAACTGCTGGCCATCCTCATCGGCTCGGGGAATCCACAGGAGAGCGCTGTAGACCTGATGAGGCGCGTGCTCACCGACTGCAACAACAATCTGGCCACGCTCGGACGCATGTCGATAGCGCAACTGTGTCAGTACAACGGCATCGGCGAGGCCAAGGCCGTAACGCTGATGGCTGCGGCGGAACTGGGTAAGCGCAGGCAACTGGAAGCAGCGGCAGAGCGCCCGACGTGCAACTCGTCGGCAGCAATCTACAACCTGATGCGCCCGGGCATGGCAGACCTCGGAATAGAAGAATTCTGGGTACTGCTCCTCAACAACAGTTTCCGCCTCATCGGTAAGCAACGCATCGCTCGCGGAGGCTTAACAGAAGTGACGGCCGACATACGCATCATGTTGCGCGAAGCACTGCTCGCCGGAGCATCGGTCATGGCGGTCTGCCATAACCATCCGTCGGGCAGCATACGCCCCAGCAAGCAGGACGACACGCTGACATCACGCATAGCACAGGCCTGCAACATAATGAACATCCACTTCCTGGACCACGTCATTGTGGGCAGCGATGCCTACTACAGTTACCGCGACGAGGGGAGGATATGACACGAAAGCCAGCAAACAGGCAATGAGAAAGACGGCAACAGCAACCATCCTGACGGCACTGCTGCTCTGCGGCTGCGGCGACAGCACGGCGGAGCAGGCACAGCGGCTGCTCAACGAAGCCAAGGAGGACTTCGCCATGCAGCAATACGACCGCGTGGTGGAAAGGATCGACTCACTGCGCACCGCATTTCCCAAAGCCATCAAACAGCGCAAGGAGGCCCTGCGCCTCTATCAGGAAGCCGAACTGCGCAGCACGCAGCAGGAACTGGCCAGGACCGATAGTCTGCTGCAGTACACCACACAGCAATACAACGCGATGAAAGCAAAGGTTGACGCCATGCGCCAACGGATACGCATCAGCCACGACCAACTGCTCGAACTCAACGAGACAAAGGCACGCCTCGACTCGCTGCAGGCATGCTTCGACGTGGCATGCGCCAAGATAAAATACATACACAAGCGACAGCAACAACTGGATAACGGCCGATGACAGAAAGCACTTCCGCCAGGGAATGAAAATCGGGAGTGAGAATAAAAAACGAAGTTTTTTTCTTTGCTGTCCGCTCGCTTATTAGTACCTTTGCACCATCTATGGCAAACGATTTTCAGAAAACAAACGGCCAGTTTGAACGAGTGATGGGCGAATGTCGCGCACTCTTTGAAAAGAAACTGCACGACTACGGAGCATCGTGGCGCATACTGCGCCCAGAGTCGCTTACCGACCAACTCTTTATCAAGGCCAAGCGCATACGCTCTCTTGAGATAAAGCGCGAAACGCTTGTCGGCGAAGGCATACGCCCAGAGTTCATAGCACTGATAAATTACGGCATCGTGGGGCTGATACAACTTTCGCAGGGGTTCAGCGACACCGTGGACATGCAGCCCGACGAGGCGCTCGTGCTCTACGACAGTTATGCCAACGACGCGCTCGAACTGATGAAGCGCAAGAACCACGACTACGACGAAGCATGGCGCTCCATGCGCGTCAGTTCGTATACGGACTTCATCCTGACAAAGATAGAACGAATTAAGGAAATAGAAAACCTTGACGGAAATACTCTCGTGAGCGAAGGTATCGACGCCAACTACATGGATATCATCAACTATGCGGTCTTCGGAGCGATAAAGTTGAGCACGGATGATTAGGAAAATACAGATAAACGTAGCCCGAATGGTGGTTGCTCTGACGTTTATCTTCTCTGGTTTCGTCAAAGCAGTAGACCCCGTAGGCACTCAGTATAAACTTGCCGAGTATCTCTCGGCAATGCATCTGGGAAGTCTTGCTGCCGACTTCATCACACTTTCTGCAGCAATAATAATATCTGCTCTGGAATTTGTACTTGGCATATGCCTGCTATTTGGCATACGCCGCCACCTGACGTCAAAGACAGTACTAACGCTGATGGCTTTTATGACAGTGCTGACGCTATGGATTGCCCTGTTCGACCCCGTCAGCGACTGCGGATGCTTCGGCGACGCCATCGTCCTGTCGAACGGGATGACACTGCTGAAAAACGCAGTGCTCCTGGCGTGTGCCGGCATCATCGCATGGCAGCCGAGACTGATGATACGCCTCATCGGAAAGGCAAGCCACTGGCTTGTGTTCAACTACTCTGTCGTCTTCATCGTAATCCTGTCGGGATGGTCGCTCTACGACCTTCCGCGCTTCGACTTCAGGCCATACCACGTCGGCGTAAACCTGCGCGAGGGCTGGCAGCAGATGGCACGGGGAGAAGAATCGCCATACGCCGACTTCTTCATCGAACGCATTGAAGACGGCGAAGACATAACCGACTCGCTACTCAGCGCTGACGGCTACCTCTTCCTTCTCATCTCGCCGCATCTGGAACAGGCCGACGACAGCCAGTTGGACCTGATGAACCAACTATACGACTACGCCCAGGAGGAGCACTATCCCTTCTACTGCCTGACAGCGAGCAACCAGCATGCCATTAGCCACTGGCGCGACATGACAGGTGCGGAATACGAATGTTGTCACACCGACGAGACAACTCTGAAGACCATGATACGCAGCAATCCTGGCGTGATGCTGCTGCACAACGGCGAGATAATACGCAAATGGAGCCACAACTCACTGCCCGACGAATACGTACTGAGCGACCGCCTTGAGAATATAAGCCTGGGGAAACCGTCGCCCGACTCCGTGCCGCGCAAGATACTGATGCTGATGATGTGGTACGTGCTGCCACTGCTGCTGCTCACCATTGCCGACAGACTGTGGGCTTGGTCACGATGGCTGAAGAAGAAAGAAAGACAGAACAAAATATATCAACTCTTAAAACAACGTAAAAAAATGAGAAAGAAAATTGTAGCAGGCAACTGGAAAATGAACCTGAACCTGCAGGAAGGTGTGGCTCTGGCCAAGGAACTCAAGGAAGCACTCAATGCCGACAAACCAAACTGCGACGTCGTGATATGCACTCCATTCATACACCTCGCTTCTGTGGCACAGGCCATCGAGGGAAGCGTGATTGCCCTCGGCGCTGAGAACTGCGCCGACAAGGAGAAGGGCGCCTTCACCGGCGAAGTGAGCGCTGAGATGGTGAAGTCGACAGGTGCCACACACGTTATCCTCGGCCACTCCGAGCGCCGCGAATACTACAAGGAGACTCCGGAAATACTGAAGGAGAAGGTGCTGCTGGCGCTGAAGAACGGACTGAAGGTCATCTTCTGCATCGGCGAGACTCTGCAGGAACGCGAGGCAGAACAGCAGAACGCTGTGGTAAAGGCAGAACTGGAAGGCAGCGTATTCAACCTCAGCGCCGAGGAGTTCAGCAACATCGTCATCGCCTACGAGCCAATCTGGGCCATCGGCACTGGCAAGACAGCCACAGCAGAACAGGCAGAGGAAATCCATGCCTACATCCGCAGCATCATTGCCGAGAAGTACGGACAGGCCGTTGCCGACGCAACAAGCATCCTCTACGGTGGAAGTTGCAAGGCCTCGAATGCTCCCGAACTCTTTGCCAAGCCCGACATCGACGGCGGACTCATCGGCGGTGCTTCCCTGAAGTGTGCTGACTTCAAGGGCATCATCGATGCTTGGAAATAAATCAGGCAAGAAAAGACAACTCACGATAAATGGCAAATGACAACTGAAAAGACAGAAGAGATTATGAAAAAAGCCGACAAAAGGACATTCAGATGGATGATGACTTTATCAGTTGTCATCTGTCATTTATCATTCTCGCCCGTTGCGGCACAGACCTTTACCCAGCGCATCCAGAAACAGCAGCAGGGGCAAGGCACCGTGACTATACACCAGAGCGACGAAATAGAACAACTCGTAAACGACCCCGCTGCCACTGGCGTAAAACCACAACGGCAGACCGTCACCACACAGCCACAGACGCAAAATGCCACGCAGGCCACACAGGGCAACAGCCACAATACTGCACAGCCTGCACAGCCAACGACATCAGAGGAGACAGCAACGGCAGATGCCGAGCAGAAGGCAACTCCAAAGAACACACGCAAGGTGATGGGCTACAGGGTGCAGGCATACGCCGGAGGCAACTCGCGAAATGACCGACAGGCTGCAGAGCGGACAGGCAACGCCATACGCTCACAGTTCTCGGGAGTGCCTGTCTACGTGCATTTCTATTCGCCACGGTGGATTTGCCGGGTGGGAAACTACCGCACCTATGAAGAAGCACACCAGATGATGGTCAACCTGCATAAGATGGGATACCCGCAGGCCACCATAGTAAGGGGCAAGATAACGGTGCAATACTAATACGTTTTCAGAAAAAATGTTTGAAAATCCAGAAACAGTTTACTACAGAGAAGGACTGGACGAACTGGCTCACCACTACAAGAACATTCTCGGACTACTGGGCGAAGACCCGCAGCGCGAAGGACTGCTCAAGACACCAATGCGGGTAGCCAAGGCGATGCAGGTGCTGACACGCGGATACGAGATGGATGCATGTCAGGTGCTGAAGGATGCGCTCTTCCAGGAAGACTACTCGCAGATGGTGATAGTAAAAGACATCGACTTCTGCTCTCTCTGCGAGCACCACATGCTGCCGTTCTACGGCAAGGCACACGTGGCCTATATCCCGAACGGATATATCACGGGACTGTCGAAGATAGCACGTGTGGTGGACATCTACAGCCACAGGCTGCAGGTGCAGGAGCGCATGACGCTGCAAATAAAGGAGTGCATTGAGCAGACACTGCATCCGCTGGGAGTAATGGTAGTGCTGGAGGCACACCACATGTGCATGCAGATGCGCGGAGTGGAAAAGCAGAACAGCATCACCACTACGAGCGACTTCAGCGGCGCTTTCAGCCAAGCCAAGACACGTCAGGAGTTTATGAACCTCATACACAATTCATAGCGTTTATCCCTACTAACTATTATGACAACAATAAACTACAACAAAGAGACGCCGTTTCAGGCATTCTATCACAGTTGCTTTGGCAAATTTGTCATTCTCGCAGTCTTTATAGGCGCCCTCATGGTGCTGGCAATAGCCACCGTACCATCGACGGAGAAAATGGAACGCGAAATGGCCGACAACATCCGCCAGTGCATACAGGAAAACGACAGCATACAGGGCGACGCCATCGACGACGCCATCGGCAACATCGGCCGCATCTTTACAGAGGCCGACTCGACGGCAGACGACAAGGAACTGATGGAAACGTTCTACAAATACAACCGCGTGGAAATAGTACGCCACACGATGTATGCCACAGCACGGCTTTACAATAATTTCCGCCCTGAGGGAGTACGCGTGGGAATAGGAATGTTCGGCGTGGTAATACCTACGGTGAACTTCAACGACTTTCTGATGCGCGTAGGACCTGTGCGCCGCACCTACAACCGCGACAGGCTGATAGAGCCAACCTACGACGACTACGTTGGCGATAACCCCAACGTCAGGGAATACCACTATCAGGGCGACCCCGACCAGTAAGCAGTCAACCTATGGCAGCAGCACAACGCCGTGCTGCTTCTTGCCATCCATCATAATGCGCAGCGGACGCTCAAACCTCACGTGGCGCACATGCTCACTCTCCTCGACGGCAGGCATGCTGTCGAGGATTTCTTTTTGCATTACTCCATCGCCGGTATAGGTGTTGATGGTAAAGTAGCCAACGCCAAAGGAAGTAAGATTTTGGAAGAAATGGGTGCCCTGCGACGGATCGACATGGTAGTTTTTCAGTCCGGCCTCGACGATTACACGCGCGGCGGAGATGTGCGGCCACTTCACGGGAATGCCAAGCCACGGGTCGCTGCTACCCCAACGCCCCGGACCAATCAGAATGTAATTCTTGTCGGCATCAAGGAACTTGCGGTTTATCCGCTCTATCTCATCGGCAATGTACGGATTGTTGGCAGCAGTGAAATTGTCGTCGGTCTTGACATAAACCACGTCGACAATGTCCTCCGATATGCCGTGGCCCAGCGAATTGCGGGAACGCAGCAGGCAGGCTGTGTCGGGAATGGCGGCAAGGTCTTCGTCGAGCACCTGCTTTGAGTCGACAATCGGGCGTATCTGCAACAGATAGAGTTCGCCTTTCATGGTCTGACCTTCTCCCTTTGTGAGATTGCATGCAAACTCTATCTCCACAGGGCGCCGCATTTCGTCGGCTCCCAACTGCTGTGCCAACTGAAGCAGTCGGGGCAGTGGGAATACGCCCTGCTGCAAAACGCCGTCGAAAGAAATAATCTTACGACCGCCCTCGTATATTCCGGGACGGATAATCTGGTCAACGGGGTCATAGGTAGAGGCAATTCCGGTAAGCGCGCCGTCGCGGTCGGCCTCCTTTACGCGCAGGTTAAGGATATTGAAGCCGTCGTCAACCTTGAATTCGTCGCCGACATGGCTCATGTCGAGAGCATAGAAGCGCGTCTGCGTTTCGCGAAGGGCTGTCTCCATCTCGCTCGTCTGCAATATCTGAGTAGGATGGTGAGGACTGACGCGCAGCGTCTGGCCGCCGTCAACAATATACTTGCCAAGTCCCAACGCCAGCGAGGCAATGCCTTCCTCTGCCAGTTCGTCGCCTATGGGATAATAGTTAAGCGAGCGCAACACTCCTGAGAATGTAGGATAAAAACGCGTGTCGTGTTTCTGACCGACAACCTCCTGCAGTATCACGGCCATCTTCTCCTGGTCTATCACGTTCTGAGTTGCCGTCATATAGGCCTTAGAGTCCCTGTAGTAGACAGAAGCATAGACACTCTTGATGGCTGAAGCCAGCATGCGCAGCATCTCATACTTGTCGCTAAGGTAGGGTATCATGTACGTAGAGTAGATACCGGCAAAAGGCTGGTAGTGGCTGTCTTCCAAAAGACTTGACGAGCGCACGGCAATAGGTGACTTGACAGCCTCGAAGAACGTAAAGAAATCGGCGATAAGCGTATCGGGCAACTGGGCACGCAGGAAATGGCGCAAGATGTCTTCGTCGGGAGCATCGCTGAGAGCAATAGTCCACAAATTGTTCTTGTCCATGAACTCGTCGAAGAAGTCGGTACACAGAACCACTGTCTTGGGAATAGAAACTGCAGCATTGTCGAACGTGTTCAACTCCGGATGGCGCTTGATGATATTGTCGAGGAAAGCCAGGCCACGTCCCTTGCCGCCAAGCGAGCCTTCGCCGATACGGGCAAAGTGGGCAAAGCGGTCGAACTTAAGACGGTCGAACACTGCCACAACGCCGATGTTCTTCATTCGCCGGTACTGCACAATGGCATCGAAGATTATCTGCCTGTGGGCATCGACAGAAGGCACCTTGTACCACGTGACCTGCTTCAGAAATGCAGAGACGGGGAAAATGGCACGCGCCGAAAGCCACCTGCTGACGTGGTTGCGCCTAAGATGGCGCATCAGCGAATCGTGGGGAATGGTGAAGATGTTGTCCTGAAGTTCCTTGAGCGAAGCCACGCGCACCACTTCCGCACGCGTGTCCGGGTCGCGGAAAATGAAATCGCCAAAGCCCATGTGCTCTTCAAGCAGATGGCGCAGGTCAACGTTCATCTTCTTGGAATTCTTGTCGACAAACTTAAAGCCTTCGTCCTCGGCCTTCTTGCGATTGTGCGTCTCGCTGCTCTCTAAAATCAGCGGAACATACTCATCGCGCTTGCGTATCTCGCGCAATAGTTTAAGGCCTGCCTCGGCATCGCCTTCTTCCACGTGGCTAAGCCTGCCTTCAGGAGTCTTCATGGGGAAGCGCGTATCACTGATAACGCCAAGCACATTGTCGTGGTATTTCTCGTAGATGGCAATGGCCTCCTCGTAATTGGTGGCAAGCACCACCTTCGGACGGCCACGCTTGCGCTGAGCAGCGGCATGCGGATTGAGGGCCTCGGTAGAGAAATTCTTGCTCTGTGCAAGGATATAGTTATACAGATTTGGCAGGACAGAAGAGTAGAAACGGATGTTGTCCTCGACAAGGAGTATCATCTGAACGCCAGCCTCCTTTATGTCATGCTCAATATTCATTCGGTCCTCTATGAGTTTGATGATACTGAGTATCAAATTGGTATTCCCAAGCCAGCAGAAGACGAAGTCAAAGATTGACATATTCTCATTCTGCATACGCTTCGTTATACCATGGGAGAAAGGCGTCAGCACAACACATGGTATGTGCGGTGCCAGTCGCTTCACGTCGCGCGCCACATCGAAGGCATCGTTGTCGGCATTGCCGGGCATGCATATCACCAAGTCGACATCTGTGGCCTTCAACACCTCGCTGGCTTCCTCTGTTGTAGACACCTGGGTAAACGTAGGCGGATAGCGCAGCCCTAACTCCATATACTCGTCGAAGATTTTCTCGTCGACGCGCCCGTCGTCTTCAAGCATAAAGGCATCATAGGGATTGGCAACTATCAGGACATTGAAGATGCGGCGGGTCATAAGATTGACAAACGACACATCTTTCAGAAAGAAGTTGTTGAACTCCTGAGGTATTACGGTATTACTCATCGATTTTGCAATATAGACTTTGCAAAGATAGCGTTTTTTTAAGTTTCGCGCCGTCTGACGACAGGAGAATTTTAACTCCTGTTCTAAAATAAATAATGTACGTGCGCGTGTGTACATTATTTTATATACCTTTGCAGCCGAAAAAAATGCTATTAACTACATAAATAATTCGGAAAAGAAATGTTTCATATCTACAAAGGCTACGAACTTGTGGAAGCCTACCACAACATGCGCCTTCACCGCAGATTCCATCCCAGCGAGGGTTTCAAGAAAACCACTCAGGCCATAATCGTCCTGATAGTGACGCTGCTGCTATGGAACCTGCCCACCACAGCGTTCGGAATAGACGGGCTGACAGTGGTACAACAGCGCATAATAGCAATTTTCGCCTTTGCCACTCTGATGTGGATAATGGAGGTAGTATCGTCGTGGGCTACATCGGTAGCCATAATCGGAATGATGCTGCTCTTCACGTCGGACAGCGGCATAAAATGGATGTGCAATCCCGACGAAGTAGGCCAACTGCTGAGTTACAAAGCAATCATGGCAACGTTTGCAGACCCTGTGATAATGCTCTTCATCGGTGGTTTCATCCTGGCTATTGCCGCCACTAAGACGGGACTTGACACACAACTTGCAAAGGTGCTGCTCAAGCCGTTCGGCAATAAGAGCGACAATGTCCTGCTGGGCTTTCTGCTCATCACTGGCCTGTTTTCGATGTTTGTCTCCAACACTGCCACGGCAGCAATGATGCTTACCTTCCTGACGCCTGTGTTCAAGCAGTTGCCACCGGAAGGCAAAGGGCGCATAGCAATGGCGCTGTCCATTCCTGTAGCAGCCAATCTCGGGGGCATGGGAACACCCATCGGTACACCTCCGAACACCATAGCCATGAAGTATCTGAACGACCCCGAAGGTCTCAACCTCGGCATCGGCTTCGGACAGTGGATGATGTTCATGCTGCCGCTGGTTCTGCTGTTGCTGTTCATCAGTTGGTGGATGCTGAAAACTATGTTCCCATTCTCACAGAAAACGGTGAAACTGGAAATAGAGGGCGAAATGAAGCGCAACACGCAGACATACATTGTCATCGTCACCTTCTTCGTCACCGTTGCACTCTGGTTACTCGACACCGTGACAGGCATCAATTCGTATACCGTGGCGCTTATTCCCTTCGTGGTGTTTGCACTCACCGGAGTTATCAACAAGCGCGACCTTGAGCAGATAAACTGGTCTGTGATCTGGATGGTGGCTGGCGGATTTGCCCTTGGATACGGACTCAACGCATCAGGGCTGGCAGCCAACGCTGTGGAGAGCATCCCGTTTGGCTCGTTCTCGCCGATACTGATACTTATATTTTCCGGACTTATCTGCTACGGACTGAGCAACTTCATTTCCAATTCCGCTACAGCGGCTCTGCTCATGCCGATACTGGCATTTGTATGTGGAGCAATGGGCGACATACTGGCTCCGATAGGTGGTACGACAACCGTACTCATAGGCATTGCCGTCGCTGCAAGTTCTGCCATGGTACTGCCAATCAGCACACCGCCGAATGCGCTCGCCTACGCAACAAATCTCGTACAGCAGAAGGATATGTCAAAAATAGGGCTGCTCATCGGCATCATCTCAATGGGATTGGGATATGCGCTGCTATACCTGATAGGCACTCTGCATCTTCTTTGATATACCTTACTCATAATAGGCTTCCGCTCCCCACGCAAAGGGGAGCGGTTTTTTGTTATAAAAAAACATGCCAAAATTTTGTTGAACAAAAAAAATGCGCTACCTTTGCACCGCTTTTCTGAGAAAAGCATGATCCGTTAGCTCAGTTGGTAGAGCACAACACTTTTAATGTTGGGGTCTTGGGTTCGAGCCCCAAACGGATCACGAGAAAGCGAGAATGCTGTTGCATTCTCGCTCACTTTTTTATATTTGCCCTAAGTGTTTCAGTCTTTGTCAAGACTCTCGTACTTCGAGTTGTTCGACTTATACTCAGGCACTATCTCCTTCATCTTCTTGACCGTAGCCATATCGTCGTAATGCTTTGAGATGGCGATCAGTTCTTCTATGGCATTGTTCACCTGCTCATAGTCATACTCCCGAACCTGTGCTATCCTGATCTTTTCGTGGAACGTCGGCTTTGTGCCCTCCAGTTCATTAAGCACCTCCTCGTAGAGTTTCTCTCCCTCGCGAAGTCCTGTAAATTCTATCTTCACGTCCTTTGCTCCCGACAGCGCTATCATCCTCTTTGCCAGTTCGACTATCTTGACGGGTTTACCCATGTCGAAGACGAAGATCTCACCGCCGTTGCCTTTCGTTCCTGCCTCAAGCACCAACTTACATGCTTCGGGTATAAGCATGAAATATCTCACGATGCGCTCGTCGGTCACTGTGACTGGGCCGCCCTTCTTTATTTGTTCTCTGAAAAGCGGTATCACGGAACCGTTGCTGCCCAGCACATTGCCAAAACGCGTTGTAACAAACTGAGTATAGCGCTGCTTGTCGGGACCTTTCTTCAACGAAGCGTCAAACTCGCTCCTCAACTTTCTGTCAAGGCTCTGCACATAAATTTCGCAAATGCGCTTTGAGCAGCCCATCACGTTTGTTGGATTTACAGCCTTGTCGGTTGATATCATCACAAATTTCCCGACACCATACTTTACGCTCAAGTCGGCAATAATCTTGGTGCCGTAGATATTGTTGTAAACTGCCTCGCAGGGATTGTCTTCCATCATCGGCACGTGCTTATACGCCGCGGCATGGAAGACAAAGTCGGGACGGAACTCACTGAAGATGTTTTCCATCCTTGCTTGGTTACAGATAGAAGTAACGATAGTGTCGGCAGGAATGTCGGGGAATTCTCGCACCATCATTAGCCGTATGTCATGCTCAGGCGTTTCGGCCTGGTCAACAAGCATCATTGCCGCCGGATGGAATGTGGCCACCTGGCGCACTATTTCCGAACCAATAGAACCGGCTGCACCGGTTATCATAACTTTTTTGCCACTCAGCAGTTTTGCCACCGACTTCAGGTCGACCATTATTTCCTGTCTTGGCAACAAGTCCTCCACCTGCACTTCACTGATTTGCATGCTTTCGATGGTTTCCTCTGAGAGTTGGCCGTCTTCTATCTTGGCTTCCTTGGCCTGCCCCGCCATGAAAATCTTACATCCTGCTCCTATAATGATTTCCTGCACAGCCTGGTTGTTGCGGAACTCATTTACGCGCAGCGGACTTACAATCACACCTTCTATGTGCTTCTTTCTGATAATCTTTATAAGGTCGTCATTAACGTTGTAGACTTTTTCGCCCATCAACTGAATGTGCTTTGCACGTGGATCGTGCGAGATAAAACCACTAAGAATATACTTCCGCGGATTTTGGCTCCTGATATTCTTTGCCAAACCGACGCCACCGGACAATGCACCGTATATCATAACACGCATTGCGCGCTTGTCTGATGTCGTCACGTCGTACAGCGTCTTCACAATGACACGCACAAAACTCATGGCGAATGTTGCACCGACAAAGGTAATTACGATTTGCGTCTGGTTTAGTGCCAACAGTTCTACAATATTGTATTTTTCGGCTACCCCTGACAGCAGCAGAGCAAGAATAACCGACAAAACGTTGGCATAGGCAACGCGCATAAGGTCTACAAACGAAGAGTAGCGCACAATCCCTGAGTACGTACTGAACAACTTTGCGCCAATACTACTTAACGCAGCATACGCAAATGCGGTGTAAAGCACGTCAAATCTTTCCTCGAACATCAGCCCCGTCCTATTGAACACCCAATAGGTGACAAGGGCAGAAACAAAAACAATTACCAAGTCTAAAAAGAAGATGCACCAGTACGGAAGTGCGTTCCTAGTAAAGTACCAATTTATCAGTTTGCTCAGCGGATTCATTATCTATTTCCTGTTTGCTTCTGTTTGCGAAACATTATGCTTCGCACAAAAAACAATAATAAGTAGTCTGCTACCAACCTGCAAAATTAGTAATTTTCAACAAACATTTCAAAGTTTATTAAAAAAAATGATGATAAAATTTTTTTATTGATTTTAATCGGTTAAATCATATTAATAATGTGGCGCAAAGATTTGACAAATGAAGAAAAAGAACTAATTTTGCACGCAATAAAATTTTCAGAAGTATTTTTATAAAGAATATGTCATCATTTATTGCAGACAAGATTGTCATGGACGGTCTTACTTTTGACGACGTCCTGCTTATCCCAGCCTATTCAGAAGTACTGCCAAAAACGGTAACACTGCAGACACGTTTCTCGCGTAACATCCAGTTGAATGTTCCATTCGTCACTGCAGCGATGGACACCGTCACAGAGAGCCAGATGGCTATTGCCATTGCGCGCGAAGGCGGTATCGGCGTAATCCACAAGAACATGTCTATCGACGAACAGGCACGCCAGGTGGCCATAGTGAAGCGCGCCGAAAACGGCATGATTTACGACCCTATAACAATACCCTTAGGCTCTACCGTGGCCCAGGCTTTGGACATAATGGCAGAATACCACATCGGCGGCATTCCTGTAGTTGACGACGACCGCAGGCTCGTAGGTATCGTAACCAATCGCGACCTGCGTTTTGAGCGTCGTCTTGACAGACCAGTAGACGAGATAATGTCGAAAAACAATCTTGTCACGACTCACCAGCAGACAGACTTGATGGCCGCAGCAGAGATACTGCAGAAGAACAAGATAGAGAAGTTGCCCGTAGTCGACAAGGACAATCGTCTGGTAGGCCTTATCACCTACAAAGACATCACCAAGGCAAAAGACAAGCCTATGGCATGCAAGGACGAGAAGGGCAGGCTGCGTGTGGCAGCAGGCGTAGGTGTCACGACTGACACACTTGACCGCATGCAGGCACTGGTCAATGCAGGTGCTGATGCCATAGTGATAGACACAGCCCACGGCCACTCGAGGGGAGTGATAGAAAAACTGCGCGAAGCAAAGGCGGCGTTCCCAAACATTGACATCGTTGTAGGAAACATCGCCACGGGTGATGCAGCACGGATGCTCGTCGAGAACGGTGCTGATGCTGTAAAGGTGGGCATTGGCCCCGGCTCAATCTGCACTACGCGCGTCGTGGCAGGCGTAGGTGTACCACAACTGTCGGCTGTCTACGATGTTTATCAGGCACTGAAAGACACTGACGTTCCACTTATTGCCGATGGCGGGCTGCGCTACTCCGGCGACATTGTGAAAGCCCTGGCCGCCGGTGGCTCAAGCGTTATGATTGGCTCGCTTGTGGCCGGTACAGAAGAGAGCCCTGGCGACACCATCATCTACAACGGCCGCAAATTTAAGTCATATCGCGGCATGGGATCGCTTGAGGCCATGGAGCACGGTTCAAAAGACCGCTATTTCCAGGCTGACACGAAAGACGTGAAGAAACTTGTACCCGAAGGAATAGCCGGGCGAGTTCCCTACAAAGGCACTGTGCAGGAGGTCATCTATCAACTCACCGGCGGTTTGCGTTCCGGCATGGGCTACTGCGGTGCTCCAACAATAGAGAAACTTCACGACGCCAAGTTCACACGCATCACCAATGCCGGCGTGATGGAAAGCCATCCCCACGACATCACCATCACGAGCGAGGCACCCAACTACTCACGTCCTAACGACTGACCATTTCCACATTCTCTGTGAACAACCCGTCTACAGCAAAACTGAAGAAGGTGAAAGGCCTACGGCTGCTTCACCTTCTCGCATTTTTGCTCTGTGTCACTCCACATTCCGACGCTCAGGAGGCCTCGCCTATCCTCTTCATCGTCGGCAACATGATGGTAGAACGGGCAGAGTTTGAGAAAGCATATCTCAGTCATGTCACATCGCCAGCCGGAGGCTACATCACCGTCGACGCTTTCCTTGACACATTCACCATACGTAAACTGAAAGTGGCAGCAGCACTTGACGCACGTCTGGACACGACCACGTCATTCCGCCGTGCGCTGGCAAAGGCCATGAGCCCAAGGGTAAAGCCTGCGGCAACATCCTCCAAGCCTGCTGCGCTGCGGCCGGAAAGCGAATCCCTCCACTGGCTGTCGCATCCACAGGAGGCAGTACGCTTGGCACAGATATACATACACGTACCGCAGAAGTCGCCAGCCAGTGCAATGTCACGCGCACGCCAACGTATTGACTCAATAGCAGGGGCACTGCGCAGCGGAGCCGATTTCTCACTTCTTGCAGAGCGTCTTTCTGACGACCGGCAGTCGGCACAACGCCATGGTGTGATGGGATGGTTCGGGCGCAACCAGTTGTTGCAGGAAGTAGAGGCCGTGGCTTTCAGACTATCAGTCGGAGAGACGAGCCAGCCATTCTCTTCCGTTACAGGATGGCATATCCTGCGACTCTTAGACCGCCGTTCCTCCGACGAAGTGATTGCTGCGGAAGAGGCGCCCTCTACCACGATGCCAGAAACAGCAAAAGCCGAAGTGCCGCGCGAACTCTTTGACTCACTGCTCATAGCAGAGCAACAGAAAAACGCAGTGTGGCGACGAGCGGCCACCGACCCCAACGCACTTGCTGTGTATTTCAAGAAACATAAGAAGAAATACCGTCGCAAAGGTTTCAAGCCAAAGAAATACACAGAGGTTGCAGACCTCGTAACAGCAGATTTGGAAGAGGAAATGGAGAAACAGTGGATTTCAGACCTGCGCCAACGTTACCCAATACACATAAATCAAAAAGTACTACGCCATTAGCATCATAAACAAACAATAACAATGACTATGAATTTGCGAAATATTTTCACACTCAGCGCACTCTGCATCACTACGTCACTGACGGCTCAAAGCACTGCCGACAGCATCAATGCCAACAGCATAGTCGACGAAGTGATATGGGTTGTCGGCGACGAAGCCATTCTGAAGTCGGACGTAGAAGCCATGCGCATAGAAGGCCAGCAACAAGGCATACGCTGGAACGGCGATCCCGACTGCTCAATACCCGAGCAGATTGCCGTACAAAAGTTGTTCCTAAACCAGGCTATCATAGACAGCGTAGAAGTAACGGAGTCAGAAATAACACAAGGCGTGGAGCAACAGATAGAATACATGATTTCCGTCATCGGTTCTAAAGAGAAACTCGAGGAATACCAGAAGAAATCGATGAGCCAGATACGCAGTGACCTTCGCGACAGTTACCGCGACCGCCAGATGGTGCAGGAGATGCAGCGCAAACTTGTCAAGGACATCAGCGTCACTCCTGCCGAAGTGCGTCGCTACTTCCAGTCACTGCCACAGGACAGTATTCCATACGTACCAACCGAGGTGGAAGTGCAGATAATAGCGCAGACTCCGCGAGTGGAGCAGGAAGAGATAGACCGCGTGAAGAGCGAACTGCGCGACTACACCGAGCGGGTGACACGTGGTGAATCGTCATTTCAGACACTCGCCCGTCTCTACTCAGAAGACCCTGGCACGGCGCGCCGTGGCGGCGAACTCGACTATACAGGCCGCGGCATGCTCGACCCAGCCTTTGCCAATGTAGCCTTCAACCTGACCGACCCGAAGAAAATATCAAAGATTGTTGAGTCGGAGTTTGGTTATCACATCATACAACTTGTTGACAAACGCGGCGACAAGATTAAGGTGCGCCATATACTGCGTAAGCCAATGGTAAGTGACGAAGCAATTCAGAAATCTCTCGTCCGGCTTGACTCAATACGTGCTGACATCGTTGACAATAAGTTCACCTTCGAACAGGCAGCAACGATTATCTCCGACGATAAAGACACGCGCAACAACAACGGCCTTATGTCGAACACCACACAGCAGGGAAGAACATCGCGCTTCCAGTTGCGCGATCTCCCATCTGAGGTGGCACGTGCTATAGACACACTGCAGATTGGCCAGATATCACAGCCTTTCCAGATGATTAACGAGCGCGGAAAGACGGTATGCGTGATAGCAAAACTGAAAAACCGTACCGAAGGACACAAAGCCACTATCACCGAAGACTTCCAGGTGATGAAGGACATCGTGACCGAGAAACAGCGCGAAGAATTGCTCCACAAGTGGGTAGTAAAGAAGATCCGCTCAACCTACGTCCGTCTGAACGAGCGCTATCGCGACTGTAAGTTTGAGTACGAGGGCTGGGTAAGATGAACAGGCGCTGTCTATCCATAATACTGCTGTTCACGGCAGGCGTATGCCTGCTTTGGGCAATGCAGCCTGTGCGCAAGAGTCAGCAAAAGACGAAGCGGACGGAAGACACGCGCGTATACCTTGTCCATTCTGACAATCTGAGATACAACCAATACCAGAACAACGGTGCCCAAATTCTCACCGGCAGCGTCCATTTCCTTCACAAGGGTGCCCACCTCTACTGCGACAGTGCCAACTTCTTTGAACAGTCAAACTCCTTTGAAGCCTTTGGTCACGTACGCATGAATCAGGGCGACACACTGAAACTTTTCAGCGACTACGCATACTACGACGGAAACTCACAGATTGCCCAAGCCCGCTACAACGTCATTCTCAAACACCGGCAGTCAACACTCTACACCGACTCGCTCGATTACGACCGCCTGTACAACTTCGGAAATTTCTTCGAGGGTGGCAAACTTGTAGACAATGGCTCCACGCTGACCAGCGACTGGGGAGAATACCATACCGACACAAAGATGGCAATCTTCTATTATGACGTGCGTCTGCGCAACAATCAGTTCTATCTCACCACCGACTCTCTCTATTACGACACGCGTCTTTCCAAGGCCCACATTGTCGGCCCCTCCGATATTACATCGGGCAGCAGCCATATACATAGCGAAGACGGCTACTATAACACGAAGACTGAGCAGTCCGAACTCTACGGCCGCTCTCTGCTACAGGACAATGGCCGCACGCTGATAGGCGACAGCGTCTACCACGACAGCAAGACTGGCAAGAGTTACGCCTTTCGCGACGTGATATACACCGACTCCGTCAATAAGAACATGCTTACCGGCGACTACTGCGAATACGACGACTCCACAGGCTATGCCATGGCGACGCGGCGCGCCGTTGCCATCGACTATTCGCAGTCTGACACCCTGTATATGCATGCCGACACTTTCAAGATATTCACTTACAACATACGGACCGACTCTGTGTATCGCGTCATTCACGCGTACAATAAGGTACGCGCGTACAGGACAGACCTGCAGGCCGTTTGCGACTCGCTGGTATACCATACGCAAGACTCATGCATGACGATGTATCGCGACCCCATCATCTGGAACGGCTCACAACAGTTGCTCGGCGAGCAGGTACGCATATACATGAACGACAGCACCATCCGCCGCGCCCACGTAATCGGCCAGGCATTCTCCACTGAGCAGATGGCAGACTCCGTACACTTCAACCAGATTTCATCAAGGGATATGATAGCCTACTTTGAGAACGGAGAACTCTACGAAAGCGATGCCATCGACAATGTTCTCGTTGTCTACTATCCTATTGACGACTCCGACAGCACTCTTATCGGCCTTAACTATACAGAGACGCCGCTTCTGAAAATGTATCTTGAGAACCGCAAGATGAAAAGCATCTGGATGGAAAAGCCAACAGGCATCCTCTACCCCATGTCGCAAATTCCTCCCAACAAATATTTCCTTCCAAAGTTTGCATGGTTCGACTATATCAGGCCACTTGACAAGGACGACATTTTCAACTGGCGTCCGAAGCATGCCGGCACAGAGTTGAAGGAGGTGAAGCGACGCGAGGTTCCGCTCCACAAACTCAACAATACAGGCGAAAAGCAATGAGCGACATCATACAACTGCTACCCGACTCCGTAGCCAACCAGATTGCAGCCGGCGAAGTGATACAGCGTCCGGCATCTGTCATCAAGGAACTTGTGGAGAACGCTGTCGATGCAGGCGCCAAGCATATCGACGTGCTCGTCACCGATGCCGGGCGCACCGCCATCCAGGTGGTCGACGACGGCTGCGGCATGAGTGAGACCGACGCACGCCTTGCCTTCGAGCGGCATGCCACGTCGAAAATTCGCAAGGCCGACGACCTCTTTGCCCTTACCACCATGGGATTCCGTGGCGAGGCACTTCCGTCAATAGCGGCCGTGGCCCAAGTGGAACTGCGCACACGCCGCGCCACCGACGAGATAGGCACCAGCCTGCGCCTTTCTGCCTCACGAGTAGAGAGCCAGGAGCCAGCAGGATGCCCTATTGGCAGCAATTTTCTCGTAGAAAATCTTTTTTTTAACGTGCCTGCACGACGCAAATTCCTGAAATCAAATTCCACAGAACTCAACAACATCATTGCAGCCTACGAGCGCATCGTGCTCGTATATCCTGAGATATGCTTCTCGCTTCACAGCAACTCACAGGAACTTCTCGCCTTGCGCAGCGGCACGCTGCGGCAGCGCATCAGCGACGTATTCGGCAAGCGGCTGAACCACGAACTGCTTCCAGTAGACGTTGAGACTTCACTGTGTAAGATTACAGGTTTCGTGGGACGTCCGGAGTCGGCGCGCAAAAAAGGTGCCCAGCAGTTCTTCTTCGTTAATGGCCGATACATGCGCCACTCCTATTTCCACAAAGCAGTGATGCAAGCCTTCGAACGACTGCTGCCCGACGGCATGCAGGTGCCCTACTTCATCTACTTCACCGTCAGTCCTGCCGATATCGACGTAAACATTCACCCAACGAAGACAGAAATAAAGTTCGAGAACGAGCAGCCCATCTGGCAAATCCTTGCCGCAGCAGTGAAGGAGTCGATAGGAAAGTTCTGTGAGATACCACAAATCGATTTCGACACCGAAGGACGGCCCGACATTCCCGTATACAATCCCGTCGCGCTTCCATCCTCGGCACCACGTCCTTCTGCCGACGGTTCTTACAACCCGTTCCAGCAGCAGGTGCAATGGCCGCGCTCTTCTGCCGACGGATGGCAGCAACTCTACGACCGACTGCCGCGAGAGCCGCAGACGGAGGGAAACATCTTCGCGCCACAGGGCGCAAACGGCGAGCTAGGCAGCCCATCGCCTTTCGAGGAACGCTCACCAAGCCACTACCAATACAAAGGAATGTATATAATGACCGCCGTAAAGTCGGGACTGATGATTATCGACCAGCATCGCGCCGACATACGCATCCGCTATGAGCACTACATGCAGCAGTTGCAGCAGGGCACGGCGAGCAGCCAGCGCATGCTCTTTCCTGAGGTAGTGGAATTCAGTCCACAGCAGCAGACCTCGCTTCCTGCCATTCTGCCACAACTGCAGGCAATAGGCTTCGACCTCACTGCGCTGGGCGGAAACAGTTACGCCATCAACGGCGTGCCTTCCGGCCTTGAAGGACTGAACTATGTCACCTTGCTCCACAATATGCTCAACGAGGCCATAGACTCTTCCTCCACCGACGCAAGCCATCACCATGCACTGGCACTCAGCATGGCACGCCAGGCAGCCATACCACAGGGGCAGGTGCTAAGCAGCGACGAAATGGAGAGCCTTGTCAACGAACTGTTCCTCTGTTCCGACGTCAACCACACACCAGACGGGCATGCCATTCTGAACATTCTTCCACAGCAAGACATACAGCAACTGCTGGGATAAGTGTAAGAAAAACATGTTTGCGGCAACAAAATCACACGAAAAATGCATAAAATTGCACAAAAACATGATTTAGCGCAGTTTTTTTAGTGTAAATAGCCAAATAAATTCTAAAAAAATTTGCTGAATTGAAATTAATGTTTACTTTTGCACAAAATTCGTAAGAGTATATAATCACATTACATTAATTAGTATAGGTATGAAAAAAATTCTAATGCTGCTGGCTTTTGTCAGCATTTCTGCAGCCACAATGGCTCAGGACGAGGCTGTACCCACAGAGAAGTACAGTGTTTCCACTAATTCTTTCTGGAGCAACTGGTTCCTCCAGACTAACGTAACTTACAGTGCTTTCTACGACGGCACAGGCAACCTTTTCGCAAATCCATTCTACAAGTTCCCTCTCGGAACCGGTGTGAATGACAACAAGCACAACGTACAGACTGGTCTTGGTTTCTCTGTTGCTCTTGGCAAGTGGTTCACTCCTGGTATCGGTCTGCGCACAAAGGGTAACTTTCTGTGGCTGGGTAAGGCTTTCAACGGCGACGTCGACAAGTATCTGACTGTCAACGAGCACGTGCTGTTCAACCTGAGCAACATGCTCTGCGGTTACAACGAGAAGCGCGTGTGGAACTTCATTCCTTACATCGGTGCCGGCTTTGCTCGCAACTTCGACGCCAAGGCTAACACTATGGACTACAGCGCTGGTATCCTGAACACATTCCGTCTCGGTAAGGTTGTTTCTCTGAATCTCGAACTTGGCTACAACAGTTATGGTAGCGAGTGGAGCGGCAATGGTGGTGTTTCACCAAAGCACCGCTTGAACCAGTTCGATGTTGAACTTGGTCTTACTTGGAACCTCGGCAAGGGCACATGGGAGAAGACTCCGGACGTGGAGGCTATCAAGGCTCTCTCTCAGGGACAGGTTGACGCTCTTAACGCTCAGTTGTCTGACGCTCAGTCTGAGAACGCCCGTCTGAAGGATCTGCTCGCTCAGCAGCAGAAGCAGGTTGCTCAGAACACTATCGCTCCTGTATCTACTGTGACGAAGTACGTTGCTGCTCCTGTTTCAGTATTCTTCAACCTGGGCAAGGACAAGATTGCTTCTCAGAAGGATCTGCAGAACGTTGCCGCTCTGGCCGAAGTTGCTAAGGAGAACGGTGCTAAGTTGAAGGTTACTGGTTACGCTGACAGCAAGACTGGTAGCGCTGAGTACAACCAGGAACTCTCTCAGAAGCGTGCTGAGGCTGTTGCTGACATCCTGGCTGACGAGTATGGCGTAAGCCGCGACAACATCGAGGTAGTTGCTGCCGGTGGTGTTGACACTCTCACTCCAATTTCTTACAACCGTCGCGCTGTTGTTGAACTGGTTAACAAGAAGTAATTTTCCCAACAGGAAATTAAATACCTAAATTATCGCCCTGACTGCAGAACTTGCAGTCGGGGTGATTTTTTTATGTGCAGTGGCGAAAATTACAACTGCTGTGGCGAAAATTACAACTGCAGTGGCAAAAATTACAACTGCTGTGGCGAAAATTACAACTGCAGAAGGAAAAATCACGACAGCAAGAGGGAGAATTTAAGATGGCAACATGGAAAAAACGAGGTTTAGGAGGCGAAAAAGCACTGGAAAAAAAGCGAAAAAGCACTGAAAAATGCGAAAAAAGTGAGAAAAAATTTGGCAGTTACAGGAAAACACCCTACCTTTGCATCCGCTTATGATAAGTAAGGGCGCTTAGCTCAGCTGGTTTAGAGCATCTGCCTTACAAGCAGAGG
>CALFIY010000067.1 GCA_937877595.1 uncultured Prevotella sp.
CTTTAATGATTAATATTTATTTCACAATGATTTTTCTGCCGTTCTTGATATACAGACCCTTCTTGGCATCGCTTACGCGCTGTCCGCTGAGAGTATAGATGGCGTCGGTGGCATGCTCGGCAGCCCAGCGAGTCTGTTCAATGCCTGTAGCAGCGTCGAAGTCGAGAGAGAGGACAGGAGCGCCGCCGCCAGTTATTTCCAGATAAGCCTTGCCCGTGGCAACGGTTGGAGCAGTGCCGTTGATGAGTTTAAATACGGCCTTGCCGTCCTTCACGCTGAGCACATACTTGCTCTTGCCGTCTTCCTTGGCTACGGCGGCGTCTGTGCCTGCCTTCAGTAAGTTGCCCGTGTGGTTATACGATGCTGCGTCGGCCACTGGTATGCTCACCTCGCCAGAGCCCTTCAGCAGTATGCCCTGTCCGGCGGCTATCTTGCCGTTTATCTCCTGTGTCGTAACGCTATTGCCTGTAGCACCAGTAATGATGTATGCTGCCTCCAGGTTTGCTATGTCGCCCGAGAAGTCGAGTATCTTGTCGCTGCTCAGCGTTGCCCAGCCATAAGTGTTGTTGATGGTAGTGGCGACGGTGGATACAGGATATGTTATAGCCAAACTCTTAGGCCAATAATCACCGCTTTTAACAGATAATGTCAAGGTAGAGTTAGTGCCAGAATATGTTATAGTTACGACTTTCCCAGAAATAGAATATTCAGTATTTCCTGCGTCATCAGTTTCAAATTTATCTGCGGCAGGACTACCACTATCGGCTGTAAAGGTCATCACCATACCTTTAACAGCAGGAACTTTGAAATTGGTCGTAGCATTTACTTGAGCACGAGTTGTACCCATGTTGAACTTTGAACCCGATATGTACATTGGAACGTCAATAGTCGTGCCACCTATGTTGGTCTGAACTACATAGTAACCAGTATTACCTTCAACATGTACATCAGGGGCACTTGCATTTGAAGCAAAATTCCATGTTACGGTATGTGGCGCTGTAATATCTTCTGCAAGTGATACCGTATTTGCTACGAATACAGGTTGAAGTGCAATAACATCAGCATCTAATGTATAATTACTGCCAGCAGCATAGTTGAGGCCACCATTATTCCAGTATTTTAACGTATACCCCATTGACACTTCGAAGTCAGCATTATATACGAAGGCATAGTTATTAGGCATAGTGATGCTGCCAGTCTTGTCGGCATACTTTGTCATTGTGCCGTATTGATATGATGTCTGTGTGCCCTTTTCGCCACCACCAACACTATATGTAATCTTCCTATAAGCAGCAAAGTTGGCGGTGTAAGTCTCTCCGTCGGTAATGTTCTCGTATGCAATCTCCAAAGGATTGGTAGTACTCGACCAAGAGCCATCGCTCGATTTAGTCCAGTTGGCAAAATAGTATGCTACGTTGCTGGGGGTTGCCGTCAGAGTTGTAGTGCTATTTTCAGAGATTGTAGTTGCTGTAGCGTCAGCAGAGCCATAGGTGTCATTATTAGACGCAATGGTAATAGTTTTCGTTTCAGCATTTGCAAAAACCGCAGTATAAGTAGCCTCGGCAGTTACATTAAAAGTATAGGGGTTGTCAGTGCTGACATTCTCCCCACCTAATTCCCAATGACTAAAAGCCTTACCAGCACCTGGGCTTGCAGTTAATGTTGCAGGGAAACCACGCAGGTATGAACCTCCACCATCGACAGTACTACTTCCCCCATTGCTGATCTCTGTATATATATTAAACGACGGTGTGGTTTCGTAGGTAACTCCGATATACGCTACATACGACTGACCGTTGCCCTGAGTTATAGAATACTCAGCGTCGGCAGGTAAATTGTAAATCTTGTATATTCTGACATTCTTATATTTTTTACCATCAACTGTAGTCTCTGTAGTATATTCTGTTTTTAATACATTGTCAACGTCAGACAGTGTTGTTTTAGTGGTATAATGAGTTGTGCCAGTTAAACCAATGGTTTTATCTGATTGTGCAGATAGATTCTGAACCACTGTCAAAGTTGCTTTCTCTGTAGTTGCAAATTTCGTATAAGTCGCACTTTCTTGTTTCAAACTATAGGTAAATGCATTGCCACTGAAAGTACATGCTGCGCTTGAACCCACAGCCCACTTATTCAAGTTAGGAGTAAAGGTAATGCTACCTCCCTGTTGAACAGTTCCATTGAATACAACATAGTTAGCATCGGGGAAACTGGATGTCAATCCTAAATAAATTAAGAATGCCTGATCAGTTCCTTTAGTAATGTGGTGTGTGCCAGCATCAATTGTCTTGCAATACCATTTTACATTCTGGTGGTTATTTGCTGCTTTTGTGGAGTCATAAGTTAAAATTGCAGCGTTTTCATTGCTTAAGACAGTATCGTCCAATTTGATAGTGCTCACATCAGATTCTGTGAGTGCTTGTGCAATGGTTAGTGTCATCGATTCAGAAGTCGTGAATTCTATATCTGTAGCACTTTCCATTTTCAGTGCTTTCTTGTATTGGAGTTGCGCAAAATAAGTTGTCTGAGGTGTATTCTGAGTAGTCCATTTGTCGGATTTAGTAATGGTAATACCACTCTTGGCATCTGTACCAAGATTGTAATATTTTGTATCAGGATAAAAATCCGCTCCAAATACACTACTTGCCCCCCCCCACTACAGCGAGGAGCACAAAAAAAGTTCGTAAAAATTTTTTCATGTTGTTAGTTTTGTTAGTATTGTTAATAGTATGAAGTTTATCGTATTGGCATGCACTCGCTTGTGCACGGTAGAACAATGTCGTGTCCGTAGCGAGACGGAGTAATTTAGCACTACGGTGGCAAAGTTACGAAAAGTCGAGAGCAGAACAAAATAAAATGGTTTTATTTTTTATGCCGAGACGGAGTAATTTCGCGCTGCAAGCGCAAAGTTA
>CALFIY010000068.1 GCA_937877595.1 uncultured Prevotella sp.
CCATTGACTCAGTAGCCATAGCGTCGACAGCCTCCACGCCCGTGAAAATGTTGGCGTCCTGTCCGTCTATGGCTTTGAGCGTGTGAAAGTCCGCATCGATTTTGCCGTTGCTGAAAATATTTTTGGCACGCCGAACATTTACGACAGTGCCCTCGCCCGATAAGCCCTTCGCGAAAACCAAATTGCCGTCAACAAAGACATCTTCGACGACTTTAATCGGGATAGTGTCGCCTTCTTGCAAGGTCTTCGAGCTAACGGGAATGGTCGTTGCGACTTTGATTAAGATGTCCATTGGAACGGAGATTTGAGTTATCGGCAAAATCTCTTGACCGTAGGAAGCTTTAGCCAGGGCGCGAATCCTATCGTTGAAAGTGCCTTCGGTTACCTTACCTAAAATTTCATTCTCCAAAGCTACAAGCCGTTTATCAACGCCGCCGCTCTGTACTTCGTGGCTGATATTCCATTCCAAAGCATTAATCTTAGCCAAAATGCGCTCGGCCACATCGTCACGACCGATAGAGACAAGGTAGCGCGGTGTCTCGGGCACGAAGCAGATGAGCAGTGCGAAGAGTCCTGCTGGAACGGCCTCGCTGCCGAACATGTGGCGCCAGCTGGTGGCGATGGTCCAGGCATCCTGCTGCTTCGTGGCATCAATGGCATCTTCTGTGGCTACGAAGATCACATCGGTATGGCCCGACATGATGAGGAAGCACACGAAGAACACCACCAGCTGGCCGAAGATGATGGCAAACTGGTTCCACGACACGAGCATGCCGCGAATCTTCGACGGAGCCACCTCGCCGATGTACATGGGGCAGATGGCCGATGCCAGTCCTACGCCTATGCCACCGATGATGCGGTAGAAGTTGAACATGACAAGCAGTCCCAGCGTTGGCTTTCCCTCTTCGAAGAACAGAAACTCAGGATACATTGACCCCAGGGCTGAAATGAAAAAGAGCAGGCCAGCTATGATGAGCGAGCGCTTGCGTCCCATTTTTGTCGCTAACACGCCGGAGAGGGCCGAGCCGATGATGCAGCCCGCCAGGGCCGACGAGATGGTGAGACCATGCAGTCCCAGTGTGTATTTGAAGTCGGTGGCACCCAGGAAGAATGCCTTCAGCCCCGGTCCTGCACCATTCACCACCGCCGTGTCATAGCCGAAAAGCAGTCCGCCCAGCACGGCCACCATCACAATACCAATCAGGTAGCCTTTGCTACCTTTATCTGTGTTTGCCATATATTTCTGTTTATAAAGTTGAGAATTTATAGGCAGCATGGCTGAAGTAGGTCTCGCCGGGCTTCAGAACAGGACTTGCCCATTCCATGGGGTTCATCATCCATTTGTTGGGGCTGTCGGGATACTTCTGGCTCTCTAAGCAGACGCTGACGTGCTGTGGATAGACCAGGCCGTTCTTGTGGTGAATGTTCACTTCGTTGCCAACACCCTGGAAATTGCCGCTATACACCTGCACGCCGGGCTCGTTGGTGAACATCTCCATAAAGATACCCGTCTTAGGGCTGTAGAGCGTGGCGCACACCTCCTTGTCGTTGCCGGCGGTGTTCAGGCAGAAATTATGGTCGTAGCCATGAGCATTCTTAATCTGGTCATAGTCCGATTTGATGCTGTCGCCCAGGGCATGGGGTGTGCGGAAGTCCATAGGAGTGCCATCCACGGGACGAATCTCGCCTGTTGTCATGTAGGAAGCATCGCTGGGCGTGAAGTTGTCGGCATTCACGAAGAGCACCATGTCGTAGCCGGGCTGAGTGAAGTCGCCGCTCAGGTTGTAGTAGTTGTGGTTGGTCTGGTTGATGATGGTCTCCTTGTCGGTAGTAGCCTCCCAGGTGATGTCGAGGATGTTGTCAGCCGTCACCTTGTAGGTGGTTACGGCCGTCACCGTGCCGGGGAATCCGTTCTCGCCGTCGGGAGCCACGATGGTCAGCTTCAGCGTCTGTTCGTCGGGCTGCTCGGCTTTGTAGACCTGGTTCATCCATCCCGTGTTGCCACCGCCATGCAGACAGTGGCGGGCGCCGTTGCCCGTATCGTTCTGGCGCAGCTGGTAGACAGGTGCGTCGTAGACGGAATCGAGCGAGAATTTGCCGTCATTGATACGGTTGGCATAACGGCCTACGCTTGAGCCGTAGTCGGTGGGAGAGTTCAGCGTGTCGGCGTACTGGTGGATGTTGTCGAAACCCAGCACGACATCGGTGGGGGTGCCGTCGCGGTCGGGCACGACAAGGCTTACCACACGGCCACCGTAGTTGGTGATGCACACTTCCATGCCGCTCTGGTTCTTCAGCGTGTAGAGCTTCACTTCCTCACCTTTGATAATAGTGTCAAACTGGGCTGGGTTCAGTCCCGATAGCGTTAGCTGTGCTTCAGTCTGCGAACCGCCACAAGCTGTAAGCATGAGTGCAGCTGTGGCGCCCATGCATAACAGAGTTCCTTTAAGTTTTTTCATCAGTTTGATGGTTTTTAAGTTATAATGCTTTTTTTTGAGTTTTAGATTTTGGGTGTAAAGTTACACATTATTTGCGATATGACCAAATATCTTTTCTTCAAATTGTTCGCAATAGTATTTTTTAACGGACGTGCGCGTTCTTGCTTACTACCTTACTTCGCATACCACGAGAAAAAAAACAAAGAACTTGAAAAACATTTGTTTTTCTCGCTTATTCTTCGTAACTTTGCAGCGTCCAAGTAGGAGGTGCGGCATCCCTGCCGCACAACGGTGTTCGGCAGGAATGCCGCACAACACTGTTCGGCAGGAATGCCGAACTTCCTACTGCAAAGCGGTGAAATAACCGTCAGTTATATAGAAGCAAACTTTTCGAAATATCGAAAGCAGACATGAATAACAACAAGAAGCGTATTTCCAGAAAAACAGAACCTCCATGACCTTAAACAGCAACCGCAGCACAAGCCAGCAGACCGAGAGCTCCGAGACAACGGTGCCGCTCGACACCCATGCGTTCAACACAGAACAGCAGACCGTGGTCAGGGCAACAGGGGGCTACCACCTGGTGCTGGCTCCGCCGGGCTGCGGCAAGACGGCAGTGCTGGCCGAGCGCATAGCCTGGGCTCACAGCCAGGGAGTGGACTACAGCGACATGGCCTGCCTGACCTTCACCAACCGCGCCGCCCGGGGCATGCGCGAGCGCATCCTGCAGCGGCTGGGCGACAGCGAGGGTCTGGACCAGCTGTTCATCGGCAACGTGCACCGTTTCTGCTCGCATTTCCTGTTTCACGAGAACATTGTCCCGGAACATACCACCGTCATCGATACCGACACCAGCATCAGCATCCTGACCGACTACATGGGCGAGGAAGAGCTGAAAGTGCTGGCAGAAGCCAAGCACCGACAGCGCTACTCGCAAATCATCAACCTGCAACACCTGATGCACCAGTGCGAGCACCAATACCCCGGCAAGCTGATGGTACACCGCGATGCGCTGCCCCCAGCGGCACTGAAAGAACTGTGCATCGCCTTCAACCTGGATTATAGTCAGAAGAGCACCATCGACCTCTACCGGCATGCCGACCGCTATATCGACGTGGTAGGCACCGGAGGCGACCGCAAAAACACATTCAACATCTCGACAACGAGTTGCTTCGTCATTGCCGGCGCTGGCTATAAGGTGGCCAAACACGGCAACTATGCCGCCACGTCCACCAGCGGTGCATCAAATGTCATTGCCCAGCACGGCGTGACCTTCACTGCTGATATCGACCGCCTTAACCGCAGTCTGAACGAGGCAGGCATAGTCTATCTGCATGCCCAACTCTTTGCCAAGGCAATGAAATTTGTCGGCCCGATACGCAAAGCCCTGCAGTTTCCGACCATTTTCAATCTGCTCGGCCCTCTGGTCAATCCGTCACAGCCGCAGTGCCAGTTGCTGGGTGTCGCCACGCTCGACCAGATGCGCCTTTACAGCAACGTCTATCAGAAGATAGGCATCGACTACTGCATTGTAAATTCTATTGACGGCTACGACGAAATATCGCTCACTGGCGACTTCAAGGTTACGACAAACGACTACGAACGCGTATTCTCGCCCAGCGACCTGGGCTTCGACATTGCCAAACCCGAGGAACTTGTGGGCGGTGCCACGGAAGAAGAGGCTGCTGCCATCTTTGACGCCGTGCTTGAAAACCGCGCCCTGCCGGCTCAGAAAAACATTGTGCTGGCCAACGCCGCCTTCGGCATACAGGTGCTTGAGAAAGGCAAGAAGGACATCGACGAGTGCATCGCCATAGCGCGTGAGTCGATAGACAGCGGCAGTGCGCTGCGCACATTCAAAAAATTCGTGGAACTCAACAGTTAGCAAGAGATGGCCGACATATTAGAAGACATCGTTGCCCACAAGCGCCGCGAGTTGGCCATCTTCAAGGAGGCTCTCCCCGAACATCAACTCCATGCCATGGTCGAGCCGCTTCTTGAAGCCGCCACGCCATCACTGTCGCATGCGCTGACATCTTCGGCCACGGGAATCATTGCCGAGTTCAAGCGCCGCTCACCGTCGCGCGGATGGATAAAGGAAGAGGGGCGCGCCGAGGTCATACCGCTGTCCTACGAGCGCAATGGCGCTGCCGCCATTTCGATACTCGCCGACGAGCACTTCTTCGGAGGCGCCGACAGTTTCATCGCCACGGCTCGCAAGTCAGGAGTGACTATCCCCATACTCTACAAAAATTTTGTCATCGACGAGTATCAACTTTTTCAGGCACGGCGGTGCGGCGCATCGGCTGTTCTGCTGATTGCCGCATGCCTGAGTATTGCCGGATGTAGGCAGTTGCTCGCCACGGCCCGCCAACTGGGACTGGAAGTGCTGCTCGAGATGCATGCCGAACATGAACTGGAATACGCAGCCTTGCAGCCCGACGTCTGCGGCATCAACAACCGCAACCTCGGCACGTTTGTGACCGACGTGGGAAACAGTTACAGACTCGCCGAACTGCTGCCGCGCGATGCCGTTAAGGTAAGCGAAAGCGGCATCAGCAATCCTGCCACGGTGCGCGACCTGCGCCGGGCGGGCTTCAGAGGCTTCCTGATAGGCGAAACGTTTATGAAGACAGCCGACCCGGGTCTGTCATTGCACAACTTTATTGAGCAAATATGATAAAAGTCTGTGGCATGCGCGATGCGCAGAACATTAGCGACGTGGAAAGTCTTGGAGTGGACTGGATGGGACTGATTTTCGCCCCACGCTCTCCTCGGTTTGTAAGCACAAAGCCTGCCTATCTGCCAGAAAAGGCAAGGCGAGTGGGCGTGTTTGTCGATGCCGACATCAGCACCGTGGCACAGCGTACAAGCGAATACGGCCTACATCTCGTCCAGTTGCACGGCCATGAAGACTGCAATTACATTGCCGCGCTACGTAGCACACTGCCTGCCACGCCTGTCATCAAGGCTGTCAGCATTGCCGATGCCGACGACATTGCGAATGCTGCTGTCTATGACGGCGTTGCCGACTACTTGCTGTTCGACACCAAGAGCAACGTGGCTGGCGGCAGCGGCAGGAAGTTTGACTGGAACGTCCTCGACAGTTACAAAGGCGACACCCCGTTTCTGCTCAGCGGCGGCATCGGCCCCGACGACGGTGCACTGCTGCGCGCCATAAGCCATCCGCGACTGGCAGGCTTCGATCTCAACTCACGCTTTGAGACGGAACCTGCAATGAAAGACATCAACAAGTTAAAAAATTTTCTGAACACACTATGAATAAAATCAATCAACTCTTTGCCGGTGCCAACGACAGGAAACTGCTGTCGCTCTACTTCTGTGCCGGCTGTCCCACGCTCAATGGCACCGCCGATGTCATTCTTACTCTTCAGCGGCGCGGCATTTCTATGATAGAAGTGGGCATTCCTTTCAGCGACCCGATGGCCGACGGACCTGTGATACAGGATGCTGCTACGCGAGCACTGAAAAACGGAATGACACTGAAGTTGCTGTTTGAGCAACTGAAGAGCATAAAAGAGCAGGTTGAAATCCCACTGCTGCTAATGGGCTATCTGAACCCCATAATGCAGTTTGGCATTGAGGAGTTTTGCGCTGCCTGTGTGGAGAGTGGCGTTAGCGGCATGATAATTCCCGACTTGCCTTTCGACGATTATCTGTCGGAAGTAAAACCAGTAGCCGACCGCTATGACCTGCGCGTCGTTATGCTTATCACTCCGGAGACTTCGGAAGAGCGAATACGCTTTATAGATGAGCACACCGACGGTTTCATATACATGGTGTCGTCGGCAGCAACAACCGGAGCGCAGCAGAGTTTCGATGAAGCAAAGCAGGCTTACTTCCGGCGCATTAACAGCATGCACCTGAGAAATCCACGAATGATAGGATTTGGCATAAGCAACAGACAGACACTGGAGTCGGCACAGCAAAATGCCGCAGGCGCCATCATCGGCTCAAAGTTTGTTAGTCTGCTGGCAGAAACAAACAGTGCGGAGCAAGCCGTCGACCGACTCTTCTCCGCACTGCAGCAGTAGACGTTCTTTATTATACCAAATGCTCTATCAGGTCGGCACGCTCGCCTGGCAGCATGTCGATAACGGGCAGTTCTACCATCGTGTAGCAGCCTGGCTGCTGGCGCAATGAGGCGCGCGCCACGTTGACAAGAACCTGGGCGGTAAGAGCAGGGTTGTTGATACTCATATTGAACTCAAGACGCTGGTTCTGCGTCTTGCCGCTGACGCCCTTGCGCACCAGGTGAACGCCATGTCCCATGTCGCGCACGTCGGCAACAGATGCTACGGCAAACACATGGGTCTCGTCGTTGGCAAAATAAGGGTCGGCCTTGATGGCTGCGGTAACATCCTCCAGTTTTGCACCGTCCTCCAGTTCTACATAGACCATGCGGCGATGAATACCTTCGCCGAGAGGAATGGTCATTGACAGCGCATCGCGCACACCAGCCTTTGAGCGAACGCAAACGGAGTGGCCCATAGACATTCCAGGGCCGAAATTGGTATAACTGAGTCCGCGAGGTGCAAGACTTTCCATCAGCATGCGAACAATGCTGTCAGAGCCCGGATCCCAGCCGGCGGCAATTACGCTGACAGTGCCTGTCTGCTTGTTAATCTCCATCAGGCGTTCGCGATAGCCTCGTATGTTTGTGTGTATGTCGAAAGAGTCGACGGTATTGATGCCAAGGGGAAGTATTTGCTTGGCATACTCCTCGCAGGAACGTGTAGGAGTGGCAAGTATTGCCACGTCGACATCCTTCAGATCGCGTATATCCTTCACTACTTCGTAATTGGCAAGTTCGGCCGGCTTGTTGTCGGCACCGCTACGGCGCACCACACCTGCTATCTCGAAGTCGGCAGATGCCTCAAGTGCTTCGATGGCGTACTTTCCAATGTTGCCGTATCCCACTACGGCTGCTCTAATCTTTTTCATAATCGGACTATTTTTGTATTAAACATGTTAATTCGTTGTCGTGAGTTTCCAGAAACTCAGGTCGAAGGTCTGTTCTACTGCGTCTTCCACTTCATCGGGCAGATTGCAGAAGAAATCAATTCCTGTACGTTTCTCCAACTCGTCAATACTGATGGCATAGTCGCCAAGGTTGGGATTGGAGTCGGTGATGTCAAGGTGTTCAGTCCATAGACCTATGGCCTGATAGGTATCAGTCTCCTTGTTGTAATGGAGCAATGCCATATAGAAATATTTAGGTATAAGGAGACGATCATTGCACTTCTCTGCATAGACACCGTCCACCCTGGTATCGCCAATAGTCACCTCGTCGCTGATGGTGGCGGCCTTGACGACATAGAGCGTATCGCAGTGGGCACCGGTGTAACTGTCGTTGGTAGCAAAGTTGCGCACAAGTGTTTCCATGCGGCTCCACAGTCCACCGTTGTGCTTTTGATACTGCGGCTGCATGTTGCTCAGGAAGAAAGTCTGCTTGTTCTGCTCGTTAGAGCACAGGCGGTCGGCCGACGGACAGAGATGGCCACGCGAAAAACCGCTGCCGCTGTAGTCATCAAGTGTAGCACTGACGGCACAATCAGGATCAGCCTTAAAATCGTCGTTGCGATCGACGACAGAAAGTGTGTTGCCGGCATGCAGCGTATAGCATGTCCAGCGATTTGCAATCTTTCCATTGTCCCACTCAAGGGAATAGGTTATTCCGTAGTCTTGTGTCTCTTTTACTATAACCTGATTGCCTGTGGGGTTGGTTGTTGACGAATACTGGTTGCTGTCAAGGTGCGGATATTCTATGCGGTAGGCATAGGTGTACACCTCCATGTCGAAACTCTTGCTGTTGGCATTGACATTGAGAGGTTCGATAGTTGCGCCGTATTCTATTTTCGTCATCTGCGAATACAGGTAGTCGACAGACGTTGCGCTTCCCTTGACATAAACCTTGATACCAATATCAGGAAGATAGGTTACGTTGTCTATGTCATCCACACTGAATTCGTGCGTAGTGCCGTCAAGCATGTACAACGTCATGGCATGGACGAGTCCGTCGGCTGGAGCATTGGCAGGCTGGACGATTGTCGTTGACTGAGCGCTTGCCGCAACGGGAGCAAACAGCAATGACAGAGGCGAAAGCATGACAAGCAGGAGCAACTGCGACATCCATTCGAAAAGCGGTGAGGCTGCTTCGTCGGCATCTGTGTCTACAGGATCGGGCAGAAAGTCGAGACGGTTGCCGTCGGCTGATAGCGTGAGCAATGACAGTGGTGTAAGGTTGTGTATCTCAACCTCTGGTGCTGTGTATCTTCTTTTTTCCATAGCGCTTAAGGTTGAGGGTTAACGGTTAATGATTTTCATGACACTGCCGGTGCCATTGCTGTCCGACGGGCGACGTACTATGCGCACGCCTTTGCTGCGGCTGTCGACACGGCGACCACTGAGGTCGTAGACCACGCCATCGCCTTCGACAGCAACAGAATTGCGCTCTGCACTACGCATGGTTGTGGTAAATCCGTCGTCGGCGATGAATATGCTTGCGTCCTGACCAGCGTCGGCTAAGCGGAAATATGCCCACATGCCGCGGATAGTGGCTTTCGACGGGTTGGAGGAGTAGCCAAGTGAACCGCTGTTTGTGAGGAAGCGCTCCGTACCGTCAGTGGCAAGCGCCGTTGGCGAATAGGCTGCCACAAAACTGTAGTCGGTACTGCCCACGGCCTGGGCAGCAGTACTGCTGAGAGTAACTCCACCGAACGTGGGATTGACAACATCCGATGCCGGCTTAACAAGATATGGCTTGCCAGCCTCAACACTGCCGGCCGACCGGAAGTGCATCACGTGTCCATCGGTGCTGGCATACTCGCGGAGTTCGCCGTCTATCGCCACATCGAAAGGCAGCGATAACGTGTTCCACTGGCTGCTGCTGAGCGTACGCTGCAGGCGCACAGTGGCATCGCTGATGTCAGAAACAGGACTGACAAATGCTTTCTGCTCGTCAATGACATAGACTACAGGACGCTGCGCACCTTCGTAGTATACAGGATACACCACGTTATTTGTCCCATCTGATATGGCGATGCCGGAGACATCTGCCAGAGCACCGTCGTAAAGTGAAGTGTACCCCTCAGAAGCATCGAGAGAATATTTGTTGTCAACAGTAATCGTGGTGCTGCCGCCAGTGGCTTCCACATCAACACCGTCATTGGCAATGCGTAGATTGCCTATCGTCACCCAGTCTGCAAGATGGGAAGAATAGTCGTCGGCACTGATGGCCAATGGAGCCGTGGCACTCTCTGTGACAGGAGCAGCAAACGCCAGATAGCGCGTAGTGGTACGCTCAGTGGCAACAAGGGTTGGAACTCCGTTCTGCGTCTGGCGTCTGCCGATTATCCAGCCTGCCACGTGCTGATTGTGGGCCGGCTGCGGATTGAAAGCCGAGGCGGTAGCGAGGTCGAGACGAATGGCACCACTCGCATCGCGCAGATAACACTGCGCATCGTCGACATGCAGCACTCTGGCGTTCTGCGCATCACTGAGAAAGAGACGGGCCTCGGTGCCATCGGCTAAAGCAAGCATCTCGGCAATGCTGCCAACGGTGGTACCCAATGTGTAGGTTCGGCTCACGACACTGCTCACCGTGCTTCCGAAATAGGCTATGGCCTTTATGGTGGTAGTGGTGTTTATCTCTATCTGTGCAGGCTGTGTTGCTTTAGTGCCTGTATTGATGTCTGGCTCAGTGCCGTCGGTGGTATAGCGTACGGTGGTGCGCTCCGCAGGAGACACCGTAACCATTCTGCTTGGCGTCTCTGTAGTGTTTGGCCAGAAAGTGAAGCCGTCGCTAAGCGTCGGAGCAGGTATGGAGGTTGCTTCTTCTATTATCTTGATATCGTCGAGGAATACACGCTTGCCTGTAAAAGTAACCGTGATTTCATCAGACGAAGGAGAAATATTTACGGAATATGTATTCCATGTGCTATTGGTCACAGTCACTGAAGTCTGTCCCGTAACCGTTGCTCCTGTTGCAGTGACGGTCAGCGTATTTGTGCCACTTCCCCACCCCGCTGCCTGAAAAGTCAGAGTGGCTGTACTGACGGCAGAAAGAAGTGTAAGCGCCGGAGTGGTGCACGAGCCTGTTGCGCTGGTGGAGCCAAGTTTGATACAAGAACTGGCACCACCTGTCGAGCCAGACATCGTCCAGCCATCAGCATCAAAATTGACATTATTGTTCGCAATGTTACCGGAATATTCTCCGTCGCGTCCTCCTTTACCTGTGGTGTTGCTAAACGTCTCATTGAGCAGCACGGTATTCGGATCTACATCGTCTGCCAATGCTACGGCACACAACGGTATGAGCAGGGCGCAGACGAGCCATCGCAGAGAAGGATAGGTGTGTTTTATGTGCATTATAATATGTTTTTGCCGTAAATACGGATTATTCAACAAGATCTTGCAATGCCACGTCATGCAGGCTGTGCAGATAGTACATGCGGCGCTCCATGGCCTTTGCCCACTGAGCAGAGAAGAGTTCGCTGACATCAAGATCAATCTTCCAGCGTCCCATAGATTCCAGTCTGTCTATCATCACGCCAAGCGACAGATTGCGCAGATCTTCTGCTGGCATATAGAATGAGGCCTCGCCCTTTTCGTCGGTTGTTATCTCTACCAGCAGACGAGCCTCCGTAAGTTTATATAGCAGGTCGTTGACTATACGTATAGGTATCTGCGTGTCGCTGCAAAGTTCATTGGAAGTGTAGGGACGCTGACCAGACTCGAAGCGCTTGCAGATGCGGCCCATCAACTGAGCACAAAGCATGATGGTATAACGATGACTTATTTCCGATGTCTGCGCATCGTAGTCGTAATAGTCCAAATTCTGATTGGCATAACACAATTCAGCACCGAAAAGACATATTGTCCACGATATCTGTATCCATAGCATGAACAGCGGAAGTGCAGCAAACGAACCGTAAATGGCATTGTAACTCGACAGAAAAACCTGCGAGTGGATGTAAATGATTTGCAAGCCCTGCATAGCGAAACCTGCCAATATTCCCGGCACAAGTGCTGCCATCGGTTTGACATGGGTGTTGGGCATGAAAATGTATAGGGCTACAAACATTGCCGACATGATAACATAGGGTATCAAGTCGATAAAGAAGCGCATCATTGGAGCGAGCAGCAGAAAGTTTGGCATTTCATCGGCTATCGTCGTGATGAAAATTGTAACTCCTGACGTGAGGACTATAATGATGGGGAAAGAAAAAAACATGGCTACATAGTCGGTGAATGTCCTGAATAGCGAACGGGGTTTCTTCACCTGCCATATTTCATTAAACGTCTGCTCGACATTGCTCACCAGCATGAGTACCGTGTAAAGCATGAAAACAAGACCGATACCAAGGAAAACTCCACTCTTGGTGTGTACAAGATAGGAATTAACAAATCCAATAATGACATCGGCCACCTGGGGCTGCGATTCTAATGCGCCCTTGAACCACACCTCTATATATTTACTGTAGCCGAAGCCTCTGGCAATGGCAAAGACAACAGCAAGAATAGGAACAATGGCGAGAAGTGTGCAGTATGTGAGTGCCGATGCTTTCTGCGTCACTCTCTTCGCCGTGAAAAAGCGTATAGCGAGAACGAGTTTCTTCAGGACTTCAAACAGAAGCCATTTGGCTGGTGACATATCACTGGCTGACTTTCGCCAAATGTCTACTTTGAAAAACCTTACTACGTTCATGTCGTGCAAAAAGAGTTTGCGGCAACTGATATTCCTGTTATGAAAAAGGCGGCGGCGCTTCTGTAAGCCGGGTTCTGTTGCCTGTGCGGTAATACCACACCGACCGTCTGCCATTTATCTACGACGTAAGTCACCCTACGTCTGAAGCATTCTACCCTCCATCATCGGACGGACAGCCCTCAAGCGATGGTATACGCGAACTTGCAGCCCCCAGACGGAACGGCCTGACGATCACCCGCCAGCCGGTGGTCTCTTACACTCGCCTTCTCACCCTTACCACGCAACACGCTTGCGCATAAATTGCATGGCGGTTGTTTTCTTCTCCCGTATCCAGCCGTAACTTTTCCGACTGCTTCTATTTTCGGAAGTGGGGTGTCCTGCGCTGCCCGGACTTTCCTCTCGCACCATTTACTGATGCCAGCGACAGACCGAAGCGCTACCGCCGTTTGCAAAATTACATACTTCTTGAATAAAACATGTCAAAAAGTAAGAAAAATATTCAGAAAAACTACTTACTTGCTGAAAAGCGACCTACTCTTCTGTCTTCGGTGCATTTCCCGTCTCTTTTTTCAGAAAATCATGTAGCAACTGCATTGCCCGATGCGTTGCTATTGCAAGATTAATGTCGCGGCCATGATCTTCCTCAACCTTTACAGCCACTTGTTGCTGCTGTGTGCCGCAAGCCAGCCATATTGTGCCGACAGGAATATCAGGGCGGCCACCCGTAGGACCTGCATAGCCCGTAGCCGCAACAGCGTAGTCGGTTTTCAGTTGACGGCAGGCTCCCGCCACCATCTGCTTTGCCACTTCCTCGCACACCGCTGTCTGTTCCTGCAGCACGTCGTGGTCTACTCCAAGCAGGTTCTCCTTTACCTCATCAACGTAGCAGATAATGCCTCCCTTGAAATACTTAGAAGCACCAGGCACTGCAATAAGTGCCTCGGCTATGCGGCCACCAGTGCAACTCTCTGCCGTGGCAACGGTACGTTCCATCTCCCACAGGAGTTGGCTTATCTCTCTACTGATAATCTTGCTTTCAAAATCCATAATAAATATGTATAGTTAAATTTTGTATGTTACTTTAGAAAATGCTGGCGCATCAATGGGGCATGTCTGTCCGTCAAGATACTTATAGTAGCCCACAATGCCTATCATGGCAGCGTTGTCGGTAGTATAACTGAATGGTGGTATATAAACTGTCCAGCCGTAACGGCGCGCATGCTCGTGGAATGCGTTGCGCAAGCCAGTGTTTGCGCTGACTCCTCCTGCTACGGCGACGTGCTTAATGCCTGTCTGCTTAACTGCAAGACGAAGTTTCTTCATAAGGATATCAACTACCGTACGTTCAAGCGACGCTGCGATGTCGGCTTTGTGCTTTTCTACGAAATCCGGCTCCTGAGCCACCCATTTTCGGAGAGAGTAGAGAAAAGAAGTTTTCAATCCGGAAAAACTATAATTGAGTGCAGGAATGTGAGGCTCTGCGAAATGAAAAGCATCGGGATTGCCCTGACGGGCAAGTTTATCTATGATTGGCCCACCGGGATATCCCAGTCCCATTACCTTGGAACACTTGTCAACGGCCTCACCTGCAGCATCGTCGATTGTCTCGCCCAGAACTTCCATATCATTATAGGCTTTGACTAACACTATCTGCGAATTGCCTCCGCTGACAAGCAAACAGATGAACGGCAATGGAGGCTGAGTGTTGCTGTCAGCAGACTCTCGGATGAAGTGAGCCATTACATGTCCCTGCAGGTGATTGACATCTATCAGCGGTATGCCAAGCGAGCGAGCCATTCCCTTTGCAAAATTTATCCCAACGAGCAGAGAGCCCATGAGTCCCGGACCACGGGTGAAGGCAATAGCATTAAGTTGCTCCTTCTCCACGCCCGCACGCTTCAGCGCCTGCTGCACTACCGGCACCACATTTTGCTGATGGGCACGTGAAGCCAACTCTGGCACTACGCCGCCATACGCTTCGTGCACGGCCTGGGATGCTGTCACGTTTGACAGCAGCACATCGCCGCGAAGCACGGCTGCCGACGTATCATCGCACGAACTTTCTATTGCTAAAATATAACACTCGGTGTTCATCAGTAGTATTCTATCTTTATTTTGTAAGTATCTCTACACCATGTTCCGTCATAAGCAGTGTGTGTTCCCACTGCGCCGATGGCTGTTCGTCTTCCGAAATAACCTCCCAGCCGAACGGGTCGTCAGCATCGATAAACACGCGCCATGTTCCCATGTTTATCATTGGCTCAATTGTAAACACCATTCCGGGTACAAGCAACATGCCTTTGCCTTTATCGGAAAAATGCGGAACGTCGGGCTCTTCATGGAAAGCAAGACCAACACCATGGCCACACAAATCACGAACAACACCATAGTGATATTTTTTTGCATGCTTCTCTATGGCACGGCCAATATCGTTTACGAAGCCCCACGGCTTTGCTGCTTCCATTCCTATTTCAAGGCACTCACGAGCCACGCGCACCAACTGTTCACGCTCTGGCGACGTCTTACCAATGATAAACATGCGCGAGGCATCGGCATAATAGCCGTCGAGAATAGTAGTAAAGTCTACATTTATTATATCACCTTCCTGAAGTATGTCGGTAGCCTTGGGAATTCCATGGCAAACAACCTCATTGATACTCGTACACACTGACATAGGGAACGGCACAGTCTCTTCGTCACCTCCATAGTTCAAACAGGCAGGAATTGCACCGTGTTCTTCACAGTAATTACGGCATATTTGATCTATTTCCAGCGTTGACATTCCAGCGCAAATGGCATCGGCTACAGCATCAAGCACACCAGTGTTTACAACACCAGCCTTGCGTATGCCTTCTATCTGCTCCGAAGTTTTTATTAGTTCACGCGTAGGAACGAGAAGCCCTTTGTTTTCCATATACATCACGCGTTTATCTAACTCAGTGGGCTGTTCGCCTGACCGACAACGGTATCTTCTCCTATTCATAAACATCAGATTTTACCAAACAGTAATTGCAACTCAGGTTTTTCGGTTGCAAATTTACAAAAACATACTATTAAAAATACTTTTGCACAAAGAATTACCTTGAAATAAGTATTGTGGTCATGCCTATAACGGCAGCGTCATTACAAAACGTGCACCTGAGTCATACGACGTGTCCAAGACGATGTCGCCACCAAGTCGCCGCGCAATGCTACGTGCAACGGTGAGTCCGATACCAGTGCCGTCGTAGTACTCGTCAAGTTGTACAAACTCGTCAAAAATGTGCTCCGCCTCCTCAGCAGGAATACCAATTCCAGTATCTTCTACCGTAAATGCTACAAAATCACCATCTACTCCTGCTCCAAGCGTCACTTTCTCACGTTTCACAATGTCGTCATTTCTGTGATGAGCCTCTGCCTTGCGGGTAAATTTCTCTGCATTGTCGAGCAATAATGTCAGGGCGCGCACTGCAGAACGCAGATTGGTCTGCACTGACATTGTCTCTACGGATGGAGCGACCTGCAAATCAAATGATATGTGCGTGGCATTTGTTATACCCGAGTCTTCCACTGCCTGTGCTGCTATCCGGACAACAGCAGCAGTGTCGTCACGGCTTATAACTACTGTGCTGCTTGCCTCAGAGAGTTCCAACATCTTATTTACCAAGCCTGTAATGCGGTCTGTATTCTCTGTTATCTGCCGGTTAATGTCCTGTCGCGCAGCATCGTCGAGCACAACGCCAGGCGTAGTAACAATTTGGGTGAAGCCTGAGAGAATGTTCAGCGGTGTTCTTATCTCATGTGATATCTGTTGGATAAAATTCGTCTTCATCTTCGACGACTCCTCCGCTCTTGCATTGGCTATTTCAAGTTGTGCATTTTTCTCTGCAAGTCGGCGCGTGACCTTTCTTCGATAGAGAATATATATTATAAAAAAAGTGATAACCAACACAAGTGCTATTACTACCGCTATCATTCTCTGGCTAACGAGGTCTGCCTGTTGCCGCGCTATTGTCATCTCTTTCTGCTGAGTGTCGTAGATAGTGGCAAGTTCGGCAGCGTCGTTATTTTTCTGCCAAACGAGAGCAGAGTCAAGCGCATTGCATATCTTCAAAGCCACAGCATACGCAGAGTCGCGCCGCCCACATCCCACATTGGCGCGATACTTTGGGAGAAGATAGCCTTCTATGTTGTCGAGAGTGAGTTTATATCCCCACTGATACATCATTCTGTCGAGTTCACGGAAATTGTCGGCCGCTTCGTCAAAACGTTTGGCTGCGATAAGATACTCACACGCGTCTATCTGGCCGTCGTCGCTCTTTCCGTATTCCGTAGTGATGAAAGTCTGATAAGCCTCTTCTGCCCCCTTATGCTCACCGATATTTTCCAAGGCAAAAGCACTGTAGATAGCGAGACGTGCATGGTATTCCGCCACCAGTGCTTTGCGCGCGCCAGGGTGTGCATCGTATTGTTCCAAAAGCCTGCTGGTTCGTTCAAGCCACATTTGCGCCTCGGGAAACATCTTTGCATTAAGATATCGTATGGCAACATTGGCAGTGTGGACAAGCGCGTTCTTAAGTTTTACACCCGTGGTATCGCTGTCAATGGCCATCTGGTTATACTGGTATTCGCGCCCGAATGTTTCACTTGCCTCGTCAAATCGCCCAAGTTTCATCTGACAGCGGCCAACACTCGAAAGGAGCATTACCATCGCGTCTACGTCGTCCTCGCCATTAGTTACAAGTTCATTTACAACAGGAACGGCAATCCTCAGCGCACCTTCGTAGTCATGTTTTATATACAGCAAGTCAGCCAAATAGCCAGCGGCCTGTCTGTAGCACGACTTTTCGTCAGCCGTACGTATGTTTGCATTCAGCACCTTGCGGTAACACTCCTCAGCCGTGCTGTATTGCTTATTGCGATGGAAAGCCCATCCGCGCCACAAATCAGCGTAAAGAGTTGACACTTCATGTGCTGACTCCAGACTGTCAGCCAAGGCAATAACCCTGTCAATGTTTTTCCGCCTTACTTCTTCATCAATAAGGCTGTCGGCACGTCCTGTGGTTTTCTGCGTAGTACCATTGGAACTACAAGAGCAGAGAAAAAAAGTGGAAAGAGGTATTATTAATATTAATAAATAGGTGTATCTTCTCATAAAAAATATGGCTTCTCTTCTATGGATGTGCAAAGTTAAGAAATTAAAAGTATATGCACAAAAATTATTCAAAAGTGTTTTGTTTTGCCTTCGCTTAATCGTACCTTTGTCCCCAAAATTTCCCAGAACAAATCTATCGGAAGAAAAAACGTGCAGAACCAGTTTTCGCGTACACAATTATTGTTTGGCCGTGCTGCCATCAAGACCTTGGAAGCAAGTCGCGTCGCCGTATTCGGTGTTGGCGGTGTTGGTGGCTATGTGGTAGAAGTGCTGGTTCGCTCAGGCGTTGGCGCAATAGATTTGTTTGATGACGACCGCGTTTGTCTGACAAACTGCAACCGTCAGATTTTCGCACTTCTCTCTACTGTCGGCAAGCATAAGGTTGATGTGGCAGAAGAACGTATTCACGACATCAACCGTCGCTGTAAAGTGGAAAAGCACCAGATGTTCTATCTCCCTGACAACGCCGACACCGTCGACCTTAGCGTTTACAGTTATGTAGTAGACTGCATTGATACTGTTTCAGCAAAGATAGAACTCGTAAAACGCTGTCATGCCCTCGGCGTGCCCATCATCAGTTGCATGGGCGCAGCCAACAAGATGGACGCAACCGCTTTCCGTGTTACAGACATCAAGAAGACCAAGATGGATCCCCTCGCCAAGGTTATGCGCAAGAAACTTAAGGATGCGCACATATCAAAACTGAAGTGCGTATGGAGTGAAGAACAACCGCTGAAGCCCTTTGACTACGAGGAAATATCATGCCGTTTCCACTGCATCTGTCCCAATAAGGATATGCGCAAGTGTACCGATCGTCGCAACATTCCAGCGAGCAACGCTTTTGTGCCGGCAGCAGCAGGAATAATCACCGGAGGTGAAGTGATAAAGGATTTGATATTGCGAGCAGGCACAATGCGCATCGACGACACCCAGCACACTGCAGAAAATGAATAGCACGCCACCGCCATCACTCAACCTGCCACCTTATAATATCGTACTGGGAGGGACACAGCAGCAACCGGAAATTTTTGATTTCATCCGCCGACGCTATGTTGCCCTTACGCCGGAAGAATGGGTGCGCCAGCATTTCGTTCACTTTCTCGTAGAACACAAAAAATACCCAAAGGCACTTATTGGCAATGAGATAGAACTACGCATTGGCGAAAAAAAACTACGCTGCGACTCTATTCTCTATTCCCAACAGGCTAAACCGAGAATGATTATTGAATACAAGGCGCCGCACATAAAGATAAAGCAACAGGTTTTCAATCAAATATCGATTTACAACCTGTTGCTTCATGTTGATTATCTCGTGGTGAGCAATGGACTTGAGCATTACTGCTGCCAAATGGACTACGCCACGCAAACATACCATTTTCTTCCCGACGTTCCGCACTATTCAGAATTGTGAGCAGCGCTTTCTGACGGAAATATAGTCGCCGTTTCTTAGTCTTCGCTGACGGCAGAACCCTCTTCAGCCGCTTTCTTTACAGTCTTGCGTATTGCACGCTTGCGTGTCTTCTTCTCCTCAACGACAGGAGCGGCCACCTGTTTTCCTGCAAGTTCAGGATCAATCATAATACGGCCGCAATATTCGCAAACAATGATTTTCTTGTGCATCTTTATGTCAAGTTGGCGCTGGGGCGGTATCTTGTTAAAGCAGCCACCGCAGGCATCGCGCTCAACATAGACAATTCCGAGACCATTGCGTACGTTCTTACGGATACGCTTGAACGAAGTGAGCAGACGCGGCTCTATTTTCACCTCCAGTTCCTTCACTTTTGCCTTAAGTTTCTCTTCTTCTGCACGCGTCTCTTCCATTATCTCGTCAAGTTCGCTTTTCTTGACATCCAAAGACTGCTGGCGGTCGGCAAGCAGAGCCTTGCTCTTCTCAAGTTCAGCCTTACGCTCGTCTATGCGCACCTGTGCCTCCTTGATTTTCTTGTTACAGAGTTCTATTTCCAGCGTTTGGAATTCTATCTCCTTTGTCAGCATGTCATACTGGCGGTTGTTCTGAACATCATTCAGTTGTTCTTTGTAGCGCTCAACGCTGGCCTTGGCAGTCTCAATGTCGCCACGCTTCTGAGAAACGGCGCGCTCAAAATCGTCGACGTCGCCCTGTATCTTCTCCATGCGGATGTTGAGACCTTCTATCTCATCTTCCAGGTCCTGCACTTCCAGAGGAAGTTCTCCGCGCAGCGCGCGCTTCTCGTCAATACTCGACAGTGTTGTTTGCAACTGGTAGAGGGTTTTCAGACGCTCCTCTACGGGCATTTCTGTTGGATCTTTCTTTGCCATAGATGTCATATATATAAAATTGGATTAGTATTTGTATGTGCTGTCTTTACTTCCACGCCCGGACATTCGCTTTTTATGATGTCGCGAAACACCTCGGTCGTAAATTGCTCGCTCTCATAGTGTCCTGTCACGCATATCTGTATGCGCTGGCCGTAGCCAAAGTATTGGTGGTAGTGCATCTCGCCGGTAACAAAGGCGTCGGCACCTTCCTCTACAGCAGTGTCAAGCAGGAAGTCTCCTGCACCGCCGCAAATGGCGACTTTCCTGACGGGACGCTCCAGCAGTTCGTTGCACATGGCACATTTCACGCCAAACCGCTCTTTCACCATGCTGATAAAGTCTGCTGCTGCCATCGCACTGGCAAGTTCGCCCACTACCCCACTGCCTGCTTCTACGTTTTCTGCCACAGCCTTGCATGCCATGAAACGCACGTTACGCAGTCCCATGTGCTCTGCAATTTTCCAGTTGACGCCATTTCGCGCATTGTCCATATTGGTATGCATCGAGACCACTGCAATGTCGTGCTTCACCGCCTTTATCACGCAGCGATTCACCATGTTGCCGTCCGTCAACTGCTTTATGCCATGGAACAACAGCGGGTGGTGGCTTACTATCAGATTACACCCTTCAGCCAAGGCTTCATCCATGACAGCCTCGGTGACGTCCAGACACAATAACACCCCTGAAACATCCGCCTCTGTCAGTCCTACTTGCAGGCCAGCATTGTCCCAACTTTCCTGCAAGGGCAGAGGCGCGAATTTTTCAAGGGCATTGAGCACTTGCTTTATTTTCACGCTTCCTTTACGCTTCGTTATTCCTTGTGCAAAATTATTACTTTTCTACAGAAAGGCTATAAACATAGACTTAAGATTAGTGTTTTTTAACGCTCACTGTTCTGCTTTTCCCACTCCTCCGTCAGTTTGCGGTTTTCCACCAGGAAGTCGATGTCGTCAAGGCCGTTGAGAAGACAATGCTTCTTATAGCCGTTGATATCGAAGTGTTCGCTCCTGCCCGTAGCCTTATTTGTCACGCTCTGTTGCGGCAGATCTACTTCAACTTCCATTTTCGGGTCGGCCTTTATGCTTTCGAAGAGTTCTGAGAGGAATTCGTCGCTCACCACGACAGGCAGCACGAAATTATTTAGTTCGTTGTTCTTGTGGATATCAGCGAAAAACGAACTTATCACCACTCTAAATCCATAGCCGGCGATTGCCCACGCAGCATGTTCACGGCTACTGCCCGAGCCGAAGTTCTTTCCAGCCACGAGTATGCATCCCCCGTATTTCGGATCGTTAAGCACAAAGTCCGTATTCAGCGTTCCGTCGGCATTATAGCGCCAGTCGCGAAACAGGTTGTCGCCGAAGAAACTCTCTTCGCGCGTTGTTGCTTTCAGGAAACGGGCTGGAATTATTTGGTCGGTGTCTACATTCTCCAAAGGCAATGGAACACAAGTGGAGGTGATGACGTCAAATTTCTGTTTCATCTTGTAATAGTCTTTTATAACAGAGTACGTGGGTCGGTAATGACTCCTGTCACAGCAGCAGCAGCAGCCACCATCGGCGACGCAAGGACGGTGCGGGCTCCAGGTCCCTGTCTGCCCTCAAAATTTCTGTTTGATGTCGACACGCTGAGTTTTCCTGCCGGCACCTTGTCATCGTTCATTGCCAAACAGGCAGAACATCCTGGCTGGCGTATTTCAAAGCCTGCCTCGGCAAGCACTTTGTCAAGTCCTTCTTCGCGAATCTGCCTGTCAACAGCCCATGAGCCAGGCACAAGCCATGCCGTGACATTTGCTGCCTTCTTTTTTCCTTTCACTATCGAAGCAAAGGCGCGGAAGTCTTCTATTCTGCCGTTTGTACAAGCACCGAGGAACACATAGTCAACGCTTTTCCCCAGCAACTTTTCGCCTGCTTTGAACTGCATATAGGCGAGTGCCTTGTCAAAACCGACGCCGCCCTTTTCGGGAATAGCCTCACTGATTCCGATACCCATGCCTGGATTTGTGCCATATGTGATACGGGGCTCGATATCGGCAGCATCGAAGTGCAGTTCCTTGTCAAATACCGCATCTTCGCCGCTTTTCAGTGTTCGCCAGTAGGCTACTGCCTTCTCCCACTCTTCTCCTTTCGGTGCATATTCGCGCCCGCGTATATATTCAAATGTGGTGTCGTCGGGCGCAACAAAGCCGCCACGGGCACCCATCTCTATAGAGAGATTGCACAGCGTAAGCCTGCCTTCCATCGACAGTGCTCTCACCACACTTCCGGCATATTCCACAAAGTATCCTGTGGCACCGCTTGTCGTCAGTTGTGCCATCAGGTAGAGCGCAACGTCCTTGGCTGTCACGCCACGCTGCAGAGTGCCGTCTATAGTGATGCGCATCGACTTAGGCTTCTGTTGCAGGATGCACTGCGAAGCCATGACCATCTCCACCTCACTTGTGCCGATGCCAAAGGCTACTGCGCCCATCGCTCCGTGTGTAGAGGTATGGCTGTCGCCACATACTATTGTCATTCCGGGCAGCGACAGGCCTTTTTCCGGTCCAACCACGTGGATGATGCCGTTGGAAGCATCCATCATACCATAGTGCTTGAGTCCGAACTCTGCAGCATTTTTCGCGAGAGCGTCAACCTGCGCTTTCGATACAGGATCTGCGATAGGTTTGTCCTGATCGTGTGTCGGCGTATTGTGGTCGGGCATACAGAAAATGTGGTCTGGCCTGAAGCACTTCAGTCCGCGCTGACGCATACCGTCGAAAGCCTGCGGCGATGTGACCTCATGGCAGTACAGACGGTCAATATACAACTGCGTAGGGCCATCTGTCACCTGTTGCACGACGTGCCGGTCCCATATCTTGTCGAAAAGGGTATTCATTACTTATTTTTGAACTTGTTGATACAGTCTATATATGCCTCCACAGATGCCGTGACTATATCGGTGTTGGCGCCGAAGCCATAGTAGAGGCTTCCGTCGTATTCCACCTGCATATGCACCTTTCCCACGTCATCGCTGCCTTTGGATATTGCCTGGATGGTGAATTCCTTCAGCGTCATATGCTTCATTATAATCTTCTTCAGGGCTCTGATAGCAGCATCCACAGGACCGTTGCCCGATGCAGCAGCCTCAAACTTCTGGCCGCTGATGTCCAGGCCGATAGACGCAACGCTCTTTACGCCCTTGCCGGTAGTAACCTGCAGGAAGTCGAGTTTCACGGCGTGAGCCTCGGCGGTGTCGGCACCGGCCAGCATCAGCACGTCAGCATCATTTACTTCCTTCTTCTGATCTGCCAACTGCAGGAACTTCTCGTATACCTGGTCAAGGCGTGCCTCGTCAAGTTCCACACCGTTTACATGCAGGCGATGCTTAAGTGCGGCGCGTCCCGAACGTGCAGTGAGCACGATAGAGTTGTCGTCGATACCCACGTCTTTCGGGTCGATTATCTCGTATGTCTGCACATTCTTCAGCACACCGTCCTGATGAATTCCCGACGAGTGGGCAAATGCGTTGCGGCCTACTATTGCCTTATTCGGCTGAACAGGCATGTTCATCAGGCTTGACACCATGCGCGAAATAGGATAAATCTTTGTAGTATTGATGTTGGTATCGATGCCAAGGCCTTTGTGACACTTCAGTATCATTGCGATTTCCTCGAGCGACGTGTTACCGGCGCGCTCACCGATACCGTTGATTGTCACCTCCACCTGCCGGGCGCCGCCCATCACTCCGCTGAAAGTATTTGCGGTAGCCATGCCGAGGTCGTTGTGGCAGTGGGTGGAAATAATGGCCTTGTCGATGCCGTCAACGTGTTCCTTGAGATATTTTATCTTCTCAAAATATTCCTGCGGCAGACAGTATCCCGTAGTATCGGGAATGTTTACCACCGTGGCGCCGGCCTTGATGACGGCTTCCACTACACGTGCAAGATACTCGTTTTCGGTGCGTCCGGCATCCTCGCAGTAGAATTCTACATCCTCGACGAATTTCTTGGCATACTTCACAGCGGCAACACCGCGCTCAATAATTTCCTCACGAGTGGAGTTGAACTTATATTTAATGTGCGAGTCGCTTGTGCCGATACCGGTGTGTATGCGCTTGTGCTTGGCAAACTTCAGGGCGTCGGCAGCCACGTCGATATCTTTCTGCACGGCACGCGTCAGCGCACATATCGTGGGCCATGTCACAGCCTTCGAGATTTCTATCACAGAGTTGAAGTCGCCCGGTGAACTAATCGGGAAACCTGCTTCAATCACGTCTACCCCCAACTGTTCCAAGGCTTTCGCCACCTGTATTTTCTCTACAGTGTTAAGTTGACAGCCAGGCACCTGCTCGCCATCGCGAAGCGTGGTGTCGAAAATGTACAATCTGTCGTTCATCTTTAAAAATCTTTCACCTTAAATTAATATACGCGCGCACGCGCGCGGGGAACACTATTAGCCCAGATATTTCATCAGGATACGCGCATTTCCCGACTCGCGGAGTTTTGCTATACTCTTCTCGCGTATCTGGCGCACGCGCTCGCGTGTCAGTCCGAGGCGGTCGCCTATTTCCTCAAGTCCTTTCTCATGGCATCCAATGCCGAAGCACTCACGGATAATTGTTATCTCGCGGTCCTTGAGCACTCTCTGCAGCACGCTGTTCAATTCCTGCGCCATCGACTCGTGGTCAACGTAGCGGTCGGTGCGCGAGTCGTCGCCACTTGCCATTACGTCGAGCATACAGTTGTCCTCGCCGTCCTGGAAAGGTGCATCAATCGACACGTGATGGCCATCGGCCATCAGGCTCTGCCCAATCTTCTCCTCGTCGATATTGGTAGCCTCACTGAGTTCCGTAACCGACGGATGACGCTGGTTTTCCTGCTCAAAACGGTTTATCTCGTGGTTGATTTTACTGAGGCTTCCCACCTGATTCAACGGCAGGCGCACTATACGGCTCTGCTCGGCAATGGCCTGCAGGATGCTCTGGCGTATCCACCAAACGGCATAGGAGATAAATTTGAAGCCTCGCGTCTCATCGAATTTCTGGGCAGCCTTGATAAGTCCTATGTTGCCCTCGTCGATAAGGTCGGTAAGCGTGAGTCCCTGATGCTGATACTGTTTTGCTACAGAGACCACAAAGCGCAGGTTTGCCGTAACAAGTTTGTCCTTGGCGCGCTCGCCTTCAGGACCGCCTTTGCGTATTTTCTGTGCCAGTTCTATTTCTTCATCAATGCTGATAAGTGGTGCACGGCCTATTTCAACAAGATATTTGTCCAGTGCCTCACTCGAACGATTCGTAATACTCTTCTGAATCTTAAGTTGTCTCATCGATTACCTTCTTTCTTTTCCTTAAAAGTCTGTATTTCAGACTATTATACAAAACATAATAGTAAAACGGTGCAAAATTACGAAAAATATCAGTACGTGGTTCTCGCGCACATGTTATTTTTTCTTAATATTTCACCTCTTTAGCGCGCTGCGCGCGCTAAAGAGTGAGAGGTGAGTGGTAAGAGGTGAGATATTGGTGGTGAGGGGAAAGAAGTAAGTGGTGAGATGTAAAATTTTTGTGGTGAGTAGTAGGACTCACTGCAGCGTTACAGCCATGAGTCCTATCACTACGTCGTTCGAGAGCGTCAGCACTCTTATTTCCTTCAGTTTCTTGTCTTCGTTGAGCGGCATGTAGAGCATTGTCGCTGCTCCGCCGCGTATGGTTCTGCTGCCAGGTCCCTTCAGTTTGAGGGCCTTGCCCAGGTCACGGCTCACAAGTCCGGAGGCAAACGCCACACGGTAAGGGCGCGGCTGTGCCACGCTGAAGGCTTTTCCGTCAGAATAGAAGTCTTGTTCTATAGGGCACCACGTATCTGGATTAACAAGTCGCAGCGTATCTGCCGTACCATCCTGATAGCAGGCCAGTACCAGGCCGTTGTCTATCCTGCACTGCATGTGATTTGTCGAGCCGGCCATCAGCAGCCATGCTGCCATGGCGTTGCCGCTGACGGGAATGCAAATCTCGTCGGGATAGTTGTCCCACAGCGAAGTGTATGCTATATTCTGCCCAACGGCAGGTGTGCGGAAAGGAACACCGGCCACCCGGAAGGTACCCTTTTCTATCATCGTGCGGAACACCGAGTCGTTCACCTCGAACGTGTCCGTTGGATGGCACCACTCGCTTACTCCCTGCACTGGCAGTTGCAGCGTAGTGTACGGAGGCCGTGGACTCTCGTATCGATTGTGGAAAATATCGCTGACATTGGCATTGAAAGCCTTGTCAATGTTCACCTGTCGGTATTTGGCTTTCGCCTCCGGTTCCTTAGCCGCCAGATTAGGCAGTTTACTCTCTGTAGGAGTGATGTCCACCGTCGGCAGTTTCACCACCGACTTCACCCTTATCACCTGATGGGCTGCGGCTGTTCCCTCCACGTCACGGTATTTTCCCTGTCCGAGGTTCTGGCGCAGCACTATCTTCAGTGGCTTTTTGAACTTCTGCGTCACCTCATAGACCTCGTCACCTCCCGTGCGCCGGAACTTATATTCCAGATATGGCGTGCTCACCGATGCCTCGTCCCAGTCGGACGGCAGTCCCGGCCGTATTATACAGCGCTCGTAGAGAGCCTCCGGCTCTATGCCGAAGAGTCCCTGTATCAGTGTGCGTGCCGATATTCCTATGCAGTCGCCGAAGTCACGGTAACATTCGCCTCGCGCAGCATCGTATTTGCTTATCTGTCCGAAATTGCCGGGGCTTTTTCCCCAGTACATCTGGTCCATCACGTTGGCCTTAAGCAGTCTGTATCCCTCGTCGTTGCGTCCTGCCTTGAAGTAAGCCAGAGCCATGTGCATCACCTCTGCTGCCGCAACATTGTTTACGCTCCAAACGTAGGGCATCCAGTTGCTTGTGGCTATGGTACAGAGCGACGTTTTCTCGCCGGCACGTGTTACCGGTATATGCGGTATTTCTCGATCCACGTACTGCGTTGCCCTGAAAGCCTGCTCGCCACTGCATGCCTCACAGTCGATTGGTGTGTAAATGCTCCACAGCGCAGCGCTTTCGTGCAGCCGTTGCATTCCCATAAGGTCTTGGTATTCAGCCCAGTGGCCACTGCCGTTTATCCAAAGCCTACTGTTCATGGCTTCAAGAATAGCCTCTGCCTCCTGACGGTATGGCACAGGATTTTCGCCAATAAGTTCTGCGATGCGCGCAGCAAGCAGATTGCCGCGATAGTTGTAGGCCGACGAGTGGGTCACAGCACCTCCGCTGTAGTACAATCCGTCGCTTGCCCAGATGCAGCAGTAAGCATCGTACAGATGGTCCTCATCAGGGTCGAAGTTGCGCTTCTCCCACGCCAGGTGGCGCGTCAGCAGCGGCCACATCTTACGCAGATACTCACGGTCGGCGTCGTACTGGAAATGCCACAGCAGTTCGTCGACATAGTTCAGGTTCATGTCGTAATGATGCATCTGGTCGTTGCGCTCTGGATTGCGGCAGATATATCCGTCGCTGTACATCTGAGTTCCCCAGCGCTTCTCGGCACGTGCCAGATTCTTCTCTGCGTCCTGCGTAGGATGGGCCATGCTGGCAGGCAGATTAGTCACCTGACTCTTGGCGTATGCGTCGAAGTGGCTTATGGCACGTTCGGGCCATCCCATCACGTCGCCCAGAAATCCTGCGCGCCATCCGGCCAGCGGCATGCGCCATCCCACACATCCGTGCAGCCACGTCTTGCCGTCCCAGTCGCCGTCGGCAGCCACCACAAGTGCTCCGCCGAGAGTATTTATATACGGGTCGGGAGTGTTAAACGTCACACGTCCCGCCAGTTGCCTCATTGCCTGTTCGGCACGGTCAAAGCGCTGCTCGGCACGCTCTGTTTTGGATGTCGTAAGGTCTGTCTGCTGAGCCTCTATGTACACTGTCTCGTCGGCAGTGACGTCGAGCACGGCAAGAGGCTGCTTGCCGTCGGCCTCGAAAGCGTCGGCAGGATCCACGCCAATGTCGCCGTTGCGCCAAAGGCGCGGCTTCACAATTCCGCTCACCACAACCTGCAGTTGCGGGTCGTCGTCGAAGCCCACCGTCTGCACACGCCAGTATGCTGTTTCGCTGTTCAGGTCGGCAACAACTTTGACGTAGGCCACGGCATGCTTGCCCCAGTCTTTGTGGCGCACCGTGTAGTTGCGCATTCCGTCTTCGTAGCGCGCTATGCAGTTGGTGGTAGAGTCGAGGGCCACGCCGTTCAGCCTCAGCCGAACGTTGCGGTGCTTGCCCTTCTTGAAGATGGCAAACACAGGGCGGTCGCTCGTTTCGATGCGATAGTCGGTCGGACTGCCGTAGAGCGCACGCGTATATCTGTTACTACCATTCTCACACACGAAGGCTCTGCCCTCCGGCGTATATCCTTCTGCCGATGCCACGCTGCATGCCAGGGTGGCAATCACTGCTGCCAAGAAGTTTCTCATGTATCTGTAAGGTGTTATAAAGTCATTATAAAGCGTGCTCCGTCAAAGTAACTGGTATCAAGGAAGATATCTCCGCCAAGTCTCCGTGCTATTGAGCGCGCCACGGTAAGCCCAATGCCAGTGCCGTCGTAGTATTCGTCAAGTTGCACAAACTCATCAAAGATACGTTCTGCCTCATCTGGCGGCACTCCAATGCCTGTATCCTCAACCACAAACTTCACTCCATCGCCGCAGGATGTCACAAACAGTGTGGCGCGCTTCTTTTCCTCTGTCGTCTCATGCCCGTGGAGGGCCTCTGCCCGATGCGTAAACTTACGGGCATTGTCGAGCAGCAATGTCAGCGCACGCGTGGCATGTCGCAAATTAGTGTTGAGCGTTATGCTGTCAGCGCCCTCGTCTATCTTTAGTTCAAAATCAAGATGGCTTGCAGCGGCAATGCCCGAGTCTTCCACTGCCTGTGCTGCTATTTGCACTGCCAGCACATTGTCGCTGCGCTCTATCACGCTGGCACTGCCGGCCTCTGAAAGTTCCAGCATCTTATTTACGAGCCCGGTAATGCGGTCGGTATTCTCTGTAATCTGTCTGTTGATGTCAAGTTTGGCCTTGCTGTCGAGTTCAATGCCCGGACTGGTGATGACCTGCGTAAAACCGCTAAGGATATTGAGCGGCGTGCGGATTTCGTGGGATATCTGCTGGATGAAGTTCGACTTCATTTTCGACGATTCCTCTGCACGGGCATTGGCCACGGAGAGCAGTTCGTTCTTCTGTTCCAGTTCGCGGTTTTTTGCAGCCAGACGGCGGGCCGACCTGCGGTGCTGCAGCATGAGGATGGTCACAGAGAGCACGGCAAGTATCATCGCAACAACGACAACCATCAGGCGCTGGCGCTCAAGGGCCGACTGCTGCTCTGCTATCTTCGCCTCCTTTGCCTGCGTCTCGTAGATTACCGCCAGTTGGGCTGCGTCGTTCTTCTGCAACTGCGTGTAGGCAGAGTCGAGCGAAGTGATTATGCGGTTGGCTGTGGCAAGTGCCTTGGCTGTGCGCCCTGATTTCATCTCTGCCTCGAACATTGGTGCAAGTTCCAGCCGCAGATAGTCGAGCGAAAGAAACTCCCCCTTCGACAGGCGCGCCATGTCAACTCGCTCAGAGAGGTCGGCCAGTTCGTCCCACCTCTCCATGGCACGCAGATAATTCACCTGCTGACCGAGATAGTCGTTGTCGGTTTTTCCTGCCGTCTGCATAAACGCCTGATAGTGCTTTTCGGCATCCTCGCGGCGGCCTGCCTTGGCAAGCACAAGGGCTGTGTTTGCCTCCAGTTCCTGTTTTGCAAAGTCCTTATACTCATCCTTGCTGTCGCTAATGGTCATGGAGCGCTCATAAATCTCGTGCAGGCGCGGCAGCCACGACAGCGCGATATCGGTATGGTCCACCATAAGGTTGCACTCGATGCAGTTGCCTATCGCGGCAAAGAGATTATAGAAGCCATTGAAACTGTTGGATTCCGAAGCATATGCCATCATTGAGTCACAGGCCACACGGAAACTCTCGTTGCCCTCCTCTACCCTGCCGAGCATGATCTGGCAGGAGCCTATCTGACTGAGGAATTTCGGAGCGTAGATGCGACCGAACCAGGCGGTGTCGGCGCGCGCCACATCATAGCCGTTGGTGGCATATTCAAGCGCCTCGCGCCAGTTGAGGTTGTTTATGCTGATATGTGGAAGCAGGCGAAGCGCGGCATAGTAACTGGGAGGGTCTTCACGGTGCAGGTTGCCGTCGCGGAGCGACTTTTTGGCATAGTAGGCCGCCGTGCGGCTCTGCCCCATTGCCTCGTAGATTTCGGCACGGCACTCGTCGGCCATGTTAAGCGTCAGGTCGCCGGTATGCTCCAGACTGTCGGTCATCACCATGGCCCGCTCCGGATTGACATAGCGTGCATCGTATATGGCATACATCAGGCTGTCGAGTCTGCTGATGCCGCTGTCGGTCTTTGCTGCTTGCTGCTGTTGACATGCCGCCAGAAAGAGCAGTGCGCCAACGGCCATCGTTACATGGATTTTTCGTAGCATGGGGACCAAAAGTATTGCTGTCTGCAAAAATAGTGTTTTTTGCTGACGCGGCAAAGTTTTCCCTGCAATAAAAAATCAACTTTTTTCGGCATGTGCACTACCGACAAAAACTACAGCAGTGTTTTTAAAAATTACAGCAGTGTTTTTAAAAATTAAAACAGCGCTGGCAAAAATTAAAACA
>CALFIY010000069.1 GCA_937877595.1 uncultured Prevotella sp.
ATACAGCAGCTGACACCCGAGAACTGCGAGGTGACACCCGGCACGAAAGCCGGCGACGGCTCGCTGCTCCGACCCTACATCGTGTTCTTCGGCGAGGCCGTACCCAACATCGGCATCGCCGCCGAGGAGGCACAGCAGGCCGACATCTTCATCATCATCGGCACCTCGCTCAACGTCTATCCCGCCGCCGGGCTCTTTCACTACGTCAGGCCCGGCGTGCCCATCTATCTCATCGACCCTCACCCCATCAACGCCGGCGGCAGCGTGAGGCAAATACAGAAAGGTGCCTCAGAGGGGATGCGCGAGCTGATGAAGCTGCTGGGCTAAACGTTTTTTAACACGAAAAATTTTGACAAAAGAGGGAAAAGGCATACCTTTGCACCCGCAACAACAAATCTTAGTAGAACAAGGATTCCGGCCTAACCAACGGCCGGGATTCTTTAATTTTTTGACAAACCAAAAAACGCAACTCTAAACAAGAATAGTAAATCGTTAAATTGTAAACTGTAAATCAAAATGGCATACATGTCACAAGAGGGCTATGACAAACTCATAGCCGAACTACAGCGTTTGGAGGCAGTGGAGCGCCCTAAGGCATCCGCTGCCATCGCAGAGGCCCGCGACAAGGGTGACCTCAGCGAAAACAGCGAATACGATGCCGCCAAGGAAGCACAGGCTCACCTGGAGGACAAGATAAACAAACTGAAGGCTACCATTGCCGACGCAAAAGTGGTGGATACCTCAAGGCTCAGCACCGACAGCGTACAGATACTGACCAAGGTGGAGATGACAAACCTTGCCACCAAGGCCCACATGTCGTACACTATAGTGAGCGAGAACGAGGCAGACCTGCGCGCAGGAAAGATAAGCATACAGACGCCTATCGCACAGGGGCTGCTGGGCAAGAAAGCCGGCGACGAGGTGGAAATAAAAATTCCGCGCGGCACTATAAGACTGAGAATAGACAATATATCGATAGCATAAAGGCTACGATAAGAAACAGCGAATTCAGAAGTTATAACTATGGATATATTCAGCAAGATAGCAGCAGGCGAGATACCCAGTTACAAATGTGCGGAAAACGAGGAGTTCTATGCTTTCCTCGACATCAATCCGCTGGTGAAAGGCCACACTCTCGTGATACCGCGCAGAGAAGTAGACTACTTCTTCGACATGGACGACGAGGAACTGGGGCGCTACCAACAGTTTGCCAAGCAGGTGGCGCAGGCAATAAAACGTGCCTTCCCGTGCCGCAAGGTGGCACAGGTGGTGCTGGGACTGGAAGTGGCTCATGCCCACATACATCTAATACCGATGCAAACAGAGGCTGACGCCGACTTCAGACGCGAGAAACTGAAACTGACGGAAGCGGAGTTTGAAGAGATAGCCGCAAAAATACGTGACGCATTCTAAACGAATGCGTCACCGTATTTTATCTGAACCTCGTTGACGTACTTGCGGACAAGCGCCGACGAGTCTCCTTTCTTACAAATAAACAGCACATTGCCCTCTTCGGCAACGATATAGCCGTCGAGGCCATTGATGACACCAAGGCGCCCGTGGGGAAGTTTGATAACGTTGTTGTGAGAGTTGTCAAGCATCACCTCGGAGTCGATTACCACATTGTCGCCTTCGCCGCGGCTCATACATTCGTAGATGGCATGCCACGTGCCAAGGTCGGCCCATCCGAAGTTGCAGCGCATCACGCCGACATTGTCGCAGCGTTCCAGCACACCCTGGTCGATGGAAAGATTGGGGTAGGCGGGGTAGTTCTCATTGACGAAGGCCATCTCCTGCTCTATGGTGTAGTCGGCAATATTATTGTCGAAGCGGTTGAGAACGTCGGGGAAGAGTTGGCGGAAACAATGGTTGAGATAGCGTGCGTTGGAAAGTATCATTCCTGTGTTCCAAAGGAATTCGCCGCTCTCCATAAACATTTTTGCAAAGTCGCGCTCAGGCTTCTCTGTAAACGACTGCACACGGTAGATATCTGTCTCGCCTTCCACGGCCTCGCCCTCCTGTATGTAGCCATAGCCAGGCTCCGGGCGCGTAGGACTGACGCCCATGGTAAGAATCATATCGTTGTGCTCGACAAACTGCAGTGCGCGCAGCATGTCGCTATGGAACATCTCCTCGTTGAGAACAAACTGGTCGCTGGGAGTAATGATGATGTTGGCGTCGGTATTGCGGCGGCAGACGCGCATGTCAGCCCATGCCACGCTGGGCGCAGTGCCGCGGTTGACGGGTTCGACCATGAGACTTTCCTCATGTAGGTCGGGCAGTTGCTGGCGCACCAGCGGAGCATACTCCTTATTGGTGCAGACGATGATGTTCTCAGCAGGCAGCAGTTGCGCAAAGCGGTCGAAAGTCTGCTGCAACTGTGTGCGGCCAGTGCCGAAGAAGTCGACAAACTGCTTAGGGTATTCGTCGCGGCTGCACGGCCACAGGCGACGACCCTTACCGCCTGCCAGGATGACGCAGTAATTCTTTGGATTGTTGATCATAGGTTTTGGTATTAGAAAAAGGTAGGTGTTTTCAGCGATTACTCGCTATCGGGAGCCTGGCCGATAAGTTCAAGAAACTCGTCGAGTTTCGGAGTAATGATAATCTGTGTGCGGCGGTTGCGCTGACGGCCGGCTTCGGTGCTGTTCGACGAGACAGGGTTGTATTCGCCGCGCCCGCCTGCGGTGAGGCGCTTGGGCTCTACACCATAGCGTGTCTGCAACTCCTGTACAACGCTGCTGGCGCGCAGGCACGAGAGATCCCAGTTGTTGCGGATGTTCTCGCGAGAGATGGGCACGTCGTCGGTGTTGCCCTCAATGAGTACGTCGTAGTCCTTATAGTCCTTGATAATCTTGGCAATCTTGGAAAGTGTCTCGCCGGCCTGCTCGGAAATCTCGTAGGAACCGGTCTTGTAGAGCATGTTGTCGTTGAGGGAAATGTAAACTACTCCCTTGAGCACCTGTACGTCGACATCTTTCAGTTCCTCCTTGGAGAGTGAGCGCGTAAGGTTGTTGGTGAGCACCATATTGAGGGAATCGCTCTTCGACTTGAGTTCTGTCAGATGGCGAATGTAGCGGTTCGACTCGTTGATCTGGTCGACAAGTTTGTCGATAGACACATTGTTCTGCGAGGCATTGCTAAGGCTCTTGTCGAGCGACTGCTGCAATGACTTGTAGGCGCGCTGCTGCTGCTTGAGTTGGTCTTCGAGACTCGTGGTGCGTGCGTTGGCAGCAGCCAGTTGCTCCTTCGTGCCCATCAGCGACTCTTGTATCTTCTTGTTCTCATCCTGGCATGCTACCAGTTGCTTTTTTGACGCGCAGCCCTGCATCAGCAGTGCTCCTGCGGCCAGTGTTATAGCAATAAGGCTATTCTTCATAATCAAAAATGTTTCTGTTGTTTCCTCTTATATGCAAAGTTAATGATATGACGACGAAAAAGACAGAAAGTTACGTGGTTTTAGGTAAATTTAACTAACACTGCGGTGCAAATGCCGACGCCATAATCCTATTTTTCATACCTTTGTGACGAAAACGAAGGCTTACAAAAAAACGCATGATATCGGTACTGGATATTGTAGAGGATACGATGGTTGACGGACCAGGCTTCCGCACATCTATCTACTGCGCCGGATGTCGCCACGCATGCCCAGGCTGCCATAATCCGCAGTCGTGGGACTTCTCAGGAGGGCATCCAATGAGCACAGAGGATATTATGCGCATCATAGAAGCCGACCCTTATGCAAACGTTACTTTCTCCGGCGGCGATCCGATGTATCAGCCGGAGGGATTTGCCGAACTGGCGCGTGCCATAAAGGAGCGGACAAAGAAAAATATTTGGTGCTTCACCGGTTTTACCTTTGAAACACTGGTGAACAATCCGCGCCACAGGCAGTTGCTGGAGTCGATAGACGTGCTGGTAGACGGGCCTTTCGTAAAGTCGCTGCGCGATGAGACTCTGCTTTTTCGCGGTAGCAGCAACCAGCGCCTTATCGACGTGCAACATTCGCTGAAGTCGGGAAAGGTGGTGGAGTTTGTCCCTGATGTAAAAATGGCTAACGCAGGAGGATGACAGAGCAGGAGTGTACGCTGCTGCTGGAGCAGCATGGTGTGAAGCCGACCGCCAACAGGATAATTGTGGCGAGGGCATTGGCGGAGGTTAGTCGTCCGTTGTCGCTGACCGAACTGGAACAGCGGATAATGACGATAGACAAGTCGGGAGTTTTCCGTGCATTGACGCTATTCCGCGAGAATCATCTTGTGCATGTGCTGGAAGACGGCGGCGATGGCGTGAGATATGAATTATGCCACAGCAGCCATGCAGAGCACGATGACGATATCCATGCGCACTTCTACTGCGAACATTGCCGTCAGACTTTCTGTCTTGAGGACTGTCCTGTGCCTGAGATAATGCTGCCTGCAGGCTTCTTCAGACAGTCGGTGAACTATATGGTTAAAGGGATTTGCCCCCAGTGCGGCGGTAGTGCCAGAGTTCAAGGGAGTTGATAATGTTCTGCCAGAGCACGTAGCATCCGGCACCGACGGAAGCAACGGGATGCAGATACATGTAGGCAACCCAAATGCTAAGACCGGTATTTTTCTGGAACAGCGCCTGGCCGCTGTTCACTTCCTCGCCAAGGTGGCGGCCTATGCCTCTGCCTATGGCAAACTGTACGAAGCAGAGCACAAGACTTGCTATGGCAATGGCAAGGAGAAGCGAAAGCGACGCGTCGCTGCCTACGATGTTGCGTACGGTGACGCCGGTGGTGATGGCAAGCGAAACGCTCCAGAGATAGAAACTGAGGTTTGGCATGGCTGTGATGCGCTGGCACAGAGAACGTGCGTGGTGCTGGATGAGCCAGCCGAGAAACAGGGGCAGAAGCAGTACCAGTGCTACTTTCTGCAGAATGAGCCAGAAGGCTGCAAGGAAACTGACGTGGACCGTCTGCTCAAGAAGCGGGAATACCGTTGGGATGAGGACTGCCGAGGCAAGCGACGACAGCAGCGTGTAGGTTATCATGGTGTTGATGTTGCCGCCAAGTTTTCCTGCTACGACAGGGGCTGCCGACGCAGAAGGGCCAATGATGCAGGTGAGGACTGCTTCCCACAAAAGTTTCTGCTCAGGGTCGTCGGCAACATACAGTATGACGGCAATGTTGGCACCTATCAGCAGCAACTGTGCTGCAAGCACACCGCCATGCCAGCGATGGGGCAGCATCTGATGGAAGTCTACCTTGCAGAAGGTGACGAGGAGCGTGAGAAAGATGAAGACGGGGAAAACAATATCGATGATGGGACCGAGCACGTTGCCTGCCGCAGCCAACTGCGGCACATAGTGGAAGGTGAGATAGCATCCTGCACCAACCACTATGGCCACGGGCAGTGTCCATTCTTTCAGGAAACGTATTAATCTGTGCATCGATACCGGAAAGTGCCGTGCTTACTTGCCGGCAACTTTTATCACGACATTGTTCTTGCTGATGTTGACAGCGTTGGTAAACGTGGCGTCTTGCTGAGCAGTAATCTTGATGTCCTTAAGACGTATTCCGTCGATAGGCATCTCGGGCAGACCATTGAATTCCATGGCGCGGCCAGCACCGTTGCACACAACATCGCTGATGTCGATGTTGCGGAAAATGGGCGTTGTCTCGTCAACTTTTTCCTTTGTCTGATTGTCTGGGTTGTCGCCGTCGGCAATCATCTCGGCAACCGACTTGCCGCCGTAGTACATGTTGAAAGTGATGGCATCGGTCTTTATGTCGGTCATGGAGATACCTTTTATATATATATTCTCTACGATGCCGCCGCGTCCGCGTGTCGACTTGAAACGCAGACCGACATCGGTGCCGAGGAACTGGCAGTTCTTGACGAGAATATTCTTCACGCCACCGCTCATCTCAGAACCTACGACAAAGCCGCCATGACCGGCAAATACGGTGCAGCCGTCGACAACAACGTTCTCGCAGGGAATGCCACGGCGACGACCGTCGGCATCCTTGCCGCTCTTAATGCAGATACCGTCGTCGCCAGCATCAAACTTTGAATTGACAATGAGGGCGTTCTTGCACGACTCGAGGTCGAGGGCATCGCCGTTTTGAGCATAGGCAGGATTGCGTACGAGAACGCGGTCAATGATGATGTTCTCACACATAAGGGGATGAAGGTTCCACGCAGGAGAGTTCTGGAAAATGACGTCCTGCAGCAGCACGTTCTTACAACTGACGAGGCTTACCATTACAGGGCGCAGGAAACGGCGTATGGCATTCCACTCTTCGTCGGTCTGTGCGCTGGGCACGTTCATGTTGGCTCCCTGTTCGCCTTTGGCATATCCCTCAGAAGGCACCCAGTAGCCTTTCTTCATTTCAACGCTGCCAGGCTGTGAAAGCAGTGACTTCCAGTGGCTGTCGGTAATTTTGCCGCGCTTTACGGGGCGCCAGTACTGGCCATTGCCGTCAATGACACCATTGCCGGTAATGGAAATATTCTCTGCGCTGAATGCGCTAAGAGGCGACTGGCAGCGGCGTGTGTCGAGGCCTTCAAACGAAGTGCTGATAATAGGATAGAGACTTTCGTCGGCAGCAAAGAGAATGACTGCGCCGTGCTCCAAATGAAGGTCAATGTTTGACTGCAGAACGATAGGGCCGGTGTGCCATACGCCGCGTGGAACGACAAGATGGCCGCCGCCTAACTGGTGAAGCAGGGTGATGGCTTGCTGAAAGGCATCGGTGCACAGCGTCTCGCCATCGCCAACGGCATTGAAGTCGGTGAGTTTCACAGTACGCTCGGGAATGGCAGGAGCGCTAATCTCGGATATGGCAAAAGGTGTGCCGGTGGTGTACTGCTTGTAAGGATTTTCTGCCTGAAGTCCAACGGCAGTCATCGCTGTGGCAAGGATGGTCAGAAATAGTTTTTTCATAGTCTTATGGTCTTTTATCGGTAATCTCTTTGAGTGGTATCATTACGAAGTCGCGCTCGTACATCAGCGGATGCGGTATTTTGAGGTCGGGCTCGTCGACGGTGATGTCGTCGTAAAGCAGGATGTCAATGTCTATAGGACGGTCGGAGTATTGCCTTGTGGCTTTTGACTTTAGAATTCTGGTTTTTCTCTTACGCCCCAACTCGCGTTCTATCTGCTGTGTTGCTGACAGCACATCGCGCGGCGACAGAGGGGTGAGGCATTTTACGGCAACGTTGAGAAACTTGTTGCTTGACGTGAAACCCCAGGGCTCTGTCTCTATGAACGACGACTGGCGACACACCTGTCCGACGCGTTCTGATATTAGTGCGATGGCGCGGCGTATCAGCAAATCGCGCTCTCCGATATTGCTCCCTAAGGATAGACAGACCTCGTGCATCAATCGTCAATGATCAGCATTGCATCGCCGAAGCAGCCGAAATGGAAACGGTTCTCTACAGCCACTTCGTAGGCGTGGTAGATAAGATCGTAGCCTCCAAAGGCAGCAGTGGCCATCATCATTGTCGACTCAGACGGATAGAAGTTGACGACAAAAGCGTCGGTAAGTCCAAACTCGTATGGTGGGAAGATGAACTTGTTGGTCCAGCCGTTGTATTCCTTCAGCAGACCATCGGTGCCGACTGCCGTCTCTGCTGCGCGCATGGTGCTTACGCCAACGACACAAATGCGATGACCGCTCTTGCGTGCTTCGTTTACCGTCTTGCAGGCCTCAGCATTTACTATCATCTTCTCGGATGTCATCTTGTGCTTAGTGAGATCTTCCACCTCTATGTTGTCAAAACTTCCCAGTCCAAGGTGTTCCGTTACGAATGCGAAGTTGATGCCGCGTATCTCCATGCGCTTCATCAGTTCACGGCTGAAGTGAAGACCTGAGGCAGGAGCCGTTACTGCGCCCTCAGTGCGTGCGTATATTGTCTGGTAGTTCTCTTTGTCTTCGGGCAGTGTCTCGCGCTGGCTTATAATGTAGCGTGGCAGTGGGGTGGTGCCAAGAGAGAAAAGTTCGCGCTTGAATTCGTCGTGCGGACAGTCGTAGAGAAAGCGCAGCGTGCGGCCGCGACTGGTAGTGTTGTCGATAACCTCGGCAACCATTGGGCCTTCTTCGTTGAAGAACAGTTTATTGCCGATGCGTATCTTGCGTGCCGGCTCCACCAGAACATCCCACAGCCGCAACTCCTCGTTGAGTTCGCGAAGCAGGAAAACTTCTATCTGGGCATCGGTCTTCTCCTTTGTTCCGAAAAGGCGTGCCGGGAAAACCTTGGTGTCGTTGAGGAGCATTACGTCGCTCTCGTCGAAATAGTCAACAAGGTCGCGGAAGAGAATGGGACGCTTTGTCTCCTTGCCTTTTGGCCCTCTGTGGAAAAGGTCAATCGTCTGGCTCTTGCGGTGAACCACCATAAGGCGACATTCGTCGCGGTGGTACACCTTGTCAATGGTGCCGTCGTCGTTCTTGAACTCCTTGTGGGGTGGCTCCAGGACGATGAGTTCTTCTGGAAGCCTGAATCTGAATTGCGATAGTTTCATTTGTGAGATTTATCTCTTTATGGAAAATATTCCTGATGTTGCTAATAAGAGGTTGTCACTCTGCCGTTTTCGCCTCGGTCTCTATCTCCTGCTGCTCGAGCCATTCTGGAAAGTCGTCAAGGCTTATGCACTGCTGAAGGCTGATGTCGCCCACGCGCGTGCGGCAGAGAGCAGTGAGGTAGGCACCGCTGGAGAGAGCCTCGCCGATGTCGCGTGCAAGGGCGCGGATGTATGTTCCCTTGCCGCATACAACGCGTATACTCAGCAGCATTTTCTCTGCGTCGAAATCGGTTACCTCCAAACAGTCAATGTGTATTGTCTTGGGCTTCAGTGCCACGGTCTCGCCTTTGCGCTTTATCTTGTATGCCCTGTGGCCGTCTACTTTCACGGCAGAATATTCTGGCGGCACCTGCTGTATGTCGCCAACAAAGGACGACAACACCTTATTAATTAATACGCGCGTGATATGAGAGGTGGGAAAAGTGGCGTTTACCGGATGCTCCATGTCGTAACTCGGCGTGGTTGCGCCAAGTTGCAGAGTGGCGGTATATTCTTTTGTGTCAAGTTGCAGACGCTCTATCTCCTTTGTCTTCTTTCCTGTGCAAAGGATAAGCACTCCTGTTGCTAATGGGTCTAATGTGCCGGCATGCCCCATCTTTACGCGCCGTACACCTATCTTGCGTGATACGCGCGTGCGCACAAAAGCAACTGCTCCAAACGACGACATGCCGTAGGGCTTGTTGATGTATATGAATTCTCCTTCGGTGAAATTCATTTAGTCAACCATTGCAAGTGAATGACCTGTGAGAAGCAGAATGATGATAATGCCGCCCACAATAATGCGGTAAATGCCAAAAGCCTTGAATCCGTATTTCGTAAGGAAATTGACAAACCACCTCATAGCCAGCAAAGCCACCACAAACGACACGACGCATCCCAGCAGAAGCATGGTGATGTTGTGAGTTGTGGCCCATGAGACATCTTCCTTGAGCAAATCGAGCAGGTCAAGCAGCGTGGCTCCTGCCATGGTAGGCACAGCCAGAAAGAACGAGAACTCGGCAGCGCGCTTGCGGGTGAGTCCCTGTGTCATGCCGCCAACGATGGTAGCCATAGAGCGTGAAACGCCGGGAATAACCGAGATGCACTGATAGAGACCTATGTTGAAAGCACGCTTCTCGTTGACGCGGTTTTCGTCAGTGCCTTTGTTGAATAGCCTGTCGCAGAACAGCATGAAGATACCACCCACTACCAACATGACGGCCACTACCTCAACGCTGTCAAGCAGCCAGTCAAGCAGTCCTGATTTTTTTGCCAGTAAGCCGATAACCACTGCGGGAAGCACGCCCACGAAGAGCAGCCAGTAGAAGTAGTATTTGTGCTTGAGCCGCTGCAGCAGACTGCTGCCTGCGGGGGCCGGCGAGTTGTCAAACTGGAAGAACCGCTTCCAATAGAGACACACTACCGACAGGATGGCTCCAAATTGGATTATAAATGTAAACGCATGGACGAAAGGATCGCCCTGCGGTATGCCAAGCAGGTTCTGTGTGATAATCATGTGACCGGTCGAAGAGACGGGCAGAAATTCCGTCAAGCCTTCAACGATAGATATGATGACAGTCTCCAACCAGTTCATTTCTCACCCTCCTTATTCTTCGGCCGGCGCACCACGGCATAAATCATTGACAGAAAGCCGATGAGACATACCACCGGAGCCACCTTGATGCGGCGTGCACTGAAAATGTCGGGATTGTAGGCTGTATCTGTGGAACCGCTGCCGCTCATCAGTATAAATCCGATTATAACAATCACCATACCGATTGCTAACAGCAGATAGTTGATGCGGTCGAACGCAAAATTTCTCTTGTCCATTATAATTGTTTATTGTGTCGTTCAGATTTTATACAGTTCTCCAGCCGTCATACGCAAGAATTTGTTGACGGCAAGCCATGCGCAGAGCAGTGTAATGATAATGCCGAAAAGTAATACTGCGCCTGCCGTGATGGCCATGTCTTCCCATCGGATGATGGTAAGCACTCCAGGCTGCGTGAGATACAGGGCATAGATACATGCGCCGAGCACTGCATTGGCAAGCAGTGCTGCAATTACTCCCACTATTACGGCATTGTTGAGGAACGGGCGGCGGATGAAACCCCATGATGCTCCTACGAGTTTCATCGTATGGATGAGAAAGCGCCGCGAATAGATGCTCAGTCGTACTGTATTGCTGATGAGAGAGAAGGAAACGCAGGTGAGCAATACTGCCAGTACGAGCAAGATAAGGCTGATGCGGCTTAGATTATAGTTCACCTGGTTCATAAGGTCTTCCATGTAGGCGATGTCGCTGACGCGCGGGTCCTTGCGGATTTCCTTTGTTATCCAGCGCATAGAGTCGCGGTTGGCATAGTCGGCCTTCAGTTGTATCTCAAGTGTTGCAGGGAAGGGATTGAAACCAAGGAACTCTGACGGGTCGCTGCCAAGTTCGCGTGTCTGCTCGCGCTTGGCTTGTTCCTTGCTGATGTAGTCGATGTTACGGGAATAAGGACGATGGTAGAGGTCTCTGCAAAGCATGTGGCCTTGGTTCACGCTGACATAGTCCTTGAGCATTACGGTTACGGTGAGGTTCTCGCGCATGTGGGCAGAAAGGTTGCGAGCAGCAAGTACCGAGAACACTACCATTCCTAATAGTATAAGCACCATTGTGGTGCTGATGCAAAGGGTGACCGCTTGCATGCCGCGATGGCTGCGAGGTCCTTTTCTTTTACTTGCCATTACTTGTTCGGACGTAAAACACCTAATTTCGTGCAAAGGTACGATTAAGCGAGCGCAAAACAAAAATATTTTCCTTTTTTTTGCCGGGCGGGAGCACTATTCTTTTTCTTTGCCTTCTCCTGCCACTGCCTGTCGCATTTCTTTCAGTAGATCGCTGGCAAAGATAAAGTCTGTGAGCCGCTGGTTGGTAGACTCCATAATTTCTGCTGACACGCCCTGCCATTCCTTGTGCCCCTCATAGATGAAGAGAATGTTTTCGCCGATGCCCATCACGGAGTTCATGTCGTGAGTATTGATGATGGTGGTCATATTA
>CALFIY010000070.1 GCA_937877595.1 uncultured Prevotella sp.
CGAAGTCGTCAGAACCCGGACAGTCGATGATGTTGAGCTTCTTGTTGTTCCACTCCACATGAAAAACAGTAGAGAACACCGAGTAGCCATATTCCTGTTCTACAGGGAAGTAATCGCTCATGGTGTTCTTACTCTCTACTGTGCCGCGGCGCTTTATGATGCCTGCTTCGTAGACCATTGCTTCGGCAAGTGTAGTCTTGCCGCTACCCGCACTGCCAAGCAGCGCAATGTTTTTAATCTCGTTAGTCTGATAAACTTTCATTGTTCTTATTGTTTTAGGTTATTGGATATCTGAAACTAAAAGTGGGCTAAAGGTAGGTATTTTCCGACAAACCGCCAACGTTTTGAGATATTTATTAAATTTTATTAGTATTTCTCACCATTTTGCCACTATTCGGCAACTTTTTATGACACATTATTATATTTAGGATTACACGAACTTCCTGTTTCGTTTGGTTTTTTAAAATATTTGTATTACCTTTGCCGTCGGCAAGATGCCATTTGTCCAAACGTGTATACTTTTTGCGGGTAGCAGTGCAGCCACATCGTTGGCGCACAGTGCTGTAGGAACAATGTCCACTCCGCCCAACGATGATACCTCCCGTCGGAGGTATTTTTTTTCACTTTCGGCCGCTGTCACAGCAGTGCTGAGAAATACCAGCACTGCTGTGGCGAAAACTACAACTGCTTTTTTTGAAAAATGCACGTGCTTTAAAAAATCTGCTCCGTTTTCTGAAAAAATCAACGACAGTGCTGGCGTTTTTCCATAAAAAGAGCCGATTCGTCGGTGAATTTTAGCCTTTTCCAGCAGAAGTGACAGTTAAATTTTCTTAACAGCATTGTCACAATTTCACAACTGTAAGATTTTCAGACAGTTACACCGCCATCGCCGCAGGATTTACCAGGAAAATAAATAATCGGCAACGGGAATTCAAATAATTGTAAAAAAACCACCAATTTGTTTGCAGGTAAAAAAAATATATTTACATTTGCAACCGAAAAGGCAATAAAAGTATGAAATTGACACTTGCAAACATATGGTGGTGGCGTAACTCGGGATTGAAACTGTCGCGGGGTACGATGCCTGTGTGTGAATAGAAGGATGAATAAAGCACAAGAATACAAAGAGGCTCGTCGTTAGCGCGACAAGCCTCTTTTCTTTTCTAAATGAAGCAAACAGAAACAAAACATACACTTCAGAAAAATGAGTTACTTAGTAGACGAGAAAGGTTTTTACGGTGAGTTTGGCGGTGCCTACGTGCCCGAAATTCTCTACGCCACCGTGGAGCAGTTACGCGAGCAGTATCTGCCGATAATAGAGTCGGAGGAATTCCAGCAGGAGTATATGACCCTGCTGCGCGACTACGTGGGTAGGCCGTCGCCGCTCTATTTTGCACGGCGCATGAGCGAGAAATACGGTTGCCAGTTGTATCTAAAGCGCGAAGACCTTAACCACACCGGCGCACACAAGATCAACAACACCATAGGCCAGATTCTCCTGGCCAAAAAGATGGGCAAGAAGCGCATCATCGCCGAGACGGGAGCCGGACAGCACGGGGTGGCAACGGCTACCGTATGCGCACTGATGGACATGCCTTGCGTGGTCTATCAGGGGGCTCTTGATGTTGAGCGACAGCACACTAACGTAGAGCGCATGAAGATGCTCGGAGCCGAGGTGCGTCCTGTGAAGACTGGCAACTGGACTCTCAAAGACGCCACCAACGAGGCCATTCGCGACTGGTGCTGCCATCCTTCCGACACGTTCTATATCATAGGCTCAACAGTCGGCCCGCATCCCTACCCTGACATGGTGGCCCGCCTGCAAAGCATTATATCGAAAGAAATAAAGCAGCAACTCCAGGAGAAAATCGGACGCGACTACCCAGACATACTGATGGCATGCGTAGGCGGTGGCAGCAATGCAGCAGGAACCATCTACCATTATATAGACGACGAGCGCGTGCGCATAATACTGGCTGAGGCTGGCGGGCAAGGTGCCGACACGGGTCACACCGCAGCCACCATCCACGCAGGCAGGCTTGGCATTCTCCACGGCTCGCGCACACTGGTCATGCAGACTCCCGACGGACAAATCATCGAGGCTGAGAGCATCTCGGCAGGACTCGACTATCCCGGCATCGGTCCGATGCATGCCAACATTGCATCGCAGCATCGCGCCACGGTGCTCAGCGTCAACGACGACGAAGCCGTCAAGGCAGCCTACGAGTTGACACGCATGGAAGGCATCATTCCGGCGCTCGAGAGCGCTCATGCCATCGCAGCGCTCCAGAAGGTAGAGTTCAAGCCAAGCGACGTGGTGGTTCTCACTGTGTCGGGACGCGGCGACAAAGACGTTGAGACTTATCTCTCAAACAAGGAGATGGCAGGAGAATACGGTAACTTCTAACAAGAACAGCAACACTATGACAGCAAAATATCGCTACACCACAACGACGCGCACCATTCTGGCCGACATGTACACTCCCGTTGCCGTCTACATGCGCCTGCGCGACATCTATCCACAGAGTGCGCTGATGGAATGTTCCGACTATCACGACCAGAGCAATTCGCGCTCCTTTATCGGCATCAATCCCATTGCCCACGTGTCCATAGGCCATAGCAAGGCGGTCATCACTTTCCCCGACGGCAGTGTCGAGCGCCACGACGTAGACGGCGACTACAACACGGCGCGCGCCATACATGCGCTGACAGACAGTATTCTCGTAGAGGGAGACCACAGCGATGTCTGCGGACTCTACGGCTACATGTCGTTCAATGCCGTGCGCTATTTTGAAAACATCAACGTGAAAGACGAGACTCAGGAGAAGAACGACGCGCCCGACATGCTGTACATCCTGTACCGCGACATCATCGTGTTCGACCATCACAACAATCAGATGCAGATAGTTTCGCTCGGCGACGACGCACAGATAGACGCCATCCTGCGCGCCATCAACAAATCGTCGTCGCATACCTACGACTTCCACCCTGTTGGCGAAACCATATCCACCATCAGCGACGACGACCACAAGCGCAACATCCGCCTCGGCATTCAGCACTGTCTGCGCGGCGATGTCTTCCAGATTGTTCTCTCGCGCCGCTTCATTCAGCGCTACGAGGGCGACGACTTCAAACTCTACCGCGCCCTGCGCAGCATCAATCCCTCACCCTATCTCTTCTATTTCGACTTCGGCGGCTTTCGCATCTTCGGCTCCTCGCCCGAAACCCACTGCCGCATTGACAGACAAAAAACAGAAAATGGTCAACGGTCAATGTACAAAGCCTACATCGACCCCATTGCCGGCACTACAAAGCGCACTGGCGACGCACAGCGCGATCGCGAGGGCGCTGAATTCCTGCGCAACGACGCCAAGGAGAATGCCGAACACGTCATGCTTGTCGACCTGGCACGCAACGACCTGAGCCGCAACTGCCACGGAGTGAAGGTGGAATACTACAAAGACATTCAGTACTACTCCCACGTCATCCATCTTGTGAGCCGCGTCAGCGGTATACTCGATACCGATGCCGATCCCATTCAGACTTTTATCGACACGTTTCCTGCCGGAACGCTGTCGGGCGCGCCGAAAGTGCGCGCAATGCAACTAATTTCAGAATATGAGCCCCATAATCGCGGAGCCTACGGCGGATGCATCGGATTCATAGGTCTCGACGGAAGCCTAAACCAAGCCATCACCATACGCACCTTTGTGTCGCGCAACGGCGAGTTGTGGTTCCAGGCCGGCGGCGGCATAGTGGCCAAGAGCAACGAAGAGTACGAACTGCAGGAGGTGAACAACAAACTCGGTGCACTGCGCCGCGCCATCAGCATTGCAGAACAAATAGACAACTAACAGGAGGAAGAAAATGAAAATAGTCATCATTGATAACTACGACTCGTTTACCTACAATCTGAGTCATCTGGTGAAAGAACTCGGTGCCGAGACGACAGTGCTGCGCAACGACAAGTTCCAACTGCCCCAACTGGAAGTCTTCGACAAGATAATTCTCAGTCCAGGCCCTGGCATACCCAGCGAGGCAGGACTCCTGCTTGACGTCATACGCACCTACGCCGGTCGCAAGCCCATTCTCGGCGTCTGTCTTGGCCATCAGGCCATCGGCGAGGTTTTCGGAGCCCGACTGGAAAATCTCAGCGAGGTGTTCCACGGCGTTGCCACTCCATGCCACATCACACGGCAGGATCCTCTCTTTACCGGTATCGAAAGTGAGTTCACCATTGGCCGCTACCACTCGTGGGTTGTCTCCCGACAGGAACTCCCCCCCTGTCTGGAGGTTGTCGCCGAGAGCGACGAAGGGCAGATCATGGCACTGCGCCACAGCGAATACGACGTGCGCGGCATACAGTTCCACCCCGAGAGCGTACTTACCCCCGACGGCAGCACAATGCTGCGCAACTGGCTCAGCCTTAATCAAGCGCAATGACGACACAACGGCTCAACATCGCAATCCCGTCATCCCGTAATAACGAAATAACGGCTCAACAACGCAATCCCGTCATCCCGTAATAACGAAATAACGTAATAACGAAATAACGAAAAAAAATTAAAAAATCATCACAGACAGTGAAAGACATTCTTAACCGACTGCTCAACCACGAGGAACTCTC
>CALFIY010000071.1 GCA_937877595.1 uncultured Prevotella sp.
CTACGACCTCCAGATTATGAGTCTGTTGCTCTAACCAACTGAGCTACAAGTCCGGAAAATTTCTTTTCGTGGGTGCAAAGGTAATGCTTTTTTTGCAACTGCACAAACGAAATGTGATTTTTTTTGTAATTTTGCGCTCGCAAAGAAGCGCATTGCATCAGGCATCAGCATGGAAGCGGTAGTAGAGCACGTAGCGACAATAGGAGTTTTCGACGGAGTACATCTGGGACACAGGTTTGTATTGTCCCGGACGGCCTCAGAGGCCCGGCGCCGCAACATGCGTGCACTGGCGGTGACATTCGACCGCTCGCCGCGTCAGGAAGCAGTGCTCACTCCCCTCAGCGAAAAGGTGGCGCTGCTGCGACAGGCAGGAGCCGACGATGTAGAGGTTCTCACGTTCACCGAAGAACTGCGCAGCCTCACTGCGCGCCAGTTTATGCAGTGGCTTCGCGACCGCCACAGAGTGCGCGTGCTTCTCACCGGCTATGACAACCGCTTCGGCCACGACCGCAAGGAGACTTTCGCCGACTATCAGACCTATGGCCGTGAACTTGGCATGGATGTTATTGGCCTGCAGGCCGATGGCGACGCCAGTTCGTCGGGCATCCGCAGACTGCTGCTTGCCGGCGACGTTGAGGAGGCCGCCCGTATGCTTGGACGCTGCTATAGCATCAGCGGCAGCGTTGAGCACGGGCGCCACATAGGCACCGGCATGGGATTTCCCACTGCCAACATTTCGCCCGAGGAGCCTCGCCAACTACTGCCGGCCCATGGTGCCTACGCCGTGCGTGCCTATATCGATGATGACTCTGAGCCCCACCCTGCAATGATGAATATCGGGCATCGCCCCACTTTCGACGGTTCCGACACCACCATTGAGGTACATCTTCTCCGCCATGACTGCAATCTCTACGGCCATCGCCTCACTATTGAATTCATTCACTGGCTTCGCGGCGAGCAGCATTTTGCCAGCGTAGACGAACTGCGCCAGCAACTACAGCGCGACGCCGAAGCATCACTTTCCCTTTATCTCACATGAAACAAGCACTACAATTCGTTGTGATATTCCTCGCCCTCCAGATACTGACAGGATTTATCGGAGGAGGCATTGGGCGATTGCTGAACCACAATGGCGACATCGCAGCGCTGCAACTGATCGTCAGCAGCGTCGTGGCTTCGGTCATCTGCATTGCAGTATTCCTGCTCGCACGCTGGGCCGAAGTGTCGCCACGCTGGCTTCAGAGCAAACAATGGGGAGTCATGCTGTGGAGCGTTATTGCTGCACTTGGCACCATTATTCCCAGTACCTGGATGCAAGAACAGGTGCCCGAACTGCCCAATTTGCTGGAACAGGAGTTCGACCAGATGATGTCAGGCTGGTGGGGCTATCTTGCTATTGGCCTTTTGGCTCCGCTGTCAGAAGAGATCGTGTTTCGCGGAGCCGTTCTGCGCTCGCTGCTTGCAGCACAGAAGAAACCCATTACAGCAATAGCCATCTCTGCTCTCCTTTTTTCCCTGGTGCACTTGAACCCTGCGCAGATGCCACATGCCTTTCTCGTCGGACTACTGCTCGGCTGGATGTACTGGCGCACCGGCAGCATAGTGCCAGCAGTGGCATATCACTGGACAAACAACTCTGTAGCATATATTATATACCACGCCTATCCCGATCCAAACATTCACCTGAACGATATCTTTAAGGGCTCTTCTCTCAACGTGGCTCTGGCTGTGGTCTTCTCGCTGCTGATACTTCTGCCGGCACTCTATCAGTTGCACCTATGGATGCGGCATGCCGACGAGAAGGCAAATTAGAACTGGGAAAAGGTTTTTTATAAACATTTTATGCTGTTCATTTTGTTCTGCACATGTTTTTGCGTACTTTTGCACTTGCAAAAAAAGTCAATTATTCATTTTTAAAAAGACAAAATGCTTATGAAGAAAATTTTACGCTATTCATTAGCCATGCTCGTGGCTATCATCGGTAGCACCAATGCCATGGCACAGGAAATCACACTCGACTTTTCGACAAACGACGAGTGGAATTTGCCTACAGACTACGACAAGACTGAGAAGTCGTACACAAGCAACGGTGTCACCATTACTATCAATGCTCCGGGCCAGGGCCACAAAATCAACACCAACGGCGGCTATCTTATTTTCGGCAAAAAGGATGCAACACTAACGTTTTCAGCATTCTCTTTTGACGTAGAACTGATAAAGATTACAGGTCGCGCTGGCGCCAGCGGCAAAGTGACGCAAAACATCTTTGTCGGCGACGAGGCTGTGAGCACTGAAACTACTGGTGCAACGGGTGTAAACAGTTATAAAATTGCCGATGGCAAACAGGGAGCAGGTACTATCTATACCCTGAAACTCACAAACGACAACAATACGCAGATAACACAAATCGAAATCTTCAAGAAAGGCTCTGGCGCAAAAGAGGGAGCAGGACTGTCATGGGGCACAGGTTCGAGAACAGTCACTATCGGTAGCGAGGAAAACTCTTTCCCCGAACTTACCAATCCCTACAATCTGCCTGTCACCTACAGCAGTTCCAAAGAGGAGGTTGCCACCATCAGCGCCGACGGCGTTGTGACGCTGGTTGCTGCAGGCAGCACCGTCATCTCTGCTTCTTTTGCCGGCAATGACACCTACGAAGAGCAGACCGTAGTCTACACTCTCACCGTAAAGGCTGCCCAAGAGCCCGAGGCAGAGATAGAGGAGATCAGCGTAGCGCAGGCTCTGGAGATTATCGCTGCGCTTGAAGACGGGAAGAGCACCGACAAGCAGTATCGCGTGAAGGGTTATCTGGTGACGGCCCCCGACTTCCAACGCAGGGTCGACGAAACGCTCTATGGCAACGTGAACTTCGACATGGCCGACACAATGGGTGGTGCAACCGTGCTCACCGTGTTCCGCGCCAAGGACTTCGACAACAAGAACTTCACCGAGGAGACCATCAACCGTATTAAGGAGGACGACCTCGTTGTGATGCAGGGCAAACTGCAGAAGTATCTTAAGGATGGAGTCACCACGCCAGAACTGGTAAGCGGATATATCTACAGCGTAAACGGCGAGACATCGGGCATCGCTGCCGCCAAGGTTGCCGCTGCCGCTGCCGCAGTCAAGACCTATACCATCGACGGCCGCAAGGCTGCAGCCGACAGCAAGGGTCTGGTGATTAAGAACGGTAAGAAACTGCTGCAGAAGTAAACAGCACCGACTTACAGACAACATCCTCTGCACTCCTTTGCTGCAGAGCAGACGTTAAAAAACAGAGGCATCCTCGCGAGGATGCCTCTGTTCGTTCTTGTCTTTTGTATTTTCCTTTGGAAATTACTTCAGTTTCTTGTATCCGTAAACAGCGCGGCCGCCCAGTTGCTCCTCAATGCGGATCAGTTGGTTGTACTTAGCCATACGGTCTGTGCGCGAGAGCGAACCAGTCTTGATTTGACCAGAGTTGGTAGCCACGGCGATGTCGGCTATCGTCGTATCCTCTGTTTCACCAGACCGGTGAGAGGTGACAGTGGTATAGCCGTGACGATGAGCCATCTCAATAGCGTCAAGAGTTTCCGTGAGCGAGCCAATCTGGTTCACCTTGATAAGGATAGAGTTGGCAGCACCCATCTTAATACCCTTCTCAAGGAACTTGACATTGGTTACAAAAAGGTCGTCGCCCACGAGTTGGCAGCGGTCGCCGATGCGCTGTGTCAGTTTCACCCAGTTGTCCCAGTCGTTCTCGTCAAGGCCGTCCTCAATAGAGTCGATAGGATACTTGGTGATGAGTTCCTCGAGGTAGGCAATCTGCTCGTCGGCAGAGAGTTTCTTGCCGTTAGGATCCTTCTTCTTGCCGTTCTTCAACTGACGATAGTCGTAGAACCACTCGCCGTTCTCCTGAACAGCGAACTCAGAGGCAGCGCAGTCCATAGCAATCTTGACATCCTTGCCTGGCTCGTAGCCGGCAGCCTTGATGGCAGCGATGATAGTGTCGAGAGCATCCTCAATGCCGTCGAAGTTAGGAGCGAAGCCACCCTCGTCGCCTACGGCTGTAGAAAGACCGCGGGCCTTGAGCAGTTTAGCGAGGTTGTGGAAAACCTCAGCACCCATGCGGATGCCTTCCTTTTCGTTCTTTGCGCCAACAGGGCGGATCATAAACTCCTGGAATGCTATAGGAGCATCAGAGTGAGCACCGCCATTGATAATGTTCATCATTGGAACAGGCAGCACGTAGGTATTGGTACCGCCGATATAGCGATAGAGAGGTATCTGCAGATAGTTGGCAGCAGCGTGAGCCACTGCGAGACTTACGCCGAGTATGGCGTTGGCGCCAAGGTTCTTCTTGGTGGGAGTGCCGTCGAGTTCGAGCATCTTCTCGTCTATCTTGCGCTGCTCAAGCACGCTCCAGCCAATCAGTTCGGGAGCAATCTTGGTATTAACATTCTCTACGGCCTTCTGTACGCCCTTGCCCAGATAGCGGTTCTTGTCGCCATCGCGGAGTTCAAGAGCCTCGTTCTCACCTGTAGAAGCACCAGAAGGAACACTTGCGCGACCTACGAAGCCGCTCTCCAGAGTTACCTCAACCTCTACTGTTGGATTGCCACGCGAATCCAAAATCTCTCTTGCGTGAATTTGTTCAATAATCATAGTTGTAATTTTTTTTGTTAAAGATACTTTGGTTCTTTGTGGTGCAAAGTTACGACTATTTTTCGCAACTTGCGCAACTGAAAACAAATTATCGCACAGAGTTTAACCTTATTTATTATTAGAAAGGCTATTTCCGGCCCATATATACTGCGTGTACGAAAATTTAAACAGCGTTTTTGAATATAAAAAGCACTGGCAAAAATTAACAGTATGTCCTGAAGGGCATAGACAGCGACTGGAGCGCGAACTGCGCAATCCGGTAAACATACTGCAGGGCGCCGCAGTCCTACCCACTTCTATAATACGTCAGAAGTCACTTCAGCATGTCGCCTGCCTCGTACAGGAAATGCAACGGCGCATCGGTGACGGGATGACGAAGCCATAACTCGGCGGCGTGAAGCATGAGCCGCTGACCGTTGCGACGTGTTCCGTAGAGTTCGTCGCCTACTATCGGGCGCCCAAGCCCCTGCGGATGAGCGCAATGGACGCGCAACTGATGAGTTCGGCCCGTAAGGGGATACAGCGACACTATATTGCTGTCGATAAACTCGTAGCGCGTCTCGGCGCGCTTGCCATGCTCCATGTCGACCACCTGACGCGGACGATCCATAGGGTCGGGGCGCATCGGCAAAAGTATCTTGCCGTTCGATGGAACGGCGCTTTTTCCAGACATTTCACGTTCCCCGGCGGTCAAGCCTTTTTCGTCTAACACGGCAACATATCTCTTCCGCACTTCGTGACGTACGAACTGCTGCTGTAGGTTGGCATATGCCTCGGGCGTCTTTGCCACTACCAGCAGCCCACTGGTGGCCATATCAAGCCGATGGACGGCCTTGGCCTCGGGGCAGCGGCGCTGCACTATCCGCTCTACGCTGTACTCCTGCAACCGACCAGGAACGGAGAGCATGCCACTGGGCTTGTTGACCACGGCAATGCTGTCGTCTTCGTAGACTATCTCCAACTCTGCCTGCTCCATTGCTTTTTCCACAGGGTCGGGCTCTACATCCAGCCCCTGCAGCATCCATGTCAGCAAGGGCATGCACTTTCCGCGACAGGCCGGATAGTAGTTGAGATGGCGTCGCAGTTCGGAGGACGCAAGCCTGCCCCACCAGAACTCGGCCATACAGAGTGGCTTAAGACCCATGCGATAGGCCTGCTGGAGCAGTTTTGGAGCACAGCAGTCGCCTGTGCCCGACGGTGGAACGGGATATTTCTGCAGCAACTTTGGACGATTGTAGTACTCGCGCCACAGGTCGATGACATCACGCTCCTCGCCACGGGCATTGAGCATGCGATACTGGCGGAAAAGCCACTGTTGCAACTCCTGCGACAGTGATTTGTGTGTTGCGTTAGTGGTGGGAGGTGAGGAGTGAGCGGAAAGAGGTGAGAGGTAAGTAGTAAGAGATTTGTCTGCTGAAGAGGATGCTTGATGCAGCGATGAAATGAGGCGTTCCTGCTGTTTGAAATAGCCATCGGGCTGCCGGGCATCGTAAACTGGCGGTACAAAATAGTCCCAATCGTTGCGTCCAGCAAGTAAACCGGAATAGGCGGCAAGAAAAATGTATTTCCCCTCACCCCTAACCTCTTCATCACTCTCACACACCAGTACGCCAAACATTTTGCCATGGTCTGCATCCTCGCGCAGCAGTGGCTGGCTCGCTATATACCGCTGTACCTCCTGCGCAGCATGCTGCGCCAGAGGATGGGGCTCATAGCAGAATGGATAGGTGAAGCGCCGCGGCGGCGCTGCGCTTGACGTGAAACGATGCAGCATGACAGGGTGAAGCCAACTACGTCTCAATAGAGCAGACCGACGTTGGTGGGATACAGATACCAGTCGGTGGCATTATTACGGTTCATCGCCCAGTCGGCAAAACGATGGCCACTGCTGTTGTAGGCGCCGAAATATGCACCGATATTGTTGGTGTTGTCGTAGGAACCCAGCGTCATACCCTCAACAGGGTAGCGGAAGTCGCTCTGCGGTATGCAGAGGGCCCAGGTGTAGTGGTCGGTCGGGAAATTAGAAATATTAATGTCGGTGAGAACCTGCGTGAGTTGGCCAGTGGACAGATACTTATACTGGAATGTGTGTGTCTCCCAGCAGATACTGGAATTGAACTCCATGATAAACGGGTCGATAGTGGCCAAAGACAAGCGGTTTCTGGCCGAGGCCGTGCTGAAGGTGATGAGATAGGTCCTGCTGATGGAGTCCATCTGCACGAAACTCGACGGATCGTCGTCTTCTTCGGTCTGGTATGTGTGCGTGGTGTTGATAAAAGCGCGTTGTATTCCGCCAAGACTATTTGTTTTGCGAAGCATTGCCCAGTGAGCATCCTCAAAAAGGCGTATCACCGCCTGCCCTCCACGGCCTGCTATCAGCGTATTGCTGCTTGACACCATATATCGCTGCAACGGGTAGTTGGCATCCATAGCACCGCCATCCTCTATCATCACACTGGCTACCTCGCTGTACTGCACTCCTGTGAGATTGACCATTCCAGCCATTTGCTTCTTAGTACCCACGCCACTCAGCACTACATGCATGCGCAACTGATTGCTGTTGGCTGCAGGCTCAAAGGCTATGCGCATCACTATGTCGTTATAATCGAAGTCGTCGGCGTCTGGGAAACTGTCTTCAAAGAGGTATGTGAAAGCCTGGCGCTTGACATTTGTGGGAGCGGAAACCTTGCTCACAAGTCCGGAAAAGGCCACCACGCTCGTGCCGACAGGTGCGCCAACGATGACATAGTCGTCGTCAGCCGTCACCGCAGCGACAAAGATATCGGGCTGCACATCGTAGAACGGCACGGAATAACTCAGCGTCACCTCATCGCCTGCACTGACATAGGCCTCGCTGGCCACTTCAGCCGCAGCAGAGACAGTGGGGTCGGCCGTGAGCACCTGAACACGGTTGACGCCTTCGGGAAGTTGGGAACCAGACACTCTGACCGTGATAGTATATGTAGACGATAGATTCCACGTGTGGCTCTTGTCGACATTTTCCACGGGATAAGTGCCCGAAACCTGCGACTCATATTCTTCGTCGTTGTCGTCGTTTGGACGTACGCACGCAGCCAACACCGCAACAGCAGCAAAGACTGCCAGCAGGCCTCCACCTCGTTTTATTTTACTTATAAAATCCATAAAAACACGAGACGCCGTGTCTCGCTCCCTATATTAATATATTTAAAAGGTGTCGTAATCCTACGCGCACACAAAGGTACTTAAAATTGCTGAAAACACAGATAAAACGCAAACGATTTCGTTAAAATTTACAATAATTAACTGTGTGGAAATAATTTCCATTCACTTTTTATCTACCTTTGCAGCACGAAAAAATGTTTATTAACAATTTACAACAAAGAAACTATGAAAAAGTATTTGATGATGGCCGCTGCCTCTGTGTTTTTTGCTGGTGCCATGACCAGTTGTGTTAGCAGCGACGACCCAACTACCGTAGTTACTCCTACGCAAGATCAACTCTATCAGAGCGCTTTCATTAACGCCTTTGGTAACATTGCAGCCAACCAGACATGGGGCTTTGGTGAGGACAACGCCGAGACTATCGTGTTTGACGAGAATCGCAAGATTGTAGACGCTTCTGCCAGTGCCCGCAGCCTTGTTGGCACACGTGGCGTGAATGCCAACGGTAACGAATGGGGTCTTTATGTCAATGTTCCGCAGCCTCTCACCGAGGAGCAGAAGGATGTTGTTACAAAATGGTTCAAGGAGCATCAGAATCCACAAGGTGTTGCTGTAAACTGGAGCGACTTCTTCGTTCAGCAGGTTTACACAGGCGAGTGGAGCGGCAACATGAACTTCCTCTACTGCGGTAGCGACACCGACCACACCTTTAATTTCAACGCTGGCGACGCTGGTGTATATAGAAACGTTTGCTATGGTTTGCAGGAAGGTGCTACCGACCAGAACCAGCGCGTTTACGGTTCCGACAAGATTGAGTTTATGGTTGACAGCAGCACCGAGTACTTCGGTTTCCACAACTCCTTCGACTCTAATTTCTATGCTGACAACTACGTCATCATTCCTGGTGACGAGATAGACCCAATCGTTGCCGGAATGTACTTCGTAGGTTTCGACTTCGAGGCTAATGGCCAGGCAGAAAACCAACAGGTTGCCCGCGACTTCTACTTTGACAACTGGATTGTGAAGATTACCCCGGGCGACTACAAAGTTGGCCAGCGCGTATTCGTTGAGGACCTTATCGCAAAGACTATTTCTGAAGACCTGGGCAACATAGACGGTTCCGACTGGGACTTCAACGATGCCGTATTCGACGTATTCTTCGAGAAATCATACTGGCCAGTAGAGAAAATAACTGCTGTCATCACACTGCGCGCTGCAGGTGGTACGCTGCCTCTCTATATCGCTGGCAAGGAAATACACCAGGCTTTCGGTGTGTCTACCAATACCATCGTAAACACTGTTGCTGACGACCAGAGCATCGCTCTCGACCACACCACGGCTCCTATCGTAGTCTTCCGTGCTGACGTGACCGTAGAGGACGCCAACGCTCTTGCAGCCCGCGTTGTCAACGAGGACGGCAGAAGCATCCAACTCAAGTCAGAAACAGGCAAGGCCACTCAGAAGTTTGCTATCCCCGTCACTGCAAAGTGGCTGAAGGAGACAACTCTCTTCACTGAGGGATATCCCGACTTCCGCCAGTGGGTAAATGATGGCCAGACAGAATGGTGGAACAATGGTGTTGCTGCCAAACTCTATTAAAAAACATCAAATACAATCATTATACTACATTAGTAAGGAGCGGTTGCGTGATGCAACCGCTCTTTTTTTTATTTTTATTTTTCACTTATCCCATTTCTTCGTAATTTTGTCGCTTGTATGGTACTGAATTATATTTGGATAGGATTTTTCATTGTGGCATTCGTAGTGGCCCTGGTTCGTCTTTTGTTTTTCGGCGACTACGATGTTTTTCCAGCCATGATGGACTCCACGTTTGCCTCTTCACGCACGGCATTCGAAATATCACTTGGTCTCACCGGAGTATTGTCACTTTGGCTTGGAGTAATGAAGATTGGCGAACGCGGCGGCGTGGTAGACGTTCTCGCACGCGTGCTTTCACCAGTTTTTACACGCCTTTTCCCCGACATTCCAAAAGGACATCCGGTCACCGGCAGTATATTTATGAATATTGCAGCCAATATGCTGGGACTGGACAACGCTGCCACGCCTCTTGGGCTGAAAGCCATGGAACAGATGCAGGAACTTAACAAGAAAAAAGACACTGCATCAAACTCCATGATAATGTTTCTCGTGCTCAACACATCCGGACTCACCCTCATCCCTGTAAGCATAATGGTTTACAGAGCACAGATGGGAGCCGCACAGCCCACCGACATCTTCATACCAATCCTTCTCGCTACATTCTTCTCCACCTTGGCAGGCATTATAGTCACGTCGCTCTTCCAGCACATCAATCTGCTCAACCGCACGCTTCTGCTGACTCTCGGAGGCGCATGTCTGCTGGTAGCCTGCGTGATTTGGGGATTTTCTCAAATGTCGCCAGATACTATGAATAAAGTCAGCACAGCCATAGCAAACACGCTGCTGATGACCATAATTACAGGATTTATCATAGCCGGTGTGCGCAAGCGTATCAACGTTTACGATTCCTTTATCGAGGGAGCCAAGGACGGCTTCCACACGGCAGTGCGCATCATCCCGTATCTTGTGGCCATCCTCGTTGCAATAGGCGTTTTCCGTGCATCAGGAGCCATGGACAGTCTGCTGAGTGCCATGCGCTGGACAGTAGAAGCCACAGGCATCGACGCGCAGTGGGTAGACGCCATGCCTACAGCACTGATGAAACCGCTGTCGGGCTCTGGCGCCCGTGGCATGATGGTTGACGCCATGCAGAGCAGCGGTGCCGACTCCTTTGTGGGCCGTCTGAGTTGTGTTTTCCAAGGTTCCACCGATACTACGTTCTATATTCTTGCTGTTTACTTCGGTTCTGTAGGAATTGTGAAGACGCGCCATGCCGTGGCATGCGGCCTGCTTGCCGACCTTGCCGGCATCATTTCAGCCATTGCCATCTGCTATCTCTTTTTTGCGTGATGGCGTAATAACGATATAACGTAATAACGTAATAACGAAATAATATAAATGGCAAACCTGAAATCCCTCGCCAAGGACACCGCCATCTATGGTCTTTCGAGCATTGTGGGCCGCTTTCTCAACTACCTGCTCGTACCGCTCTACACCCACTACATGCCCAAGTCGTCCGGCGACTACGGCATAAGCACCAACGTCTACGCCTACACTGCACTCATCTTGGTGTTTCTCACCTTTGGCATGGAGACTACGCTCTTCCGCTTTGCCAACGACGACGAGGCGAAGCCCGACACGGTTTTTTCCACTGCCATGGGCGTTGTGGGTACGCTTACCGCGCTCTTCCTGCTGCTTTTGTTCGGTTTCATCGGCCCTATTAGCGAAGCATTAGGCTATGCTGCCCATCCCGAATACCTGCTGATGATGGCCACCGTCGTTTCGCTTGATGCCCTGCAGGCCATCCCGTTCAGTTATCTGCGCTTTCAGAAGCGCGCCATACGCTTTGCCTCACTGAAGATGCTGTTCATACTGCTCAACATCGGCATGAACGTGGTGTGGTTTGTCGTGCTTGGCAAGACCAGCGTGTTTTACGTTTTCTTCATCAACCTTCTCTGCACGGCATTTATCACGCTGTTTTTCATTCCCGACCTTTGGCAAATCCACTGGCACTTCGACACATCACTGCTGCGCCGCATGCTAAGTTACTCATGGCCTATTCTCATTCTTGGAATAGCAGGCATACTCAACCAGGTGGCAGACAAGATAATCTTTCCACTGGTCTATCCCGACAAAACAGAAGCCAATGTTCAGTTGGGTATTTATGGCTCCTGCGTAAAGATTGCCATGATTATGGCCATGATTACCCAGGCATTCCGCTATGCCTATGAGCCTATCGTCTTTGCCAAAAGCAAGGATGCCGACAAGACTGAATACTACGCCTCGGCCATGAAGTATTTTCTCATCTTCACGCTCCTCGCCTTCCTGTGCGTCGTAGGTTGGATGCCACTGTTGCAGTATATCATAGGTGCCGACTATCGCGAGGGACTTGGCGTTGTGCCTATCGTGATGGCAGCAGAGATTATGATGGGCGTTTACTTCAATCTCTCGTTCTGGTACAAACTTATCGATAAGACCATCTACGGAGCGTGGTTCTCACTTGCCGGATGCCTTGTGCTTTTTGCCGTCAACATACTGCTCATTCCTAAGTATGGCTACTGGGCCTGCGCCTGGGGCGGCGTTGCAGGCTACGGTACGGCGATGGTACTGAGTTACATCGTAGGACAGCGGAAAAATCCTATCCCCTATCCCATGAAGGACATCGCCCTGTATGTGTTAATTACCGCTTTGCTTACCGCCCTGATTTATCTGCACGAAGAGCGGTTCCACCTTGGATTAGTCTCATTGACATTCAACACGATGTGCATCGTGCTCTTTGTGGTATTTATCATCAAGCGTGATTTACCCCTGAGCCAAATCCCCATCATCAAACGGTTCTGTAGAAAATCCAAATAAATTCAATTCCATAACGCAATATGAAAAAATTACTCCTGACGCTTACATGTCTGTTCTCACTTGCTGCGAGAGCCGACGAGGGCATGTGGACCCTCTACAATCTGCCACCTGCCATCTTCCTGCAGATGCAGCAGGAAGGTTTCAGCCTCTCCTACGACCAACTGTACAAGTCGGACAATGCCGTGAAGAATGCCGTGGTCAACTTTGGCGGTTTCTGTTCCGGAGTTGTGGTTAGCCCCGACGGCCTCGTGTTCACCAACCACCACTGCGGCTTCGAGGCCATTCGCTCCCACTCCACCGTGGAGCACGACTACATGCTAAATGGTTTTGTAGCCAACTCCTACGAGGAGGAACTGCCCAACAAGCGTCTCTTTGTGAGTTTTATGATAGAGCAGACCGATGTCACCGACAGTCTCAACGCCATTGGTCTTTCCCGTCTGCCTGTCTCTCGCATAGGCCAGTTCGTTGACAGCGTGGAAAACGCATGGCAGAAAGAAATACGCCATCGCGACTCCACCCTGCGCTGCGAGATAAAGCCCTTCTACGAAGGCAACAAATACTATCTCACCACCTACCGCGACTACAACGACGTGCGTCTTGTCTTCGCACTTCCCAAGTCGATGGGCAAGTTTGGCGGCGAGACCGACAACTGGATGTGGCCTCGTCAGACATGCGATTTCTCCGTGTTCCGCATCTATGCCGACCCCGAGACAAACGGTCCTGCCGACTATAGCGAGCGCAATGTTCCATATCACCCGAAGTCGTGGGCTCCCGTCTCACTTCGCGGATACAAGCCCGGCGATTTCTCCATGATAATGGGTTATCCCGGATCCACCAGCCGTTATCTCAGCAGTTACGGCATTAAGGAGCGTCGCGACGCCATCAACAAGTCGATGGTTCAGGCGCGCGAGGTAAAGCAGTCCATCATGTTACGCCACATGCTTGCTTCTGAGGCAGTCCGAATCAAGTATGATTCAAAGTACGCCCACAGTTCCAACTACTGGAAAAACTCCCTTGGCATGAACAAATGCATTGATTCCATCGGTCTTATACAGCAGAAAGCCGACTTCGAGGCGCGTCTCCGTCAGTGGCAGGACACCACGGGATATCTTCGTGGCCTGCTCGACTTCGAGAAACTTGAGAAACTATATCAGCAGCGCTACAATGCCCGTCGTGCCGTCATCTACTGGAACGAGACATGGGGCAGCGAGGCCGACCAGATGACTGTTCGCGGCCGCCGCGTCCACTCCGGCATGCCCATCAGCGGTCCTGACGGCAACAAGCGCAAGCAGTACATCGAGTTTGAGGACAACAGCGAGGCGTGGGATCTTGATACCGACCGCGAACTGCTTGCCGCACTTATGCAGAACTACCGCGAGAATATCGAGGAGCGCTACTGGCCCGACTTCTTCCATACGGTAGACAAGAAATTCGGTGGTTCCTTCGAGAAATACGTCGACTATCTCTACAAGAAGTCTGCCCTCATGCAGAACAAGAAGATTTATCTCTTCCGCAAGGACTACGACAAAGACCCCGGTGTCGTCTACGGCCAGGACATCATTGCCACTCTTGCCGACATCCGCGCAGATATGAAGCACGTCAGCGAACAGATTTACGAACAGGAGAAATGGCTATGCGCTGCCAAACTGCGCATGGAGCAGGATCTTCCCAACTATTCCGATGCCAACTTCACCATGCGCCTCACCTACGGACAGGTGGGCGAATACTCTCTCGGCGGCCGTCCCTCGGGCTACTATACTACGGCGCGCAGTCTCTGGGAAAAGATGCAACGCGCCAGCGAGAACGTAGAATACTTTGCCGAGCCCGTGATGCACGAACTGATGGCAAGCAAGGATTTCGGCCAGTACACCGACAGTCTTACCGGCACCATGCAACTCTGTTTCCTCAGCAATAACGACATCACCGGCGGCAATTCCGGCTCCCCCGTTTTCAACGGCCGCGGCGAACTGATGGGTCTTGCCTTCGACGGCAACTGGGACTCACTCTCGTCAGACATTTTCTTCGACCGCCAGTTGGCACGCACCATCAGCGTTGACATCCGCTACGTGCTGTACATGATGGAGCGCTGGGGACATGCCGACCGCCTGCTGCGCGAAATCTCGCCGCGGCGTTAATGCGAAAGCGCTGAAAACGTTAAAAAAAATTTATTGCTCCAAGTAATTCTGTAGAAAACACTATTTTTGTAAGCAGAACACATTAAATAACTATCTACCAAACAAAAACCATTATGAAGAGTATTCTCGAAGGCCGCCCTGCACTGCGTGCTGAGGTGGAAAAGATTGCCGAGGTAGCAGGCTACCTGTGGCAGAACGGATGGGCCGAGCGCAATGGCGGCAACATCACAGTCAACATCACTGATCTTGTAGACGACGAGATACGCGCCCTGCCTGCCATCAGCGACGTGAAGCAGATTGGCGTCACGCTGCCGGCACTCAAGGGGACATATTTCTACTGCAAGGGCACTGGCAAGCGCATGCGCGACCTCGCCCGCTGGCCTATGGACAACGGTTCTGTCATTCGCATTCTCGACGACTGTGCCAGTTATGTCATCATTGCCGACAATCCGGTGATGCCTACCAGCGAACTGCCCAGCCATCTCACCGTCCATGCCCACCAGATAGAGGCTGGCACCGGTTATAAGGCTACCGTCCACACTCATCCTATTGAACTCGTTGCCATGAGCCATAACCGCGAATTCCTCGGCAAGGATGTTCTCACCAAGATACTTTGGTCGATGATTCCTGAGACAAAGGCTTTCTGTCCGCTTGGACTGGGCATCGTTCCCTACGAACTTCCCGGCTCCAACAAGTTGGCCGATGCCACTCTCCGCGAACTGGAAGACTACGATGTCGTGATGTGGGAGAAGCACGGTGTGTTTGCCAAGGGCACCGACGTGATGGATGCCTTCGACCAGATTGACGTCCTGTCGAAGTCGGCAAAGATTTACATCAACTCACGCGCCATGGGCTTCACGCCCGAAGGCATGAGCGACGAACAGTTGAAGGAAATGACTGTTGCCTTCAACCTGCCGAAATAATCAGAAAAATCAGAATTGGAGAGTCTGCGACTGACCTGCTTTCAGTTGCAGACTCTTTTTCGTACCATTACACAGCAGCGTCACCATGCCGGCCTTCAGTGCTTTCACCGTCACTCTCTTCACTGCACCGGCCTGCCAGTCAAGACTTACCTCGAAGCCTCCTCTTGCCATCAGTCCGCTGACACTGCCGTTGCTCCACTCTTCAGGACATGCCGGCAGCAGTTCTATCGTAGCGGCCAGAGGCTGCTGACTCGTCACCGTCGACTGTATCAGCATTTCGCAGACACCTGCCGTGCCTCCGAAGTTGCCGTCTATCTGGAATGGCGGATGAGCGTCGAAGAGATTGGCATACGTTCCGCCGGCGTGGCGTGTTCCCTCACGCTTGTCCTCCTGTGCGTCGGTAAACGTGAGCAGTTTTCTGTATATATGGAAAGCCTGTTTTGCATTGTGCAGCCGTGCCCACAGATTTATGCGCCACCCTGTAGACCATCCCGTCGTCTCGTCGCCCTTCTGTATCAGCGTCTTTTCGCAGGCGTTCAGCAGCGAGTCGGCCGTAATATGGTTTCCTGGATAAAGTCCTATGAGGTGCGACTGATGGCGGTGGCGCGGATCGCTGTCTTTCCAGTCGTGATACCATTCGTTGAGGTCGCCTTCCTGCCCTATCGTATATGGATGGAGGCGCGCCAGAGTACTGTTGATGCGCAGTATCAGGCGCTGCTCCTTGCCCACCAGTGTTGCGGCGCGGCGCGTGTTGAGCAGCAGTTCGCGTATGATAGCCAGATCGGCAGTTCCGCCGTAGCATGTCGCTCCCTTATAGCCGTTGGAGGCAACGTAGTTGTTCTCTGGCGAAGTGCTTGGGGCCGTCACGAGTTCGCCATTGTGCTCCACCAGCCATGCCATGCAGAATTCGGCAGCCCCTTTCAGCAGTGGGAAAGCCGTCTGCCGCAGATATGCAATGTCCTGCGTATATTGGAATCGCTCCCATAGCGTGTTGACAAGCCATGCGCCGCCCATGTTCCAGTTAGCCCATTTCGGGTTACCGGTCTTGTCGCCCACAGGATTTGCCATGGCCCACAGGTCGCTGTTATGGCTGGCACACCAGCCTTCCTCCACGCCGTAGAAATTCCTGGCACTGTGTCTGCCGTTCTCTGCCAACTGCGTGATGAAGCCGTCGAGCGGCATGGCCATCTCAGCCAGGTTGGCCACGAAGGCAGGCCAGTAGTTTTCCTCGAGGTTGATGTTTATCGTATAGTTGCCACGCCACGGCGACCACAGATGTGGTGTCCATAGTCCCTGCAGATTGGCAGGCACGCCGCTCGTGCGCGATGAACTGATGAGCAGATAGCGCCCGAACTGGAAGTACAATGTTTCCAGATATCTGTCGTTGGCATGCTCTGTGAGCAGTTTGTCGGTAGTCGCTGTGTTGGGCTTTCCGCCCAGGTCCAGTTTCACCCTGTCGTAATATTTCTTATAATCGGCAACGTGGTTTCTGCGCACTTCGTCATAGTTGGTGTTTGCCGTGTGCCACGTCAGGTCGGCGGCCTTCTCCAGATATGGTGCTCCCTCGGTCACGGGATGCCGCCGGGCTCCGTTGTAACTTGTGGCATTCACCAGATACAGCGTGGCATAAGTGCCGTGGCGCAGCGTTATGCCGTCGCCATCAGTTGCCGTGAGTTGACCGTCGGTCTCCGCCACTCGCAGCATGGTACAGAAGTGCACCGAATGGCGCTCGTCGCCTGTGGCATGTCCTGTCATGGTGAGTTGGCCGCCTGCCGACTGTCGCGATGCCTTTACCGAGTGAGGCACCTGTGCTGACAGCGTAAGCCTGAAGTTCAGTTCTCCAGGCTTGCTTGCCGTCAGTCGTATAGCGATAAGGCTGTCAGGGTATGAAGCGAGATATTCTCTGCGGAACGTTACGCCGTTGCGCTCATAACTGTCGCTCACCAGTGCACTGTCAAGACTCAACTGCCGCTGGTAGCGCTTCGTGCGCCCCGTGTTCCAGTCGTAGATGTGCAGCGTTCCCAGTGGTTGGTAGTGGGCCGAACTGTGTCCCTGTACGTTTTTCTGCAGTTTGTCAGCCTCTTTGTAGTCTTCCCTGAAGAGCGCCTCGCGTATCTGCGGTATCCACTCGGCACAGCCCTGCCCTTCGTTTTGGTCTACAGGGCTTCCCGTCCACAGCGTTATGTCGTTCAGGTATAGCAGACAGTCGTCTGTTCCGCCGTACACCAGTGCACCAATTCTTCCGTTGCCTATCGGCAGCGACTGTTCAAAAAACTGTGCCGGCTGCTTGTATTGCAGCGTCATTGGCAGTTGGTCTGCCGCAAATGCAGTGGCCCATCCTGCCACTCCGATTAGTATTGCTATAATATTTTTCATAATTTATATTTTTTACGACCGCTCGGCTCTGCCGCTTGGCTTCGCCAAGAACTTAAACAACTAAGAACAACATTAATGCTCAATGCTCACCACTTGTCCCTTATCTGCGGTGTGTCGTCGCGCCAGACATGGTCTTTGTCGAATGGCTGTCCGCTCCACGCCTTCACCTGTGTCCAAGGCTGTGCGGCGTCGGTCCAGAAGGCATGCGATGCCGGCAGTCCGAGCGGCATCAGCGCCAGCGACGTCATGTAAAGCGAGCCATTGTTGGTATACGTATCGGCAACATAGGGCTGGCGTCCGCAGAAACCTATCGTGAGATAGCCGCCAGCGTTGAAGTTTTCCGCACTGTCAAACATACGGTGCATTACCTTTGTCAGCGCTGCGCGCACCTGTCCCTGCGGAAGTTCGCCAGGCAACTGTCCGTACCAGGCGAGCAGTGCCAGCGGCTGCATGGCAGCCATGCGATAAGGGATGCTGCGCCCCACGGCAGGAAATGTGCCTTCGGGCGAGATAAGCCTTTCGAGAACAATGGCATATTTCTGCGTACGCTTTATCGCGCGCGCATAGTACTTATTATAGTCTATGCGCGTGTTCGCGCGCGCGTCGCGCATAGCCTGCAAAGTCTCAAGATACATGGGGTGGATGACGTAACTGTTGTAATAGTCGAAGGCAAACTGCGGGCCATCGCTGTACCAGCCGTCGCCAACGTACCATTCCTCTACCTTGCGTATGGCCGAATTGACGCGATATTGGTCGTAGGCTCCCTTTGCCTTTGCCATCATGCTCTCTATAGTGCTTGAGAAGAGCAGCCAATTAGTATACGGTGGGTCAATGCTTCGCAGATTGCGAAACTCCTTGAGATACCGCTGTTTTGTAATGGAGTCGAGGGGCAGCCAGAGCGCATCCCACGCCCTCAGAAAACTTTCTGCGATATACGCCGCGTCAACCAGGTTCTGCCCAGAGCGCCCCCAGCGCAGATAGTCGGGCGATGCCGGATCGACAGCGTTCCTGTAACTTGCCAGCGCCCACTGTCGCATCTGAGCGCGCTGCTTTCCCTCGGCAGTGTCGTCGTCGGGGAGCGACAGCCATGGTGCTATGCCGGCCATGAGACGCCCGAAAGTTTCCATGTAAACTACTGAGCGATCGCGCTTGTCGAATGTTGGCGAATATTCTGTCTGCATTGTCTTCTGCAGTTCGCCCCGTGACATCGGCTCAAGCACCGGCTCTGCCAGCCTGACAGCCATCTCCACCCAGTATTCGCGGTCGTTCTGCTGAGGAACACTCTTCTTGCTTCTGGCCGTGGCAGCGGTTACGGCGAGCAAGGCAAGAAACAGCGCAGTAACCGCAGTTCTGTGGAAAAGCATTTTCATGTTAGTAGGAATTATATTGTCTTAGGATAATTCTGTATTGTGCAAAGATACGCTTTTCTGCTAACTATCCGTTTTTTCTGCATGTTTTTTTCACAGCGCAACCGTTTGCACGTCGTCTTTCGCATCATTACGCACAGCAGGAGAAGCAGTCACAGGTTTTTTTTGTACTTTTGCACGCAGAGACAAACACCAAACCAATAACACTGTTTTTACTATTATGAAGAAGATGCTTTCCACCGCGCTCTGTGCTCTGCTGCCCCTTTTTGCTGCAGCACAGGGTTGGCCCGAAAACTATAGCGGCGTAATGCTGCAGGGTTTCTACTGGGACTCCTACACCGATACCAACTGGTCGACACTTGAGGATCAGGCTGACGACATGGCACCCTACATCGATCTGCTTTGGGTGCCAAACTCAGGCTACTGCGGCACTATGCAGAACAACATGGGCTATCACCCGATGTACTGGTTCCGACATGAGGGAGCCTTCGGTACGGAAGCAACACTGCGCAGCATGATACAGACGTTCAGGCAGAAAGGCGTGGGAGTGATAGAGGATGTGGTTATCAACCACCGCGTCGGCGTGAGCAACTGGGTGAACTTCCCTGCAGAGACATACAACGGCGTGACATACCAGTTGGGCCTCAGCGACATCTGCCGCGACGACGAGTGTAAGGACAACGGCTACAACCCGACAGGCGCTGCCGATACCGGCGAGGCGTGGGGATACGCACGCGACCTCGACCATACGTCGGCTAACGTACAGAAGAACGTCACGGCATATCTCAACTTCCTGCTCAACGACCTGGGATACGTCGGGTTCCGCTACGACTTCGTGAAGGGCTACGCGCCGAAATATACCGGCCAGTACAACACTGTCGTACAGCCCCAGTTCTCCGTAGGCGAATGTTGGGACAGCAACAAGACTGTGGTCACGACATGGCTCAACGGCACCAAGGTGGACGACAAAATACAGTCGGCAGCCTTCGACTTCCCCATGAAGTACTACATCAACTCGGCATTCAGCAACAGCGGCAGCAACTGGGCCGAACTCGACAAGGCTGCACTCAGCAATGATGCCACCTACGCCCGCTATGCTGTGACCTTCGTGGACAATCACGACACGGGACGCTCGGCCAGCGACGGCGGAGCACCGCTCTATGCCAACGTCGAGGCAGCCAATGCCTTCATCCTCACCATGCCCGGCACTCCCTGCGTATGGCTTAGCCACTGGAAGTCGAACAAGGTGGCCATCAAGAAACTCATACTGACGCGCAAGGCAGCAGGCATCACCAACCAGAGCGCTATTCTCAGCCACTCGGCATCATCGGCAGGCTACGTACTCTCCACGCGCGGCACCAAGGGTACACTGCTGTTGCTCCTCGGCTCTGCCACAGCCGACACCAGCGGCTATCAACTGGCAGTAGAAGGCACTAACTACAAACTCTATGCAAGCGCCGAAGTAGACCTCACTGCTCTCAACGACGTGAAAGAAGACGAGTTTACTGCGCCGAGTTTCTGCACCGTAGCAGAGGGCGAGACGTGCGCCTTCTTCGAGGCTCCCACCTCGTGGACAACGGTGAGTTGCTGGGCTTGGGACTCCAATGGCAACTACACGGGAGGCTCGTGGCCCGGCGTGGTGTGCACCAAGGTTGGCACACGCGGAAACTTCAATGTCTGGAAATGGTCATGGAACGGCAATTACACAGGCAGCACTGCCTCCATGCCTACCCAGATTATCTTCAACAACAATAACAACGGCCAGCAGACTGCCGACCTCGACTTCACCAACGGTGCCTACTACAATTCCGCAGGAGCCAAGCAGGGCGTAGTTACTGGCATACGGCCTGCCACTGGCGGCAACGAGCCGACGCTTAATCGCAGTACTGCCTACGACCTCGGCGGCCGCCCTGTAAGCGACACACGCCGCGGACTACGCATTGCCAACGGAAAGAAGACCATAGTAAGATAGCAACTAAAAACCGCAGAAGTAAAAGTAACAATTACACACACTGCCACGCATACTGATTTCACTACGGTATGCGTGGTTTTTTCGTACTTGCCACCTCGAAAAAACTACTGCTGTTTTTACAAAAATAAAAACAGCGCTGGCGAAAATTAAAACAGCGCTGGCAAAAATTAAAACAGCTGTGGCGAAAATAAAAACAGCGCTGACAAAAATTAAAACAGCGCTGGCAAAAATTAAAACAGCGCTGGCAAAATTAATAAGGGCGTAGGTGATGCAGGGATAAAAAAAATTACAAACTCCTTTGTTTTGCCCTCACTTAATCGTACCTTTGCGCCAATGAAAGAACAAAATTCGTATACGCTGATGCAAAACAACTGTCACATGTCGGTGCTCATACAGGAGCAGGCAAAGCACTATGGCGACCGCGAAATGCTGATTTTTCAAGATTTCAACGGTGGAGAGTGGAAAAAACTGTCGTGGCGCGAAGTGGCTAAGACCGTGAGCACGGTAAGCAACGCGCTGCTCAACCTGGGCGTGAAACCACAGGAGAACATAGGCATCTTTTCGCAGAACTCGGTGCAATACATTGAGTGCGATTTCGGCGCATGGGGCGTGCGTGCCGTCACCATCCCCTTCTATGCCACCAGTTCGGAACAGCAGATACAATTTATGATCAACGATGCCAAAGTGCGATTCCTGTTCGTCGGCGAGCAGGAGCAGTACGACCGCGCACGCCGCGTAGTGTCGCTGTGCCCGTCGCTGGAGCGCATCATTGTATACGACCCACTGGTTCACATCTCGTCACACGACCCCAACGCCATCTATTTCAGCGATTTCCTGAAACTGGGCGAGGGACTGCCGCGCCAGCCGGAAGTGGAGGCTCTGCAGCGTGAGGCTTCCTACGACGACATTGCCAATATCCTGTACACCAGCGGCACTACGGGCGACTCGAAAGGCGTCATTCTGACCCACGGACAGTTCCACGCCGCCTTCGAGGCCAACGGCAAGTGCGTACCGGTAGACGAGAACGACCGCGTAATGAATTTCCTGCCCTACACCCACATCTTCGAGCGCGGATGGGCCATCCTTTCGCTCACCAAGGGCGCCACGATGATTGTCAACACGCATCCGCAGCAAGTGCAGCAGTCTATGCGCGAGACCCATCCCACTTGCATGTCGTCTGTGCCACGCTTCTGGGAAAAGGTATACATGGGAGTGATGGACAAGATAGAACATTCCAGCGCCGTGCAGCGCAAGGTGTTCCAGCACGCACTCAGTATAGGACGCAAGCACAACATAGAATATCTCAGTCTGGGCAAGAAGCCGCCGCTGGCATTGCATCTGGAATATGAGATGATAAATCGCACCATCTTCTCACTTGTACGCAAAGAACTCGGTCTTGAGAATGCCCACTTCTTCCCCACTGCCGGCGCCGCGGTGTCGGCACACGTCGAAGAATTCGTCCATTCCATCGGCATAAACATGATTGTGGGATACGGACTGACAGAGAGTCTCGCCACGGTGAGTTGCGACCATCTCGGCAAGCCCTTCACCGTGGGAAGCGTGGGCCATCCCATCGACAGCATCAGCATACGCATCAGCGACGAAGGTGAGATACTGCTGAAAGGCCCCACTATCACACGTGGATACTACAACCGCGACGACATGACAAAGCAGTCGTTTACCGACGACGGCTATTTCCGCACGGGCGACGCAGGATACATGAAGGACGGCGAACTCTTCCTCACCGAGCGCATCAAGGATCTCTTCAAGACAAGCAACGGAAAATACATCGCACCGCAGATGATAGAGTCGAAACTGCTCGTCGACAAATATATCGACCAGATTGCCGTCATCGCCGACCAGCGCAAGTTCGTCTCAGCACTAATCATCCCCGTCTACTCGCTGCTTGAAGAGTATGCACGCGCCAACGGCATCGCCTTCGACTCGCGCGAAACCCTGTGCAGCGACCCGCGTATCTTCAACATGATGAAGGAGCGCATCGACACGCTGCAACAGCAACTGGCGCACTACGAACAGGTGAAGCGCTTCACGCTGCTGCCCCACCACCTGTCGATGGAGCGCGGCGAACTGACCAATACGCTGAAGATACGCCGCCGTGTGCTCAACGAAAACTACAAGGCGGAAATAGACAAGATGTACGAGGAATAGGCGCTACGTCAGAACGCCGTAGAATGGACAAGTGGATGCAGGCGCTACAGCCGCTGCATCCACTTGCCGCCTATCATACAGGCCAAACCAAGCACCACGAAGGGTATCGAGAGCAGTTGGCCCATGTCTAAGGGCATCGATGCCTCGAACGACTCCTGTATCTCCTTGGTGTACTCTATGAAAAAGCGGAACGTGAAAATATAGGTCAGACAGAAACCGAAGAACCAGCCGGTTCCTATCTTTTGCGACATGCGCTTGTGCAGCCACCACATCAGTATAAACAGCACGGCATAGGCTATAGCCTCGTAGAGTTGACCGGCATGGCGGAAAGCAGGAATAGGGTCGTTGCTGACAAACCAGAAGGACCACCAGGGAGCATCGTCGGCAATGTAGGTAATCACCTTGCCTACTATCTCCGAATTCATCAGGTTGCCCAGTCGTATGAAGCAGGCCGTGACACCAGTGGCTATGGCTATGTTGTCCAGCACCGTCCAGATGCTGAGACGTGTCTTCTTTACGTAGAGCCACAGGGCTATCATCAGGCCCAGCGTACCGCCATGCGAGGCAAGCCCCTCATAGCCCGTGAACTTCCAGCCGCCATCCTGCAGAAAATGGATGGGCAACAGCATCTCCACAAAACCTTTCCACGATGTCAGGAAATAGTCGGGCTGATAGAATATGCAATGGCCCAGACGCGCACCGATCAGTATGCCCAGGAAACAGTAGATGAAGAGAGGGTCGAACAGCGCGTCGCTTATCTTCTGCTCCTTATACAGCCTCCTCACTGCAAGATAGGCCAGCGCCAAGCCTATCAGCCAGCACAGCGAGTACCAGCGAAACGGGCCGAACGTCAGGCTCGGGTTCCAGGTTATAAACAGTTCATAGTTCATAGTTCATAGTTCATAGTTATGAATAGGCCGAATTACACGGTATTCTTAACTATCATTGTCAAAATTTTAATTAATTCTCGATTATCATTAATGATAGAAGTATAAGAGGATTCGTCAATATATCCGGATTCATATAATAATTCAAGCCAGTATTCTGTTTCGCTGGCCTCCTTTAGCGCAATATTCATTTTAGCTCTGAAGTCAGGTCGGCTTTGTCCGCGTAAGGCTTCCTTAACGTTAGCTCCAATGCTTGTCCCGCTTCTTAGTACCTGTTTGGAAAGTACATATTCTTTATTATTTGCCTGCGAAGTGAGATATTGATACATTTTGATAATTCGTAATGCAAAATCTTTACTCTTATCTTTAATGACACTCTCTTTCATGCGCAACCCAACTATGAACTATGAATTATGAACTATGAACTAAACGTTGAACCTAAAATGCATGATGTCGCCATCCTGGACGACATAGTCTTTGCCTTCGATGCCCATTTTGCCGGCTTCGCGAACGGCGGCCTCAGAGCCGTACTGGATGTAGTCGTCGTACTTGATGACTTCGGCGCGGATGAAGCCTTTCTCGAAATCGGTATGGATGACGCCGGCACACTGCGGAGCCTTCCAGCCACGCTTGTAAGTCCATGCCTTTACCTCCATCTCTCCGGCGGTGATGAATGTCTCGAGGTTGAGCAGGGCATAGGCTTTCTTGATAAGACGGTTGACACCGCTCTCTTCCAGACCCAGTTCCTCAAGGAAGAGTTGCTTGTCTTCATACGACTCCAACTCGGCAATGTCCTCCTCCGTCTTGGCGGCGATAATCATTGCCTCGGCACCTTCCTCCCTGGCAAGTGCCTCAACCTTGCTGGTGAAGTCGTTGCCGCTCTTGGCATCGGCCTCGCCAACGTTGCAGACGTAGAGCACGGGCTTGGCGGTAAGCAGGAAGAGATTGCGGGCGCAGTCCTGCTCGTCCTTAGAGTCAAACTCCACCACACGGGCATTCTTGCCCTGCACAAGAGCGTCTTTATATGCATGCAACACACCAACCTCAAGTTTTGCATCCTTGTTGCCTGCTGCAGCAGCCTTTTCTGTCTTGGCCAGACGGCTGTCGATAGTCTCCAGATCTTTCAACTGCAGTTCGGTGTCGATGATTTCCTTGTCGCGAATAGGGTCGATGCTGCCGTCGACATGCGTGATGTTGTCGTCTTCGAAGCAGCGCAGCACATGGATTATGGCGTCGGTCTCGCGGATATTGCCAAGAAACTTGTTGCCAAGGCCTTCGCCCTTCGATGCTCCCTTCACAAGGCCTGCTATGTCAACTATCTCGCATGTTGCAGGAACTATGCGGCCTGGATGCACCAGTTCTGCCAGACGGGTGAGACGCTCGTCGGGCACCGTTATCACGCCCACATTGGGCTCTATCGTACAGAAGGGGAAGTTGGCTGCCTGTGCCTTAGCACTCGACAGACAGTTGAACAATGTAGACTTGCCAACGTTGGGAAGTCCCACAATACCACATTTTAATGCCATTTCCAATAATTCTTTTCAGCCTGCAAAAGTACAGATAAAAAAGAAGAGTGACGAATGTTATCAAGAAATTGAGCGAAAAATTTTTCTGTAGCGTGCTGTTGCGACTGCCCATGGTGCCATGTGGGCATGATGGTGTTCAAGAGAAACGGGCTGCCCATCGCATCCGATGTACAGCCCGCACTACGTTAGTATGTTATGAAAAATTTGAGAGAAAAACTCGACCTTAGCCACTCACTGACCTTTTTGGCCGATCACTTGAGACTTCACAGCCTCGCGGTGTTTTAACTAAACAGATTGTATATTAGGTAAAGTATAGAAAAAGTTCTTGTCAGTTACTACCACTTGATGTTCACCACGGCGGAGTCGATGGCCGTCTCGCCAATGTTCTCTGCCTGCTGGTTGACCACGTCGGCACTATCGACGGTAAAGCCCTGCACCTCGGCAACCTCGGTATTGGGCTCGTCCCATGCGGCATCCCACGAGTGGCCTATGGCATTGCCCAGCGTGAGCACTATGGCTACCACGGCTGCCGCCTTGAACAGCGGCCGCAGGCGCTGCGTGAAGCGTATCTCGCGAGCCTTGACAACAGGAACGGCCTGCGAGTCTTCGATAGCGGCTATGGCCTGAAGGATGCGGGCATCGAAGTCGTCGCCCAACGGCTCCGACGATGCCTCGCCCGACTGCATCATAAAGATGGCAGCCTCGGCCTCGAACTCTGCAGGGATATCGGGCTGGCTGAAGAAAGCACGCAGGATAGACTCCTCCTGAAGAGTAGTCTCTGCTGCCCAGTAGCGCTCCAGCAGTTGCTCGATGTACTTATAGTCCATATTGTTCGTGTTTGTGAAATTCCTTTTTTATCCACTGGCGAGCACGGAAGATATTCACCTTGACCTGTTCCTCGCTGATGTTCATCACTGCCGCTATGTCCTTGTAACTCTTTCCTTCCACGTCGCGAAGTTGCATCACGCTGCGCTGCTTCTCCGGCAGTTGTCCTATGAGCCGTCTCACCAGGGCTATTCGGTCGCGCTGCACTGCCTGCTCTTCGGGGTTCGAGGCATAACTGCTGTCGGTGGGGTCGTGGCTGTCGTCAAGCGCCTGCGCCTTGTTGTCCATCAGACGGAGTTTGTCGAGCGAGAGGTTGCGACAGACGGTGAGGCAGAAGGCTTCGATGGAGTCTATTGAAGACCAGTCGGCGCGTCGGTTCCACACCTTAAGCATCGTCTCTTGCACCACATCTTCGGCGTCCGCAGGGTTGAGGGTAATGCGGAGCGCCAACCTGTACAACTCATTCTTGAGCGGCAGAATGTCGTGTTGGAAAGTAATGCTTTTCATCCCTCTCTATCTATGTTGACGTTTCAGAAAAAAAAATGTTACAATAAGATCCGAACTTTTTTGTTCTTGCATCAGGCAGTCCTTTTGCTTCTATGGGTACAAAGATAATAATAATCCACGGAAAATCGGCCTAAACAGGAAATAAAAAGGCCTTTTCTTTTGTTTTGCGCACGCTTAGTAGTAAATTTGCAACACATTTCACGGAAATAAAAACTGTTATGAGAAAAATTATCACAGCGCTTATGATATTTACAACAGTTGTGGCTAACGCTCAACGTGGCACAGAGATAAACCTATGGCCCGAAGGGCCCAACACCGACAGCGGCGACCCCACCGACATGGCAAAAGTGACGGTGTTCCTGCCCGACGAGAAGCGGGCCACGGGCCGTGCCATCGTGATATGCCCCGGTGGCGGATACGACCACCTGGCCTTTGAGAAGGAGGGGACGCTATGGGCTCCTCTGTTCAACAGCATGGGCATTGCCGTGGCAGTGCTGAAATATCGCATGCCTCACGGGAACAGCGGAGTGCCGCTGGAAGATGCTGAGCAGGCAATGCGCCTGATGCGCAGGATGGCAGCACAATGGCATATAGACACTGAGCAGGTGGGGATAATGGGATTCTCGGCCGGCGGACACCTGGCTGCCAGCGCTGCCACACTGTTCACCAGCGACGCGAATCGCCCCGATTTTCAGGTGCTGCTCTATCCGGTTATCCTCTTCGATACCCCTCACGGTACCCGCAACAACCTGCTCGGAAAGAACCCAAGCAGCGAGCTCATCGAGCGATATAGCCTTGAGAAGCAAGTCACGCCCAACACCCCGCGCGCCTTTGTGGTGCTTGCCGCCGACGACCGCACGGTGCCTGCTGCCCACAGTCTGAAGTATTGTCTGGCGCTGACAGAGAACAAGGTTTCGACCATGCTGCTGATGTATCCCTATGGCGACCACGGTTTTGGATGCCAAGACCGTTTTGCCTTCAAGAACCAGTGGCTCTCCGAGCTCGAGCATTGGCTGCATACGTTCTGATAGTCAGACTGTTATGTCTTCGTAACAATAAAACATCAGCCTCCGTCCGCACGCTTTTCAGTCGCTGCAGGCGGGGCTTTTGTTTTCGTCGCCTGTCGTCATCGCCGTCAGTAAAGAGCCATGTACTGGCAGTACAAAGTTTGTGTATTCTTATTTGAATTCGAAGAGATTGTAGAATCCTGTCATCTTAAACACCTTTTGTATGCCTTCGTTGATGTTACGTATGAACACGTGGCTGCCCTTTGCCTTTGCGTTTTTCAGCACAGCGAGGAATATGCGCAGTCCGCTGGAGGATATGTACTCGAGGTCGGTGCAGTCCAGGACGATTTCCTTGTCGGCGTTGTCCAGCAGGGGCTGGATGTCCTCGCCGTCCGGGTACATGTAACGGTAGAACTCGCCCAGGACAAAGTTGGGGATGATGTCCGTGAGGATGGGGATGAGCACCTTGCCCCGCTCCGATTCCGGCAGGGGGTTGGCATCGTCAAAGCAGGGCTCCAGCAGCGGGAACACCTGGGCCTGGAGCCGGGGCATAGCCTCGGCCTTGAAGGCTTCGTAGTCTCTGGGCGCCGGGTCCTCCTCGTCATACTTGAAGTTGCAGTAGTTGCCCAGCATCATGAAGGGATAGGTACACATGATGCCCTTGTCATAGGCCAGCTTGTCCGCCAGGGTCATGCCGCTTGCGGGGTCGAAGTACTTTTCGATGTCCGGGCCGGACATGCTGATGTGGTTGAACATATCGTCAGCGATGAAGTCTCTGATTTTCTTCAAAATACCGCCTCCTTTGAGAATTTTGGATGCTGCTGTGGTTCAGTTTATCACATTTTTCCCCGTCCGTCAGTGGGCAGACCGTACAGATTTCGTCTGCGAAATTTAGGCAACCCGCCTCTGCCCCGGATGCAAAAAAACACTTTACACAAACGGCTTCATCCTTTAGAATCAGATGTATTGAAAACAGTGTCATACACGCTGTGAACAGGAGGAAGACAATGAGCGTAAAGAATCTGGCGGATGCCATAAACAATTTCGAGATTCAAAAGAAGCGGCTCATCCCGGACACCTATGTGCGGATGGACGTGTTTCGGTCCTTTGTGCCCGACTGGCTGAGCCTGGGCATGGGACCTCCCAGCGCCGGGGGCGGCCCGGACAAGCAGGGGCTTTTGTGCCGGATTCTCCTGGGCGACCGGCCCTCGGACGAGGAATTGCAGGAGGCCTTCGGCTTCAGCAACGCCGAACTGGACGCGGCCCTGGCGGCCTCGGACCCGGTGATCAAGCCGGTGCCGGAAAAGCTGGTTTTGATGACCTTTGACGACTCCACCATCGACCACTACACCATCGCCGCGCCTCTGCTGGAAAAGTACGGCGGCCACGGCATCTTCTTCACCACCGAGATGAAGCGGAGCATGAACGGCACCAGCTTTGACGACAAGACCCGGTACATGACCTGGGAGCAGATCAGGGAGCTGGGTGAGCGGGGGCATGAGATCGCCAACCACTCCCTGCACCACGACCTGTCCTTCGCCACGGCCACCGAAGACGAGATTCGCGCCTCTGTGCTGGGGCTGGAGGAGCAGTGCGCCAAGTACGGCATTCCCAAGCCCATCACCATCGGCTACCCCGGCGGCATGGTCACCCCCGCGTCGGAAAAGCAGCTGCACGACATGGGCTATCTCTGGGGCCGGGGCTCCATGGACGGGTGCAGCCCCCGCATCGTGGGCGACAGCCTCTACGACCCCCGCATGACCACGCCCATGGTCGTGCCCGGCGTCATGTCCGGCTCCAAGGCCGAGCTGGTGAAGCAGCTGAACCTGACCACCGGCGACAAGGTGATGCTGCGGGTGTTCCACGAGGTCACGCCGGGACCCATGAGCCTGATCCCCTTTGAAGAAGAGGTTGCCGCCATCTATGAAAACGGCGGCCGGTGCGTCACCTTCCGGGAGCTCATGGAGTACATCGACCCGGTGAAGGCCTGGGACTATATCTATCCCGAGCTGCCCCCGGCCCCGCCGATGCAGATGCCGCCCATGCCCGGCGAGCCCGGCGGCCCCGGCAGTCACGGAGCGTAAGCACATTCCGCCAATTGCAAACCGCCTGGGACCCCCAATCCATGCAGGGTCCCAGGCGGTTTTGTGTTCGGCTAACTCTCCAGCAGGGCGTGGATATCCGGGAACAGACGCAGGCTTCGCTCCAGTGTCCCGGTGATCTGGGCAATGGTGACGCCATAGTTCGTAAAGGGCACGTTCTGATCCACGGCACATTTCATGCGATACTGCACGTCCCGGTCGGTAAGCATACAGGCCCCGCAGTGGATCACCATGGCATAGGGGGACAGGTCCTCCGGGAACTCGGTGCCGGAGCAGGTCTCGATCCGCAGGTCCTTTCCGGTGTGGGACCGCAGCCAGTTGGGTATCTTCACCGTGCCGATGTCGTTGCACTGGCGGTGATGGGTGCAGCCCTCGGCCATGAGCACCCGGTCCCCGTCCTTCAGACGCGGGACAGCGGCAACCCCCGCCGCGGCGGTTTTCAAAAAGCCCTTGTATCGGGCCATGAGGATGGAAAAAGACGTCAGCGGAATCTCCTGGGGGGTGATCTGGCTGACCACCCGGAAGGCCTGGCTGTCCGTGACCACCATGGCGGGCCGCTTGCCCAGGCTGTCCAGCGTGGCCCGGAGCTCAAGCTCCCGGGTGACCACGGCGATGGCCCCGGCGTCCAGGGTGTCCCGGATTGCCTGTTGCTGGGGCAGGATCATCCGGCCCTTGGGGGCGGACTCGTCAATGGGGCAAACCAGGACCACCAGATCGTTGGGCTGCACCAGGTCCCCCAGGAGCCTGTGGTTCGGGTCCTCCTTCGGGGCCAGCGCACCCAGGCGCTCCTTGAGCGCATGGATGTTCCATCCCGTGACGGCGCTTACCGGCAGGGCATGGTCCTCCGGCGCGGGCTGTGCCTGCGCCAGGTCGCATTTGTTCCAGGCAATCAGATAGGGAATCTGCTTCTCCCGGAACAGGCCGATCAGCTGCCTGTCATAGTCCTGCAAGCCCACGGTCCCGTCCACCACCAGCACCGCCACGTCTGTTTTGTTCAGAATCTGCTTGGTCTTGCGTACCCGCAGCTCCCCCAGCTTGCCCACATCGTCAAAGCCGGGGGTGTCGATGATCACCACCGGACCCAGGGGCAGCAGCTCCATGGCCTTTGTGACCGGGTCGGTGGTGGTGCCCTTCACGTCGGAGACCACCGCCAGGTCCTGGCCGGTGACGGCGTTGACCACGCTGGATTTGCCCGCGTTCCGGCAGCCGAAAAAGCTGATATGCAGGCGATTGGCAGAGGGTGTCGCATTCAGGCTCATGTCCTGTCATCCTTTCTTTGCCCGTTAAAATGCAGGAGGTCCCCCGAAAGGGACCTCCTTGTCCTTGCGTCAATCCCGCTTACGCCTTCCAGAGGCTGTGCAGATTGCAGTAGGCGTAGACGGCCTCCACCTCGTCGCCGTCGCAGATGGCGAAGCAGGCCTTGGGCTCCTGACCGGGCTGCAAGACCTTCCGCTGGTTGCCGGCCTTGGTTTGCAGGGAGATCCATTCGATGTAATGCTCCGGCAGCATGGGATGGGCCACATCGCCCACCTTGACAAAGACCTTGTTGCCTTCCACGGTGTACACGGGGACGTGCTTTTCCTGGGCGGCATCGGTGGTGCCGGGGATGATTTCCTTCATCTTCTGGCCGCAGCACATGACCGGAACACCGGTGTTCTTCACCATGGCGATGATATTGCCGCAGTGCTCACAGATAAAAAACTTCATGTTGTGTACCTCCATAATATTATTTCGCGGTCAGGAAAATCCGCGTTCTTTTCGGATGAGCCGTATATCCCTGCCTGTGAAAGGCAGATCCTGGTATTCGCCCTCGAGCCGTGAGCTGATCTGCGGCGTGTATACCGCCCGCAGGGAAGCCCAGTCGAGATTTGTGCTGACGATCGTTTTTTTTCGCCGTATGAGCCGCGTGTTGATAAGGGTATACAGCGCGCTTTTAGTAAACTCCGTGACCATCTCGGTGCCGAGATCATCCAGAATGAGCAGATCACAGCCGAGCAGACGCTCCGTATCGTCCCCAGCGGCGTCGTCCGGCCGGAATTTCTGTGTCTCGAACACCGCGAGCGCGTCCACCACCGTTTCATATACCACCGAGAAGCCCTTATCCGAAACGACCCGCGCGATGCACGCCGAGAGGAATGTCTTACCCAGCCCCGTCCCGCCGCGAAAGAGCAGATTGATCGAGCTTTTGCCAAAATGCCCGGCGTAGTCGAGGCAGAAATCATACACGAGCTTCATCTGCTCCCGGGGCGATATGCCGGTGTTCGGGTCGGGCACATCGCTGTAATAGGTAAGATCGAAGGTATCGAAGCTCTCGCTGCCCAGCTTGAGCAGCGCCGAGAGCGAGCGGGCCCGCTGCTTTTCGTACAGGGCGCGCAGGCAATCGCACATGC
>CALFIY010000072.1 GCA_937877595.1 uncultured Prevotella sp.
GCCGGTTACACGCTTTCCAGGCGTGCCTCTTCAACCACTCGAGCACCTCTCCTAAATGAAATAAGCGACTGCAAAAGTATTGATTTTCTATCAATAACAATGCAATCGCTTGTTTTGTTTATAATTCTTTAACGCTATCAGCGCAGTTTGGCCAGTTGATTGAGTTCTTTTGCACACTGCGTAACGGCCTGCCAGTCGGCAGAGGCAACAAGTTGGGCAAGGCGGTCAATGCCAGATGCCACTTCCTGTTCTATCTGTTTGCCCTCGGCAGTGGTGACGTTGGCGCTGAAGTGTATCGTCTCGTAAAGTTGCGTTACTGCCTTCTTGGCCTGCGGGTCAGTGATTTGGCGCGCAAGTCTGTCGACACGCTGACTGTTGTCTGCGATATAGGCATGCTGCCGGGCCTGCTCTGCAAGATCGGCCGCCGTACTCTGGTTTGCCGTATGATGAACGAACAAACGTATGGCATAGAATACGAACACAAGCAGATATACAGTGAGCACTATCGTTGTGTAGTGGTCGGCAAGGAAGGAACTCTGCTGCGTTACTGTGTCTGTGGCAGAGCCAACGGTCTCGTTGACTACAGTGCCGAGGCTGTCGGTAGAAAGGTTGCCGATGCTGTCGGGCAACGCCTGCTGCACAGCGCCTGTGATGTTGCTGACGATGCTGTTCACCTTGTCGCTGGTAGCCTGCACCATTTCTGTGGCACGGCGCAACACCATTCCGTAATATATTGCCACAACACTGAGCACAGTCTGCACAGCAAAATAAGACAGGCAAACATAATTTGTGGTGAGGCTATACACTTCGTCGCTGTCTTGCGGCACTCGGAAGATAGCCACGCAAGCCACGACAAATGAGAACATACAGAATCCATATGACATCCATTCTACAGCGCCGCGTGTCTCTGCATCGGTCCACGCAAAGAAAAGGATGTTGAGCACGATGAGCACAAGCAGCATCAGTGCTGAGGCGGTGATTTTACTAAATCTCATAGTTGTCTCGAATTACATTGTTGGTGGTGTTGGCGGTGTTGGGGGAGCCGACGGCGTAGGCCGGGCGAAGAGTTGCTGCAATTCGGGCACGCTACTGGCTGCTGCCCACTGTGGCATGCCCTCACGCCAAACTAATGTGTTGGGCGTCAACTGTCCCGTCGGGACATACTGTGCCAACTGCTGCATTGGCATTGGGCCCACCTGCTGATTGTTCAGATAAATGTAGAACTGCATCATGGGGGGCGGTGCTGCGGCGGGCTGTGCATACTGCTGCGGCTGCTGTTGCATCATGGGCTGACCCATCATCTGCTGGCCCATACCGAAGAACGAGCCTGCGGCAGCCATACCCATGCCAATGCCTGCGCCAATACCTGCGGTGCCCTGGTTGGCAGCCATTGTCTTCATAATATCAACCTGCTGCTGAGCAGCCCACTTGTCGCCAAGGATGTCCATCACTTCAGAGTCGGCAGAGGCATTGCCAAGTTTGGCTTCATAGGCGCGACGAACTTCGTCGTCCATGTCAACTTCGATCTTGGAAATGGAGAAGTTGTCCAGTTTGACACCATAGTCGGACATTATCTCTGCTATGATCGGCGTGATGATGTTCGACAACTCGCGCTGCTTGCTCTGTATGCCCAGTATCTCGCCTTCACGCTCATTGAGCGCAGTGACAAGTTCGGTCACTATTGTTTCGAGGAACTCGTGCTTGAAGTAGTCTTCTATCTCCTCAGGGCCGAACGACGGCATATTGTTGCCTATCAGTTTACTGAGGAACTTGGGGCCATCCTCAACACTCACCTTATAGGCACCGCGAGCGAACACCTTGGTGGCCACGCGCAACTTCTTGTCGCGCACCTGCATTTCTCCGGAAGCCCACAGCATTTCCTGGCTGATGGCTGTACGCACGAAGAATACACGGCAACGGAATGTGCTGATGCCGCCAGTGAAGGCATTGCGTATACGGCTGATGAACGGATAGTTCTCCGTGGTCAACTGATAGCGTCCGCTCTCCTTGAACACCTGCTGTATCTGGCCGTTCTTTACGAAGATGGCCTGCTCGCCAGGATTTACAGTAAGGATGGTATTGGTGTTGAAGTCCTCGTCGGGATGGAGCGATATCATCTCGCCCGCAGAGCCTACATTTTGTAACGACTCGGCCCAATTCTTCTGACCGCCGACGTAGTTGGCTTCTTTAGGGTCTTTCTTGAAAAATCCCATAGTCAATTTGTTTTATGTGTTACGCAGCGCATGCTGCAATTATGAATTAGGAATTACGAATTGTGAATTAGGGAACGGGGAATTCAGGAACCTCATAGGTGAGGTTGAGGTGCAGATTGCTTTGTGCAGACTGACGCTTGTGCTCCTGGAATTCCGTCCAGCGGTTGCGGAACTTCTTGCGGATGATGCGGTTAACGATAGCACGTATTATAGCATCGATACTGCCCGTAATCAGGTAAATAAGTCCGTATAGCAGAACACCAAGGAAGTAACCCAGTATGCCGAGTATCACCAGAGTGATAACACCGCTCCAGAACGAATTGTTGAATGCCGCAATGACAATGCCGATAAGGATTAGCGCAATGACACCCATCACAATCCATGTCACAGGTTTCATGCTGGTATACTTCGGCTGTTCGTGGAAGAGTTCGGCTGTTGGTATGCCGCCGAGGTTAAACCACCAGTTGTCGCCACTTGCCGTTCCGATGAACGTATATTCCTGTCCGTTGTACTCAACAACTTCTTCGACTACCGGCAAGCAGTAGTAGACAGGAGTAGGAGGATATGAGCCGATGTCAGTATGCGAGAACTCGTAGCGGTTTTCCGAAGCAGACTGCTCACGGGCTATAACTTCTGTGTCGCGGATGTCGTCGCTATTGAAATTGACCATTTCCTGCGTGTTGAAGTGAGTCTCATAGTCCTCAAGCAGCATGTAAGGAGTGTCGCAGAGGCGCTCAAAGAAGTCGCGGCCGTACTTACACATCGGGAAAATGGCACGCTCCTTGGCCTGGCCGTACTCACGGGCCCAGAAGTACTTGCGCTTGATGCTGACAACCTTCAGATTGTCGAAGATGTCAATGTCGCCATGCTCCATGAGCCACTGCATAAAGTACTCATGGTATTTCTCCTTAGTAACGGTAAACTTGGCCAGTCGCTCAATGAGTACATTATCATCGAAGTCGCTGTTGCCGCCATTAAGGCGCACAGACTCCTTACAGTAGCGGCAATAAGCCCAACTGGAACTGATAATATCTTTCGGTCCGAGCGGATTGCGGCAGTTAGGACAGTCAAGTTTCTGAACAGTAAGCCCTACCTGAGGAGCAGTAGACTGCTGCTGAGGCTGCTGGGCAGCATACTGAGGCTGTTGTGGCGCTCCATAGGGTGCTCCCTGAGGTGCGTAATATCCTGGCTGTGGCGGAACCGCGCCGCCTACTGGCGGAGGTACTGCGCCCGGTGCTGTCGGCGGAACCGCGCCGCCTACTGGCGGAGGTACTGCGCCTGGGGCTGTTGGCGGAACTGCACCGCCCACTGAGGGAGGTACTGCAGAATTGCTCTGCGAATAGTTTTCGTTCTCCATAATATAATTGTTTTACGTTAAAAGTTCTGTTTTATTGCTCTGAGCACAAAGGTATGTTTTTTTGGAGTTAACGTATTGCATTGCAACTCAGAGCAATTAAAATTATAACAACTTTTCAAAAAAAAAAACACTTGTTAACCCTTAAAATATCCGATTCTTCGCGCTTATAACAAGAATACGCATCCTATTTTTTTGCACGTTAGGAAAAAATAAAGTAATTTTGCCGCGCAAACATATCATATATTAATAGGTACATGAAGAGACAACTTGCAACGATATTGGCATTTTTTGCTGTGAGCAGCATTACGTGGGGAGCAAAGGCTCTGCCCGGATTGCAGAAGTATGTACAACCCGACGGGAGCGTAATTGCCGCAGAACTGATAGGCGACGAGCACCACCACTGGCTTCAGACTGCCGACGGTGTGCTGCTTGTAAACACCCACGGAGCATGCTATGTGGCGAGCATAGCAGACGACGGCTCTCTGCAGGCTACGAACATTCTTGCGCACCAAATGCCGCAACGCACAAAGGCTGAGACGGCCGCCGCGATGAGACAGCAAGAGAGGATGGCACTTTGGACGGAACGAGGCAGGAGTCTTGCCGCTGAAGCCATGCGCCGCGAGCCTGCAATAGGCACTGACGCCACTGCTCCATACCTGCCTCACACTGACTCGCCACGTGTGCTGATAATTCTGGCAGAATATCCCGATCAGCAATTTACTGTTGCCAACCCCATTGCCTCTTTTGAGCAGTATTTCAACGGTGATACGCAAGTAGACCTCGGCCAGAGCGAGAACCGCAACGCCATGAGCGTAAAGAAATACTTTGAAGGCTCCAGCATGGGGCAATTCTCTCCCCAGTTTGACATTGTCGGCCCGGTAATGCTGTCCGACAACATGGCTGTCTACGGCAACAGCGACAACCTGTCACTGCTGGGCCGCCACGCATGTGAGGCAGTAAAATCACAAATAGACGATTTCGACTTCAGTATCTACGACAACGACGGCGACGGAAAGGCAGAACTGGTTTGCATCATCTACGCAGGATACGGAGAAAACGAAGGCGGCGCAACGGAAACGATGTGGGCAAAGGCACAGCGCGTGGGCTATGCTGTCAACGATACGATAAGCATCAACCGCTTCTGTTGCAGCAGCGAACTGGCATTTGCGCCAAGTACGTATACTGCATACAATATCAGCCCGTGGCCATGGATTAACGGCATCGGCGTGTTCTGCCATGAGTTCTCCCATTGTCTCGGACTGCCCGACCTATACCCGCAGACGGCAGCATCGCGCAGCGTGAACAACCAGAATATGGAAGACTGGTCGTTGATGGACGGCGGCCTGTACTTGAATAACGGATTTGCGCCATGCGCCTACAACGCATGGGAACAAGAAGTGATGGGCTGGACAGAGATAACGGCAATCAGCGAGCCACTCCAGTCGGTGAGCATATTGCCTGTGCTGGAAGGCGGAGAAGCATATAAAATCGTAAATCCTGCCAACGACAACGAGTTTATAGTGATGGAAAACATACAGCGGCGAGGATATAACAGCCGCGCACGCGGGCACGGACTTCTGGTGTATCATATTGACTATGCGAGCAGCAGTGTCAACATGAACGACAGTCCTAACAACATCGCCGGACATCCGCGCGTGGCCGTGGTGCCTGCCGACTCGCTTGTAATATCATATTATCAGGTGACAGGACGTGGATACAACGGCACGTACTCTGCTACAGAACACATCACGAGCGAAGGCGGCGACCCGTTCCCAGGCACCAGCAACATCACGCAACTTACCGACAGCATGCACCGTCCGAATTTCCTTTTCTACACTAATGCCGAAACCGGCGACAGCATAGAATACTGCCTTACAGGCATAGCAGAAGATACGGAGACGGGCATCGTTACATTCTCCATCACCAAGGGGGACGGCAGCGAGACTGCCATCGCAGCACCGCGCGCAGAATATACTGCCGTGAGGGATGACGATGCCGTATTCACTCTTGACGGACGTCGCATATCCGCAGCCAACAGGCAGCGTGGAATATACGTAAAAAGAAACAAGAAAATCATTGAATAAGGTACTACTTGTCTACACTGGCGGCACCATTGGGATGATCCGCAACCCACAGACTGGTGCCCTGGAGCCTTTCAACTTTGCGCACTTGCTGCATAACGTGCCGGAATTGAAGCAATTCGACATGCATATTGACACGTTTCAGTTCCAGCCGCCCATTGACTCCAGCGATATGTCGCCGGCACGATGGACAGAACTGAGCCACGTCATCAGCGATAACTACGCAGAATATGACGGCTTCGTCGTGCTGCACGGCACAGACACGATGGCATATACAGCATCAGCACTGAGTTACATGCTGGAGAATCTTACAAAGCCTGTAATCTTTACAGGCTCACAGTTGCCTATTGGCCAGTTGCGCACCGACGGCAAGGAAAATCTGATAACGTCTATCGAGATAGCAGCAGCAAAGGATGCCGACGGGCACGCCAAGGTTCCTGAGGTCGGTATCTATTTTAACGGCCGACTCTTGCGCGGCAACCGCACTACGAAACAAAGTGCCGACGAGTTTAACGCTTTCGAATCGTTCAACTATCCACATCTGGTCGATGCAGGAGTGAACATCACATACCACACGCAGCGGATGTTGCAGCCTAAGTGGGACAAGCCCATGCGCCCACACTTCAGACTTGACAACAACGTGATAATCTTCTCATTGTTCCCTGGCATACGCGAAGACCTTGTTCGCCACATCATTGCCACGCCAAATCTGCGCAGCATCGTGATGCGTACATTCGGCTCGGGCAATGCGCCCCGGCGGCCATGGGTGATACATGCCTTGCGAGAGGCTACGCGCCAGGGAAAAGTGATTGTCAACATCAGCCAGTGCATGCAGGGCTGCGTGGAAATGAGCCGCTACGGCACTGGCTACCAACTGCAGGAAGCAGGCGTGGTGAGTGGCTACGACTCTACGGTGGAGAGCGCCGTTACAAAACTCATGTTCCTACAGTCGCACTTCAGCGACGCGGAAGAAATTCGCCGCAAGATGAACGAAAGCATCCGCGGCGAAATAAGCGTAAATATTTAGTCTTAATATAATTTCGGCCAGTCTGACAGACTGGCCGAAATTTTTAGTATTCTATGCGCAGAGGGCAGTTAAGAGCCTCCTTGAAACCAAGAATACGCTGTCCCCATTCCTGTTGTGTGCGGCAGTCGAACTTGCTCCACGCCGAGCCCCAGTAGTAGGTGACTCGCTCGCCGGGCTTAACGCCGCGCTTGATGGCAAGTGCGTGACCGGCAATGCCGTTCGTCTGACCAGGATTGTCTGTCATCTTTGTCTCAATACCTGCTGTGGGGAACAGTACTCCTACGAATATCTGGAAGTTCTGTCCTGCAGGATTGTCGGTCGGGTCGGCGTATTGCACATAGTCGCTACCCAGCACGGCGCTCTGCTTGTCTTCGTTGTGAATGACACAGCCCGATGCAACATCGATATTCTTCGTTGCACCCTCATACCACACTGTCTGCTTATTGAAGTTCGACCCTTTGTCGAGCGACAGCAGGCGGTGCTCCGTAATCTGCTCGCCCTGATAATCCGTAGGATGATAGGTGAGCGCAACCGTAAAGCGCAGAGGGCCGTTGTCAAGCAGTTCGTATTCCTTGTAACTGTAAGGGAAGACGATGTTGTTGCCATCCATCAGTGCTGGCGCACCGCATCCGAGCGACGGACCCACTTTATAGCAGTCCAAACCATGTCCATGGTCGAAGTGATAGGTTGTTGCTTCTTCCATTGCCAGTGCCTCCTCGGTCTTACCTTCTTTCCTAAGTTTCTCAATACGCGGATGATTGGTAAGTTCCACGTAATAGCGCTGCTCAACTTCCAGGTCGGGAGTGTTCTTAACCCAGACATCGTTGCCAAAGGCACGCTCACCACTGCGCTGCAATGCCGGGCCGTAGAGGCGATAGGCGCCACGGTCGTTCTCCCATGCAATGTCGTCGACGCGCTCAGGATACATGCGGCCATAAACAGTATTGACAACAGGGCGCGGCTGTCCCTTCACAATCTTGTAGGTTGCCGTACCGCACGGGCGCACAGCAGCGTCGATAAGCAGTTTGCCGTCGTAGGTAAGTTGATAGGGAACTTCCTGATTGACAGCATTGATTACCTTAACCAGACGGCCACCACTCAGGTCAAGTTGCGAGAACACGCGGTGAGCATCAAGTTCAATTACTTCCTGACGCGCCACTTCTGTATCATTGTGTACCGTGACGGTGACGACTTTTGCGGCATCAGCCAAAGCATTGTCGAAGCGCACCTTCTCACAAGCAGCAAGCAGGAAAGCACCTGTGCCGAAGTTGGCAGTATTCTGAGCAGAGAGTTGCTGCCCGGGAATGGCTTTCTCGCCAATGGGCTGGACGTAGCCAACAGAGCCGTCGCTCTGCAGGGCAACGGTAGTGAGATAGCGCCATGCGTCAAGGGCTACGCGCTCATACTTGTCGCGTTCGAGCAGGCCGTTGTTGATTCCCCACAACAGGCCGTAGCAGAAGAAAGCCGTGCCACTGGTTTCGGGGCCTTCCGCCTGACGTGCGTCAAGCATGGAACGAGTCCAATATCCTTCCTTTTGCTGACACTGGGCAACAGCCTCTGCCAACTGCTGGAAGCGTGTTTTAAAGAGGATATAGCGGCTGAAACTTTCGGGAGTGTCCTGCAAAACCTTTGCGAGGGCTGCCAATGCCCATCCGTTGCCACGTGCCCAGAAATCTTTCTTTCCTGAATTTGTCTTATGCTTTGGATAGATGTACTTGGCATCGCGGAAATACAAGTGGTCGTCCTTGTCCCAAAGCAGCGAGTCGGCATACTTGAAGTTGCGCGTCATGGAAGCAAGATAGGCAGCGTTGCCAGTCTGCTTGTACAGTTTGCTGAAAACAGGCATACCCATATAGAGCGCGTCAACCCACCACCAGAAATCGGTCTGAGTGAGATTGGTCTGGAAATCAATAACATCGCGAGTGCGCGCCACTTTGTGAGCGGCAGGCGCAACCTCATTCAGGTCGAGATATGTCTGAAAACAAATCTGCCAATCAGCAAAAAGCACATGATGGTTGTCTTCTCCGTAAGTCTGGTAGTTTTTTACCCACATCTGCTTATTGCCGCAGCCGGCGCCACGCCAGTTATTATGGCGCGCCCACTTGTCGCTGTATTCATACCAACGCGCATTGCCTGTGAGGCGACAGGCCTCCATGTTGCCCGTATGATATGCGGCATCATCCCAGAAAGCACGTGTCTCCGGACTTGCTGTCTGCTGATAATGGTCGTTGACCATCGTCAACACCTGCATTGCTGTAGGTTCTTGTCGCTTTACTTCTTGTTTCACTTTCTTCTTGGCGGCAGATGCTGTCAGCGCCACCACCGTAAGCACTGCAAAAAACAGAATTCTCTTCATTGGTGTATTTTTATTACTGTGATTGTCGTTTACCGCGCAAAAATACATATTTTTATTTATTTTATATGTTTTATTTCTGAAAAAGCATAATAAAAACCTTATTTCGCTGGTGCGAAGTGATGAAAATTTACGTACCTTTGCTGCCGAAAATAACGCGGATTACAACACCTATTATTAATTAATAATGAAGAAAATATTATTGCTACTGTCAGCCACGGTCTTGGCAGTGCCGCTGTGGGCTCAATTCAATACAAATAAATCGCGCAGCCGCTACAGCCATTCCGACACGGAAAAGTACTATGGCCTGCGACTGGGCATGAACTATGCATCGACCAGCAGTGACGACCACTTCTTCGACAGCAGCGGGCGCAGCGGTCTGGCTATTGGGGCCGTGTATGGCTTCCAACTTGCAAACAACACGCCCTTATGGCTTGAGAGCGGACTTTTCTATTCCGAAAAGGGAGGAAAGACACACCATCTATGGGGTTTCATCGATGAGAAAGTGACCTACAGGCTGACCTATCTGCAGTTGCCTGTGGTGATAAAGTACAGTTTCAATGTTGACGACGACTTCTATGTGATGCCTTTTGTCGGAGGATATCTGGCCACGGGCATAGCAGGAAAGACAAAATACTACACGACGCGCCAGGTAGAGAGTTCGTTCAACAGCGATGGCTTTCACCATTTCGACGGAGGTCTACGGCTGGGATGCGGTGCCGAGTACAAGATGCTATATGCCGAAGTGGGCTACGACCTTGGACTGGCCAACGTAAGCCATAGCGATTTTGACAGCGCACATACACAGAGTTTCTTTGTGAATATCGGTGTCAACTTCTAACAGAAAAAACCAATTAACGATTTCACTATTTTCTGATTGACTATTTTACAATAATATTTCATCAACTTCCCGAACAATGACGTTATACCCCAAACTGATACTTGACGCACTGCAGACCGTAACGTATGCTGGCACCAAGAAGAATCTTGTAGAAAGCGGGATGGTGGCCGACCAGCCGGCGATTGACGGCCAGACGGTAAAAGTGATACTGGAATTTCAGCGCGACACCGACCCTTTCCTGAAATCTACGGTCAAGGCTGCCGAGGCCGCAATAAAATATCACTGCGGCAAGGACGTGGAAGTTGAGATAGTCACCGAGTTCAAGTCGAAGCCTCGCCCCGAAGTAGGGAAAATGTTGCCTGAAGTGAAAAACATCATCGCAGTAAGTTCCGGCAAAGGAGGCGTCGGGAAGAGTACCGTTGCAGCCAACCTCGCCATAGCACTGGCACGCCTCGGATACAGCGTAGGACTTCTGGATGCAGACATCTTCGGCCCGTCGGTGCCCAAGATGTTCAAAACAGAAGATGCACGGCCATATGCTGTCAGCATAGACGGCAGGGACCTGATAGAACCTGTAGAGAAATATGGCGTACGACTGCTTTCCATCGGCTTCTTTGTAAGTCCCGACACGGCAATGCTCTGGCGAGGCGGAATGGCGTCAAATGCCCTGAAGCAGTTGATTGCCGACGCAAACTGGGGCGAACTGGACTATTTAATACTTGACACCCCACCAGGAACATCAGACATCCACCTCACCCTGCTGCAGACACTTGCCATCACTGGCGCCGTGATAGTATCCACTCCGCAGCAAGTGGCTCTGGCAGATGCACGCAAGGGCATAGACATGTATCGCAATGAGAAAGTCAACGTGCCCATCCTCGGACTTGTAGAGAACATGGCATGGTTTACACCTGCCGAACTGCCACAAAACAAGTACTACATCTTTGGGCGCGAAGGCTGCAAGCAGTTGGCCGAGGAGATGCACGTTCCGCTGTTGGCACAGATACCTCTGGTACAGAGCATTTGCGACGGCGGAGACAGCGGAGAGCCTGCGGCGCTGACCAGCGACACAATGACGGGACTGGCTTTTGTCAACCTGGCGCAGGCTGTAGTAACGGTAGTAAACAGGAGAAACGCCGAACTGCCAAAGACAAAAATTGTAGGAACAGAATAACAATAAACGCTTCCGTCGCATGAGACTAAAGTGCATTGCAACAATATTGCTCTGCGTCTTCTGTCAGCAGAAGGCAGCAGCAGCCCCTGACTTCGAGACAGGCAAGAACTACCGTATCGTTTGCCGCCAGTTTCCAAGCGGCTGTGTTGCAGACGGAGCGACCATAGGCCAGCAGTCGCCGCTTTTCTATCTCACCACGGCGACAACCGACCCCGAGGCATACTGGATTATGGAAGAGGCAGGCGGCGGTCTCTACTACATACGCAATGCCAAGACTCGCCAATACGTCACCTACGACGGTGTACGCGAAGGTTCCACACGGCGCTACGTCTCCATGACCGACACGTCAAACGGTAACTATTCGCGCTGGACTTTCACCCATCAGGACGCAGGCTATTTCGTAATACGCAATGCCGGCATGACAGACCACATCTGGGATGTGCGAGTGGGCTCATACGTCGTGGGTACATACTCCAATGCAGGAGCAGGCAACAGCAATCAACTCTTTTCCTTCTACGACGAGACCGGCACAGCAGTAGAAGACGTATTCTCCACTGGCGACCCATTAAGCGGCATAATCTCCAGTCTCACGCTGGGCAACTGTAGTCCCGTCTACGTAAAAGACGGTGGCGGCTACTATCTACAGCCTATAGACCTTAGTCATTTCGGCACCGACCTTCCGCTCACAGTCAGTTACACTCTCCACGAAGGGTGCGGCCCGCTGCAAATCGACGGCACTGTAGTGGAAAGCGGCGAGACATATACCTTCAGCAATGTCAAGGGAGGCAGCGGATACTCGCTGACCGCCACGAGGGCTGACGGCAGCACACAGAGCATACGCCTCACGTTCACCTCGCTCCCCGTGGTTCGACTGTACGGCTCCTTCGGCAACGACTACACTCAGGGAAAGATTGCCGTACAAGAGCCCGATGCCGCGCAGTACGAGCCGCAACACATGAAAGCCAAATGGAGAGGCGGTATCACCAACGGCACCGATAAGCACAAGCGCAACTACCACATAAAATTCCTCACTGCCGACGGCGAGAAACTCGAACAGAAATTCTTCGGCCTGCGCAACGACAACTCCTGGCTTTTGGAAGCATGCCAGGTGGACATGAGCCGAATTCGCAACAGGATGATTACCGACCTGTGGAACGACTACTCCACCCCACCCTATTATGCCGACATGGAACCGAAGGCGCGCACCGGTACGCGCGGCCGTTTTGTAGAACTGGTGCTCAACGAAGAGTATCGCGGCATCTACTGCATGACGGAAGCCATGGACCGCAAGCAGATGAAACTGAAGAAATACGACGAACTGACCAACACCGTCTATGGCCAACTCTGGAAGTCAAAGGACTGGAGTTATGCTGTCTTCATGGGCCACTATTCCAACCGCAACACCTATCCTGCCACTGCGCCGGCCAACTTCAGCAACACGTCAGAGTCGTGGGACCAGTACTACGTGAAATATCCCGACATTGAAGACGTATACCCCACCAACTGGCAGCCGCTGTGGAACGCCGTCAACTTTGTATGCACAGCCTCTGACGCCACATTCCGCGAACAGGCGGCCACACGTTTCGACATGCCGCTGCTCATCGACTACTACATACTCCTTGAGACTGTTCTCTCCACAGACAATCACGGCAAGAACATGTATTTTGCCATATACGACAAGACCGCAGACCAGCGCATCACCTTTGGCATCTGGGACCTGGATGCCACGATGGGCCAGCGCTGGAGCGATGCCTACTACCACTCGTCCCTTATGAAGCCAGAGCAGGACTACACTGCATACATCACCGCCAATGAGCATGGCGACTACAACCTGTTCCGCCGTATGCGCCTCACCAATGCCGACGACTTCAATATGCAGGTGCGCCTTCGCTACCGCGACCTCAGAAACGGTTATCTTGCAACAGAATCAATAATAGAACGGTTTGAAAAACAGTTGTCGGAATTTAAAACCTGCGGAGCAGACCAGCGTGAATACGCAAAATGGAACGGCGACACCGACATCAACCGACTGACACTGAACTTCGACACCGAATTTGAATATCTGAAAACCTGGATAACACGGCGCATGAATTATCTGGACAATACGCGCTTCGACATCGCCTCATTGCCAACGAGCATTGAGATGCTGAGAAACGCCGAAGCGGCACCTGTCCCGACGGGCAAGGCCTACGACCTTACCGGCCGTCCTATCCCTGCTTCTGGCAACTATCGTGGAATAAAGATTGTCGGAGGACGCAAGATTTTCAAGCGCTAACAGCGCATGGATAAAGGGTAAGGGAAACGCCTCCGCTGTTATTTAAAATGCCACTGCTGTTTTTTTAAACGCCAGCGCTGTTTTTAAAATCGTCAGCGCTGTTTTTAAAAAAATTACAGCTGCTAAAATTTTCGCTGCTGCATCGGGCGTTATTCCTGCTCGTCTGCAGCACGACGGTGGCGCAGATATTCTTCATGCTCTATAACATGGCGACGGGCAAGCGCCACCTGATAGCGATAGACCAGACATGCAATGAAGAAATAGACAAGTACCTGCAGCCACAGCACATGGTATTCAAGCATGGTATCGCCCAGCGTGGCTCCCATGGAGTTCATACGGACATAGGCACGCACGCCGAATGTTGACGGGAAAAGCCATGAGACTCCCTGCCAAAAGCCAGGGATGTTTGACTGCGGCCAGGAAACACCACTGAGAAACAGCAGAGGCACTGAGACAAACACCACTATCAACATCACGTTCTCACGATAGCGCACCATACACGACACCGTGATACCAAAGAAAATGCATGCCAAGATGTACGGCACCATCAGAGCGAGCAGATCTTGCCACTCAGCCATACACGGAAAGTGGAAGAGGCGGGGAACGCAGACCGTAAGCCAGATTCCCATCAGCGCATAAATCATAAAGTAGCATAGCGACTTGCCGAGGACTATGCGGAAAGTGCCATGATAGTGGCGCTGTACGGGGACAAGGTCTTGATAGCGATTAGACTCGCGCGCAGTACCTGCCGACAGTCCTATGCCAAGTACCAGCGTCTGCTGCAGGATAAGCATAAGCACTCCGGGCAAGATGAACGAGCCATAGCCGCCGGAAGGATTATATATGGCTACGCCGTCGTAGGCAAGCGGCTGAATTTGTATCTCATCTTCACGCTGTGTATAGTGGCCGGACAGGGCCACCTGCAAGTTGCTGTTCATCTCCTGCGACACGCTAACTGCCGTCTGATATGCTGCCTTGTAGGTAAGCATGAGGCTCATGTCGCAATACACGCTCACTTCTGTCTGCTGCATGTTGTAGAGGCGCTCCTGGAAATCGGCAGGAATGACATAGATGGCCTTCACGGCCTGACGGGCCATCAGCGCACGCGCAGCCTCAATGTCGCCCACCTGATATGCTATGCGCACATCGGGCGAAGCATCGCACATGCGCACAAACTTACGGCTCAGGTGGGAATGGCTGTTGTCTACCACTGCCACTGGTACTTCATGCACTACCTCATTGTTGTATATCCATGAATAGAGAAGCGGATAGATCAGCGGTACGAGGATGAAAAAGATAAGCACTCCCTCATCGCGCACAGTCTGTCGCATCTCCTCACGCCATATCAGGCATGCGTCGCGCGCACCTTCTATTATATTATGGAATATAGACATAGGTGAGCATTGCTTTTTTCAGATTTCTTATAACCAGCATGGGAAGCATGACAAATGCTGTCAGCGCCGCCACATGCCACCACGCATCGAGCAGCGGAAAGTCGTTGAGTATGCTGATTTGATAAATCATATAATAGTGGCGCAAAGGGAAAAGCCACGCCAGCGACTGCAAAGGACTGTCCATGCCCATGACGGGAAAAGCGGAGCCTGCCATGGAGAAACTGAGCACCGCCCACAGCGAACAGACACTCATTGACATGCGCAACGAAGGCATCAGTCCGAAAGCAAAGACTCCAAAACCCTGCGCTGCCAACACCTGCAGCAAAGCAAGCATGACGATACGCATCCAGCCTCCGGGATGGGGGAAATGCAAAATGCCAAACACGTAGCAGGAATAGCCCAGCGCTATAGTGAAGAAGATGAGTCCCTGCGGCAGGAGTTTTCCTGTCAGGGCTATCATTATGTTGTTATTAGCCGCTTCAAGCCACTGCCTGGAACGGTTGAACTTAAGTTCCGTTCCTATGCTGTAGGCCGTGATAAGGAATATGAACAGCATCAGTACGCCAGGCACCAGCGTCGTTGACAAATAGACATTATAGTCGACGGCAGAATTGGCTATAGGGTGCAAGTCAATGGCTATCGGCTGCAAGAAGGTCTGTATTTGCCGGTCGGTATATCCACGGGCACGCATCGTAGCCTGCCCCACTGCCGCAGAGCCGAGTGTACTGATTGTCTTAAGATCACGATAAAGCAGCGCACCGGACGTAATTGACGTCATGGAATAATAGAAAGAAATGCGCGGCTGCCTGCTGCTCAGCAAATCGCTTGCAGTACCCTTTGGGATGAAGAGGAAAGCGTATATCTCACCTTGCTGTATGGCCTTGCGTGCCTCAGAAGCGGAAGGATAGCGCGCCACGACGTGGCTCGTCTGGAAACCGTCCAGACGGCGCACCAGGCTGCGTGAAGTAGAACTGTTGTCAAGGTCGACTATTCCGATTGGCATTCCCGTGGGTTGTCCTTCATGCATCATAGAGGTGAAGAAGAACGTCGTAAGAAGCGGAAACACCACCATGCAGAAGAAATACATCGGATTGTGACGCAGAATGTCACATTCGCGAAGCGCCACTTGCAGCAGTCTGCTCCAATCCTGCCAGCGCGGAGACGGCTGGCGCCCTGTAGGCTTCATGGCAGCAAATCTTATCTCCTACTCCTTTATCACCAGCGACATTCCGGGACGCAAGCCCTCCATCGGCTCTGTGGGGCGCGCTTTCACCTCGAATGTCTTCAAGTCGTACTGTCCGCTGGCTTTTGTTGCCTTCCACACGGCATACGAGCCCTGGTCTTTCATGTAGTAGACCTTCATCTTGACCGTCTTGCCGAAAGCAGGCACATAGGCGTTGAAGGTGCTGCCGACTGCCATGCCTTTCAGTTGGTCTTCGCGAACATTGAATGTACCCCACATATCTTTCATTACGGCAATAGACATAATGGGCGAGCCGGTGCCGACAAGTTCGCCGACCTTAGGATACACTTCGCTGACCTCACCTTCCATCTGGGCTGTCTGAACAGTCTCGTTTATATACGAATTGACCTCGTCGACGACACCATTGGCACGCCCGACGAGCGCCGCAGCAGCCATCTTGTCTTCACGCCGTGCGCCATTTACTGCCATATTGTACTGGCTTTCAGCAGCCTTTGCCTGAGCCTCCATGACCTTGTAGTTGGCGTATGCCTCGTCACGTTTCTGGGCGCTCATCACGCCCTCGTCGTACAGACGCTGCACGCGCTGATATGACTTTTCGGCTATTTCAAGACCGGCCTTGGCCTGCTGCCAAAGTTGGTAAGCGCCCTGAACCTGCTCCTGACGGGCACCATTCTGAGCCATCTGCTCCTGAGCAGAGGCAGCACTCCTGGCGCTTTGCGCCTGCTCCATCTTGGCTCGGACTTCCGGTGCATCAAGAATGGCCAACGTGTCGCCGACTTTCACATAGTCGCCCTCCTTGACACGCAGTTCAAGTATACGACCGGGCACTTTGCTTGACACACGATACTCTGTCACTTCTACCTGCCCTTGAATAACTTCCGGCTCGCGGCCAAAGGCAAAGAAGCCTACTACGGCCACTATGGCTACCACGGCAGCAAAGCCGATTATGGCCATTAGGATATTGTTGTGCTGTGATTTTGCTGACATATTTTTTATTACTGATTTTGCAATGAAAAAACTATGGGGCCAAGGTGCCCAGTGCCTTCTGAAGATTTGTTTGCGAGAGTTTAACTTCGATCTCGGCGTCTATCTTCTGCGACTGAGCCTGAAGCCAGGCCGTCTGCGCTTCCATGACGGTTGTAGAAGAGATTACTCCCTCGCGAAAACCGATGTTTGCCGTGCGAAGATTTTCCTCGGCCTTGCTGATACTCGTTTCAGCAAGGGCAAGACGCCTCTCCGCCTCACCGACACGGAAACTGCTCTGGTTGACCTGGAGTTCTATCTTCTCACGAGCCTCGTCAAGTTCGAGTTCTGCCATGGTGGTTGCGCCCTTAGCCGCACGGACTTTATAGGCTACGTCTCCCCAGTTCCATATCGGCACGCGCACCAGTACTCCGACATTCCACGCTCCGGCAAACTTCCTTTCAAAGCCATTGTAGAGATTGGGATTGCTTATCATATAGCCGCCCATGAGAGCCACTTGCGGTAAATTGCCTGCCCGAAGTATATTGGTGGCCTGGCGGCTGATGTCTACGGTATTTTGCAACATTCGTAACTCCGGGCGGCGGCTTACTGCCGATTCTACATCGACATTCTCCGCAGAGACTTTGCTGTCAATGCTTACAATATTCTCGTCGGCAAGAACAACATTCTCGTTCATAGGGATTCCGCAGAGTTGGAGCAGATTCATGCGCGAGAGTGTGAGTCCGTCGTCTACCTTTGCCAGTGTCATCTCGGCCTCATTCACCTTTACGCTGACCGAAAGGCCCTCGCTGCGTGTTGCCACCCCCTCGGCTATCATCTTCTGGACGTCGGCATCCAGTTTCCTTACAAGTTCAAGATAACTTTTTGCAAGTTTCTGCTTATGGCACAAGGAAACCACCTGCCAGTAGGCCTGATCTACAGTGTAAAGCGTCTGTTGCTGTACTGTTTCCGCATTATTGGCTGCCATCTTTACGCCAAGGTCGGCAATACGATTGGCTGCCACAATACTACCGCCCATGAAAACCGGCTGTACCAACGTCACAGCACCGGCCACGATATTCCTGGAATCTGTGCGGAATGCGTCGGCAATACCACTGCCGAGCATGTTGAGCATCGGCACTGCTCCCGTCGGGATGGCTCCTGCCAGCGCCGGAGCCTGCGTAGCCAGCAGCGCTCCTGCATAGGTTCCCAGATTGTTGAGTGCCGACTTCTGGTCGTCATTGAGAATGGAAATCTCACGGCTCGTGTATTCGTAGCCGCCAATGGCACTGACGTGAGGCAAATATTTTGTTCGTGCCGACTTGCGCAGATTAGCCGCCACTTCCTGCTTGACACGCGAGGCGGTCATCTGCTTATTGCCAGCAATGGCTAATGCTCGACAACTATCGAGGCTCAACACACGCTGAGCCTCCGACGACAGAGTCACACCTGTCAGCAGGATAAGAAATATTATCCTGTTCATTAGTGATATTACGCTTTTATTTCTCCAATTCGATAGCGCGCGAACCGATTTCGTGGTTGTCTGCTATAACCTGCACGGTATAGCGGCCTGGCATAAGAGTCGTCTGCGGAACAATAACATCCATCATACGCTCCTGGCCAGTATATTCCACATCCTGTTTTGCAGTATAGGCTACGCTGGTACCGTCGACAGTGCACGTACCACCGCCACCGTCTGTAATTACGCTACCGGAAGGAGTGAGCACACGCACGTAGATGGTACGTATGCCATTGGCTGCAGTGACATTACGGCTAAGCACAAACTTAACCTTCATTCCTGTGGCCTTCACTGCACCTACCGCACCTATCTTATGAGGATGCGTAGTGCGCTCCTTGCCTTTTTTTACCAGCATAACAATGTCGATGTTGGCAGCATTAAGTTGTGCTGCAACAGCAACTTTCTCTGAAAGTGATATATTGTCGGAGGCGAGAGCCATGTTCTGCTGATTGCTCTGCTCTAACTCTCCACGCACCCGGTCATTCTCATTCATAAGTTCCAGATTGACGCGGTTAAGAGAGTCTATCTCCAAAACATAACTGCGAAGCACGGCACGAACCGTGGCGAGTTCTTTCTTCAGACGTGTGATTTCTGCGGCATCATTTGCCTTTGTCTGGCGAAGTTCTTCAAGCAACTGCTGCGTACGCTCCTGCTCACGTGTCAGTTGAGCCACGATAGAGTCATTATTGATACGGGTCTTCATTTCGCTGTACTGGTCAGCAAACTGCTGGTACTCGTTCTCCATCTCCTGCTTCTCAAGAGCAGCAAGTTCCTGCAACTCCTTGTTGTCTTGATCCTGTGCATTCACTTTGTAGCCCAGATAAGCCACTCCTGCAACAAGCAGCGCAATAATCACTGCCAATACAGGTACGATTTTCTTATTCATAAAAATTTGTCCCTCTTGTTAAATAATCGACTATTACGGCGCAAAGGTAAGACTATTTCGTAAAACGGGCAAAGTTTTTTCATTTTTTACGCTTATACATTGGTGTTTTAATAATATTTTTATACATTTGCCGTGCATAAGCACCGCATAGATAATCTATTTCTATGAAAAAGCACGGTCTGTTCTACAGGATATTCGACCTTTACTACGACGGATTTCGCCACATGACAATAGGCAAAACCCTATGGCTTGTAATAGCCGTGAAACTTGTCATTATCTTTGCTGTGCTGAGACTTTTCTTCTTTCCAAACTATATCAAGGAACATGCTGCATCTGGAGATGAAGCAGAGTTTGTTGCATCCCAAGTGCTGAACAAATAATTAAAAACACATATTTTATGACAGACTTGTTTCTCAACATTGACACCAATGCCATCAACTGGGCAAGAGCGCAGTTTGCACTGACAGCCATATACCACTGGCTGTTCGTACCGCTCACATTAGGGTTGGCAGTAATCATGGGCATCTGCGAAACAATGTGGTACCGCAAGCGCGACACCTTCTGGCGCGACACAGCGCAGTTCTGGCAGCGACTTTTCGGCATCAATTTCGCCATGGGCGTGGCTACGGGAATAATCCTCGAGTTTGAATTTGGCACTAACTGGTCAAATTATTCATGGTTTGTAGGTGATATTTTCGGTGCGCCGCTTGCAATAGAAGGCATCGTGGCATTTTTCATGGAGTCTACCTTTGTTGCCGTAATGTTCTTCGGCTGGAAGAAAGTGTCGGCAGGCTTTCATTTGGCATCAACATGGCTTACAGGAATCGGTGCCACAATCTCCGCGTGGTGGATACTCGTTGCCAATGCGTGGATGCAGTATCCCGTGGGCTGCGAATTCAATCCCGACACGATGCGCAACGAGATGGTTTCATTTTTTGAAGTTGCCTTGTCGCCTTTTGCTGTAGGGAAATTCTGCCACACGGTAATCTCCGCATGGATTATAGGTGCCGTCTTTGTCATTGCAGTGTCGAGTTGGTATCTACTGAAGCGGCGCGAGGAGCGTCTCGCAAAGGCCAGCATAAGAATAGCCGCTGTAGTTGGCCTGGTGGCATCGGTTGGAGCGGCCCTGACTGGCCACGTCAGCGGTCAGCAAGTTGCCAAGGTTCAGCCCATGAAACTTGCAGCAATGGAGGCTTTGTATAATGGCGGCACCGACCAAGGACTTACTGCCGTGGCGTGGGTCAATCCGTTTAGCCAGCCCGACTATGAGAAACAGGATGCAGCACCGCTGAAAATAGACATGCCCTACGCACTGTCAATCATGGCAACCAACGATCCACATGGTTTTGTGCCGGGCATCAACGATTTGCTGAATGGATATACTGCGCCCGACGGACACCGCGAGCCATCCATTGAGGAGAAAATAGAGCGCGGGAAGATAGCCATTACAGCACTTGCCGATTACAGGAAAGCGCAGAAAAGCGGCGAGAGCAAAGAAGTCCTGGACAGTCATATTAAAACAATAAAGGAGAACATGCCATATATGGGCTACGGCTACGTGAAAGACAGACACGACATAGTACCTTACATCCCTGTAAACTTCTGGGCTTTCCGTCTGATGGTCGGGCTGGGATGTCTTTTCATCGTATTCTTCACTGTTATGACCATTCTCTCTTTCAAGATTCCCGTCGTCTCCATAACGGTGCGCCGCCTGCTTGCCACGTTCGGGCTGCTGCCTGAGACGGAAGCCGACTCCTACAATATCACAGGACTTCCCGCATGGCATTATATTGTTGCCATCGCACTGTTGCCGCTGGCCTACATTGCTTCTGAGAGCGGATGGCTTGTTGCAGAATTCGGCAGACAGCCGTGGACAATCCAAGACATGCTGCCCACATGGGTGGCTGTGAGCGACATAAGTTCCTACGCTGTTGCCATCACTTTCTTCATCTTCCTTTTCCTCTTCACGCTGATGCTTGGCATTGAGATACGCATCATGCTTAAACAGATAAGCAGAGGACCGGAATACACTAAATAATCTCTTATACCTCATACACCTTATTACATTAATATATATGACCTACGATTTTCTTCAGCATTATTGGTGGTTTCTGATATCGCTGCTGGCAGCCCTGCTGGTGTTTCTGCTCTTCGTCCAAGGTGCCAACTCATGCATGCGCTCCCTTGGCTGGACAGAAGAAGGCAAGCAGAAGGTGATAGCCTCGACAGGACGTAAGTGGGAACTGACATTCACCACGCTCGTAACGTTTGGCGGTGCTTTCTTTGCTGCATTTCCACTATTCTACTCCACTTCCTTCGGCGGTGCCTACTGGCTTTGGATGATAATTCTCTTCACCTTCGTCCTGCAGGCAGTGAGTTATGAATTCCAGAGCAAGATAAGCCGGGCCACGTCGGGTCCTCTGGCATGGCTTCGCAATATTATTACTCCTCGCACATTCCATACGTTTCTTATTCTCAACGGTCTTCTTGGTCCGCTGCTTCTTGGCGGTGCCGTAGCCACTTTCTTCGAGGGTTCCAACTTTATTATCACAAAGGAAAACCTCATCGATGCACAGTCGTTCACGCCTGTTATTTCGCGCTGGGCCAACGCGTCTCATGGACTTGACGCTCTGTTGAATCCCTGGGTGCTGATATTCGGCCTGGCTGTCATGTTCCTATCGCGCACACTGGGCATACTGTACGTAATTAACAATGTCAACGACGAAGACATCCGTTCGCGTGGCTCAGCACGCCTGCTGGGTGCCGCCGTACCTTTTGTGCTGCTGTTTGTCGCCTATCTTATACACCTGCTGCTGAAGGACGGCTATGCATACGATGCAGCAGGAACAATAGCAACAGAGCCCTACAAGTATCTCCACAATCTGCTGCAGATGTGGTATTTGCCCGTAGTGCTCCTTGCTGGTGTAGCCATGGTGCTCTATGCTATCATAAAAACGGTAGCGTCGAAGACATATATTAAAGGCATCTGGCCGGCAGGCATAGGCACTGTGCTTGTCGTCCTGGCCCTGCTGCTTGCCGCAGGATGGAATAACACAGCCTACTATCCGTCAACTGCCGACCTGCAGTCATCGCTGACCATTGTCAATTCGTGCAGCAGCGAATTCACTCTCAGCACAATGGCCATAGTGAGCCTGCTTATCCCCTTCGTGCTGGCCTACATAGCCTACGCATGGTGGGCTATCGACCGCAAGGAATGAGGGGATTTCAGCAGACTGTTGCGGTTTTAATCAGTTTGTTTAGTTACGGAACACAAGACCGTCGTCCATAGCGTCTACAATTATCGGACGCTTGCGGTCTACCTGCTCGGCCAGTATGCGTCGCGACAAATCGTTCAGTACAAGGTGCTGAATAGCGCGCTTCACTGGTCGGGCTCCCATTTCCGGGTCGTAGCCTTCACGTGCAAGGTAACCTACGGCAGCATCTGTTATTTCCAGTGCCACACCTTGCGTCTGCAACATGTCTGCCACGCGCTTAATCTGTAGGCGTACCACGCTGGCTATCTGCTCTTCAGTGAGTTGCTGGAAAGTAATTATCTCGTCTATGCGGTTAATGAACTCAGGCCGCATATTACGGCGCAACTCGTCACGAGTAGCGTTCGACGTCATAATGATAATAGTATTCTTGAAGTTGGCAGTACGCCCCTTGTTGTCGGTAAGTCGTCCGTCGTCAAGCACCTGAAGCAGGATGTTGAACACGTCAGGATGGGCCTTCTCTATCTCATCGAAAAGCAACACCTGATATGGTTTGCGGCGCACGGCTTCAGTCAACTGTCCGCCTTCGTCGTATCCGACGTATCCCGGAGGTGCACCAATGAGCCTGCTCACAGTATGCTTCTCCTGATACTCAGACATGTCGATACGCGTCATCATCTGCTCGTCGTTGAAAAGGTATTCAGCAAGAGCCTTGGCAAGTTCCGTCTTACCGACACCTGTCGTTCCCAGGAATATGAATGATGCTATTGGCCGTTTTGGGTCTTGCAGTCCGGCACGCGAACGGCGCACGGCATCGCTGACAGCACTGATAGCCTGCTCCTGGCCTATCACCCGTTTGTGCAGTTCATCCTCCAGGTGCAGCAGTTTTTCGCGCTCACTCTGCAGCATGCGCGCCACAGGTATTCCAGTCCACCTGCTGACCACCTCTGCTATGTCGTCGGCCGTCACTTCTTCGCGCACCATGGCATTGCCTCCCTGCGCCGTAGCAAGTTGTTGCTGGATACTCTTTATGTCATCATCAAGAGTTTTTATCTTCGAATATCTTATCTCCGCCACTCTGCCATAATCGCCTTCACGCTCTGCACGTTCGGCCTCAAGCCGCAGATTTTCTATTTCCTGTTTATCTTGTTGTATGCGGTTTATCAGTTGGCGCTCACCTTCCCATTTGGCACGATACTGCTGCTCCTGTTCGCGGAGTTCTGCAATTTCCTTGTCCAGTTGTGCCACCTTAGGTTCATCGTTTTCGCGCTTTATCGCCTCACGTTCTATTTCCAGTTGGGCACGCTTGCGGCTTATCTCGTCAAGTTCCTCAGGCACGGAGTCACGCTCCATGCGCAGTTTTGCAGCAGCCTCGTCCATAAGGTCAATAGCCTTGTCGGGCAGGAATCGCTCCGAGATATATCGCTCCGACAGTTGTACGGCGGCGATACATGCGTCATCCTGAATACGCACCTTGTGGTGATTTTCGTAGCGCTCCTTTAGTCCGCGAAGAATACTGATTGCACTAAGTTCATCAGGCTCATCCACCATAACCGTTTGGAAGCGGCGTTCCAGAGCCTTGTCTTTTTCAAAGTATTTCTGGTATTCGCTGAGTGTCGTTGCACCGATGGCGCGAAGTTCGCCACGCGACAGCGCCGGCTTAAGTATATTGGCAGCGTCCATTGCACCTTCGCCGCCTCCTGCGCCTACCAACGTGTGTATCTCATCAATGAACAGGATGATACGCCCTTCGCTGCGCGTTACTTCACCGACCACGCTTTTCAGCCGCTCCTCAAATTCTCCTTTGTATTTTGCGCCTGCAACAAGTGCACCCATGTCAAGAGAGAAGAGTTGCTTGTCTTTAAGATTTTCAGGAACGTCGCCACGTACTATACGCTGAGCCAAGCCTTCTGCAATAGCCGTTTTTCCTGTGCCCGGCTCACCTATCAGTATCGGGTTGTTCTTTGTGCGTCGCGAAAGTATCTGCAGCACGCGCCTTATCTCGTCGTCGCGTCCTATCACAGGGTCAAGTTTGCCGTTGCGCGCCATGTCGACAAGATTTTTTGCGTATTTGTCGAGCGACTGATAGTTGTCGTCAGCCGATTGCGACTGCACACGCTGTCCTTGTCGCAGTTCCTGTATAGCGGAACGCATTTCCCGCTCTGTCATTCCTGCGTCTTTCATTATGCGTCCTGCTGTTTGTCCGTCGGTGAGCAATGCCAGCAGCAACGGTTCTACTGAAACAAAATCGTCGCCCAACTGTTGGGCCACCTGCATTGCTTTTTGTATCACCCTGTTTGAGTCATTGCTGAGATACGGCTCGCCTCCCTGCACTCGCGGCAGGTGTTGCAGTTCGTTTTTCACGAGCATTTCTATCTGCTGAAGGTTTACGCCCAGTTTCTGGCAGATAAAATTCATCACGTCGGGAGCCTTCCTCATCACGCCATCCAGTATGTGAACCGGCTCCACGATCTGTTGGCCAGACTGCATAGCCGTGTTCACGGCCTGCTGTATGGCCTCCTGTGCCTTGATTGTAAATTTGTCTGTTGTCATACGCTATATTTTTTAGTTATCCATCTACTATTCACATGCTCAAACTATATGCCCGACAACGCAAAGCCGACAGATTGACACACCAAAGTGCCATTCTGTCGGCTTTGCGTTATAATAAAAAAATGTTCGCTCTTGCTGTCAAGAGCCGGTCACGGCGTTACACTGAGAGGAGTTTTTCAAATTTCTCCTGCAGTTTTGCCTTGGGCTGTGCGCCTACGAGTTTGTCAACCAACTGTCCCTCCTTGAAGAAGAGGATGGTTGGGATATTACGGATGCCAAACTCGGCAGCCAGTTCCTCATTCTCTTCGACGTCGCACTTTCCTACAACGACACGGCCGTCATACTCCTCAGCCAGTTCGGCAATAATCGGAGCCACCATGCGGCATGGGCCGCACCATGTTGCCCAGAAGTCAACCACCAAAGGTTGTGCACCAGTCTTCAGACCTTCAAAGTTTTCGCTTGTGATAATTACTTCCATAGTTTAAAGATTTTGTGAATAGTAATTTTTGTGTATTATTTGTGTATTGCTTGTGTACTTAGTTTATCGCGTATTCTGCCAATGGTATTTCTTCTATACAGCGCAGAAGTTCTGTGTCAACCTCTATTTTCTTCGTTGAACTGCACAACAGCACCTGCTGTTTGCCCGACGTATCAACGAGACGTATGTACAGTTTCGTTGTCCCGTCCTTCTTTGTTTTTTTTGCTAATAACTCCGACAGTTCTACCGCAGCCGGTTCCTTAAGGTCGTCGCTATTGAGCGTGATGGTGATTTTGTCCAGTTTGCCTTTTACATCCTGCATTGGCATCACGCTTTCCACCTTAAATTCCTTCACATTGCTATCGCCATACTGGAAGCGCGGCTTCATTTTTCCTTTCACCTGCAGGCATGCCCCGACGATGAACATTGCTCCGTGCATCCGCCAGTCATTGCCGAAGAGCAGCAAATCTCCCGAGCCTTCAAAATCCTCTATGGTGACAATGCCAAAAGGCTGGTTGTTCCTTGTCAACTTTTGTTGCACGTCAGTCACTATTCCTCCGAAGGTCACCTCTTCCCTATTTACAAGTTGCTGTACGTCGGACAGTTCCGAGCAGTAAGTATTGCACATCTTGTCGAGCACTATCCTAAACGCGTCAAGCGGATGGGCCGACAGGTATATGCCTATGAGTTCGCGCTCACGGTTCAGGCGCTCGATGGTACTCCATGGCAAGCCCTTGGGTATTGGCGGCGTGACAATGGCCACAGCGCCGTCGTCGCCAAACAGCGAGTTGCGCATCTGCTGCCGCTCCTGCTGATATAGTTGCCCGTAGCGCATCAGCGTGTCGAGGAATACCTCTCCCTTGTGGTTCTGTGCAAAGAAGTCCTCGCGTGCTATTCCGAAACTGTCGAAGCCGCCGCTGAGAGCCAGACTTTCGTAGGCTTTGCGGTTGACATTGCTGAAACTCACTCGCTGTGCGAAGTCGAAGATGTCCTTGTATGGGCCGTTCTTCTCGCGCTCGCTGATGATGGCCTCTGCAGCAGCGTCGCCCATGCCTTTGATAGCAGCCAGGCCGAAACGTATCTCGCCTTTCTTGTTTACACCAAATTTGATATACGACTCGTTTACATCTGGGCCAAGAGTGGCAATTCCCATCGACTTACACTCGTCCATCAGTTTTGTTATCTCACTGATTTGGTCGCGCCGACGGCTCATAATTGCAGCCATGAATTCGGCAGGATAGTTGGCCTTGAGATACGCCGTCTGGAATGCCACCCACGAATAGCAGGCAGCATGGCTCTTGTTGAAAGCATACGAGGCAAACTTCTCCCAGTCCGCCCAAATTTTTTCCAGCACCTTCGGGTCGTGGCCGTTGCGCTTGCCGCCTTCTATGAACATCGGTTTCATCTGGTCGACGATATCCTTCTTCTTCTTTCCCATGGCTTTACGCAGCGCATCACTCTGTCCTCGCGTGAAATCTGCCAACTGTCGCGAGAGTAGCATCACCTGCTCCTGGTAAACGGTTATGCCGTAGGTGTCCTTAAGGTATTTCTCCATGCAGGGAATATCATAGGAGATTTTCTCCTTACCGTTCTTGCGCGCAATAAACGACGGGATGTAGTCCATTGGCCCCGGACGGTACAGGGCGTTCATTGCTATCAAATCCTCAAACACTGTCGGGTGCAGTTCGCGCAGGTATTTCTGCATTCCGTTCGACTCAAACTGGAATGTTCCGATTGTACGGCCTTGCTGATAGAGTTCGTAGGTTTTCGGGTCGTCTATTGGGATATTGTCAAGGTCAATATCTATACCGCGCGTGATTTTTATGTTTGCGCACGCCTCTTTTAGTTCCGACAGCGTCTTCAGTCCCAGGAAGTCCATCTTTATCAGTCCTGTCGATTCGATGACATGGCCGTCGTATTGTGTGCAGTTTGTCTTGGCATCCTTGAAGTCGGGATCGTCGGCTGTCGATACAGGCACCCAGTCGCTGATAGGATCACGGCAAATAATAAATCCGCAGGCATGAATACCCGTTCCGCGCACGGTACCTTCCAGCATTTTTGCGTATTTAATGGTGTTTGCCAAGGCCGGTGTGGCACTGGCTTCGGCATCACGCAGTTCCTGTATGCATTTGATAGCATTGATAAGATTCATCTTCATGCCGTCGGGCAGCCTGTCGGGAATTGCCTTGCAGAGAGCATTCGACTCGCTGATAGGCAGTTTCTCCACACGCGCCACGTCCTTTATGGAGTTCTTGGTAGCCATCGTAGCATAGGTGATGATGTGCGCACAGTTTTCGTGGCCATATTTGTCTTCCACCCATTTCAGCACACGTCCTCGCCCGTCGTCGTCGAAGTCGGTGTCGATATCAGGCAGCGAAATACGGTCGGGATTTAGGAAACGCTCGAAAAGCAAGTCGTATTTCAGCGGGTCTATTTTCGTTATGCCGAGGCAATATGCCACTACGCTTCCTGCTGCAGAGCCGCGTCCCGGACCTACCATCACGCCCAGTTCGTCGCGCGCTGAATTTATGAAGTCCTGCACTATCAGGAAGTAGCCTGGAAATCCCATCGTCTTCATAATGTGCAGTTCAAAACGCACCCGTTCGTCAACTTCCTGGGGCAGCGGATTGCCATAGATGCGCTGCGCTCCTTCGTATGCAAGGAGCGCCAGATAGTCAGCCTCAAACTTTATGCGGTAAATCTTGTCGTATCCGCCAAGTTTCTTTATTTTCTTCTCGCCCTCCTCGCGCGGCAGCGGATTTTCGCCGTTCTCGTCGCTGGTAAATTCGGCATAGAGTTGCTCTTCTGTAAACTTGCTGCGCCATTCCTCTTCCGTACCGAAACTTTCTGGAATAGGGAAGAAAGGCATAATGGGATCGTGGTCGAGCGAGTATATTTCCACCTTGTCAAGAATCTCGCACGTATTTGCCAAAGCCTCCGGAACATCGGCAAAAACCTGGTTCATCTCCTCACGCGTCTTAAACCACTCCTGTTTTGAGTATAACATGCGCGTCGGATCGTCAAGATCCTTTCCTGTTGACAGGCAAAGCAGATGGTCGTGAGCCTCGGCGTTTTCCTTGTCAACGAAGTGGGCATCGTTAGAGCACACGAGTTTTATGCCATATTCCGCAGCGAGTCCGATGAGCACCTTGTTGGCTTTCTGCTGCATCGGGAAGGTTTCGCGGTTGGCGCGTATTGTCGGGTCAGTCACCTCATGGCGCTGCAGTTCCAGGTAATAGTCGTCTCCGAAGACGCGCTTGTACCACTCCACAGCCTCGCGGGCACCGGCAATGTCGCCGTCGAGTATCTTTTTGGGCACTTCACCTGCAATACATGCCGAACAAACAATCAGTCCTTCGTGGAAACGCTCCAGATCGGCCCTGTCTGTGCGCGGACGCATGTAGAAACCGTCAGTCCATGCACGACTGACAAGTTTGATAAGGTTTTTATAGCCAGTATAGTTCTTGGCAAGCACGATAAGATGGTAACCGCTTTGGTGGCGCTTGTCGTCGCGCAGTTCCTTGCCGCCGTAGCGCGATACATACATCTCGCAGCCGAAGATGGGCTTGAAGGGCTCTTTACCCTCCTTCTTGCGCTGCTTGTTCACACTTCCTACGTAGTCGTGGAAGTCTTTTATGCCGAACATGTTGCCATGGTCTGTAATCGCCATGCCTCTCATCCCGTTTGCCACAGCCTTGTCTACAAGCCTCTTTATGCTCGACTGCCCATCCAGAATAGAATAATATGTATGTACGTGCAGGTGTACGAAATCTATCATCACCAATACCTTTCTTCGTTTTTGAAGCCGTAAAGGTACGCGAAAAAAACAAAATACCAAAGAATAATTAAAAAAAACAATTTTTCTTCGTACTTTATTCAGTTTAATTATTTACCTTTGCACCACGTTTAGTACTAATACCACAACATGGGAGAACGTATCAGAAAACTCAAGAAAATACGCATACACCGCGAAGGTACCAACGAGTTGACTCTCGGCTTTCTTTTCATTTTAGTTCTCGGCTGTCCGCTTTGGTTTCTTCTTGGCAACACCATTCCTTTCTGGCTTGCTATTGCAGTGCTGGTTGCCGTATGGCTCATGGTTCTCAATTTCTACCGCTGTCCTGTCCGCTATTTCAACGGCGACACCGAAAATCTCGTCGTTGCTCCTGCCGACGGAAAGATTGTGGTGATAGAGGAGGCTGAGGAGAATGAGTATTTCCACGACTGCAGGCTGATGATCAGCATTTTTATGAGTCCGCTCAATGTTCATGCCAACTGGTTTCCCGTTGACGGGCGCGTAAAGTTCGTACACCATCAGAACGGCAACTACCATAAGGCATGGCTTCCCAAAGCCAGCGAGGAGAATGAGCATGCCGACATTATGATTACCACTCCTGGCGGCGAGGATATCCTTGTGCGACAGATTGCCGGTGCAGTTGCGCGTCGCATCGTCACCTATGCCAAACCCGACGAGGACTGCTATATCGACCAGCACCTTGGCTTCATAAAGTTGGGCTCACGTGTAGATGTCTACCTGCCTCTTTCTGCACGCCCCACCGTCACCATGGGCCAGCCCACGACAGGCGACCAAACTGTTATAGCAAAACTTCAGAAGTAATATTCACGCCGTGATCAAGAAGCACATTCCCAACGCCATCACCTGCTGCAATCTCATTTCGGGCGCCGTTGCCACCTACTGGGCTTTTCGCGGAGTGCCGGCCATGGCGCTGACGTTTATCGTGATTGGTGCCGTCTTCGACTTCTGCGACGGTCTTTCTGCCAGAATACTTAATGTAAGTTCGCCCATCGGCAAGGAACTCGACTCGCTTGCCGACGACATAACCTTTGGCCTTGCGCCTTCGGCCATCATCTTCGATTTCCTGAAAGAAGGCATGCACTATCTGCCGTGGCACTACCTTTCCTATGCCGCATTCCTCTTGGCTGCATTCTCAGCGCTTCGTCTTGCCAAGTTCAACCTTGACGAGCGCCAGGCCCTGGGCTTCATCGGACTCCCCACGCCTGCCAACGCCCTCTTCTGGGCTTCCGTGGCTGTGGCATGGGGCGACCTGCTGCTCTCCTCGCAGTGGACTTACTGGGCTGTCTTCGCCGGCATGCTGCTCAGTTGCTGGCTGATGGTAAGCGAAATACCGATGTTCGCCCTGAAATTCAAGCACTGGGGATGGAAAGGCAACGAAGTGAAATACTTTTTCGTAGTTACGAGCCTCATATTTCTTCTGCTTTTAGGCACCGGAGGGCTTGCCGTCGTCATAGCATGGTACATCATCCTCTCCGCAGCCCTGAAATTGCAGGGAAAGGCATAGGCTCCGCCACTACGACCACTAACAAATCTACTAACTACATTCAACTATGTTAAAAGGTATCTTAGGCATTCTGATTTTCACGTTCTTCTTCATCGTATTCCTTGGCCTGTTGGCAGGACATCATGTAGTGAGAATGATTAGGAACATGCGCAATGCCGCCAAGATGGCTGCCGACCAGCAGGCACGCCAATACCGCGACGAGACGGCACGCCAGCAGCATCAGTACGGCATGCATGCCCGACAGGGCGCCAATCAGCAGACAGCCGGTCCCGACCGCAGTCAGCAACCCACCGACTACGCTCAGCAAGAGCCTGAGGAGATACGCACGTCGACATCCACGGGAGCGACTATCATCGACCGCCGCAGCGAGCGCGACAACCGCAAGATTTTCGAGCAAAGTGAGGACGACTACGTAGAATTCAGCGAAGAATAAAACAAACAAATCAAGGATAAGGAGATTACACATGTCACGATTTAAGCGCATACTGCTCAAACTCTCCGGCGAAAGCCTCATGGGGAGCCAGGGCTACGGCATAGACCCACAGCGGCTGAGCGACTATGCTCAGCAGATAAAGGAAGTACACCAGATGGGTGTGGAGATAGGTATAGTGATCGGCGGCGGCAACATTTTCCGTGGGCTCAGCGGAAGCCAGAATGGCTTCGACCGCGTCAAGGGCGACCAGATGGGCATGTGCGCCACGGTCATCAACTCGCTGGCACTCTCGTCAGCCCTTGAGGCCGTCGGCATAAAGACGCGCGTGCTCACCGCCATACGCATGGAGCCCATCGGCGAGTTCTACACCAAGTGGCGCGCCATTGAAGCGATGCAGCAGGGCTACGTCTGCATTTTCTCCGCAGGCACCGGCTCTCCCTACTTCACCACCGACACTGGCTCCAGCCTGCGTGGCATAGAGATAGAGGCCGACGTGATGCTTAAGGGCACACGCGTTGACGGCATCTACACTGCCGACCCCGAGAAAGACCCTACCGCCACTAAATTCGACAGCATCACCTATCAGGAGGTGCTTGCACGTGGACTGAAAGTGATGGATCTCACCGCCATCTGCATGTGCAAGGACAACAATCTGCCCATCTACGTTTTCAACATGGACGTCATCGGCAATCTGAAGCGTGTCATGGAAGGCGAGGAAATCGGCACGCTGGTCTATAGCGAATAAACACCAGATCACAAACAGTTATATTGCCAGACAGTGCGCAGCATTTTTGCATGCGCACTGTCTTGTTTTTTACCCGTAACGTACTTAGAAAAATTTTCGCTGTTTTTTCAAAAATAAAAACAGTGTTTAAAAAAATTACAGCTGTTTTTTCAAAAATAAAAACAGTGTTTAAAAAAATTACAGCTGTTTTTTTAAAAATAAAAACAGTGTTTACGAAAAAGGGGTAACGAACGAGGGATTTGGGAGCCTAAAAGTGATTATGCAACAAAGGCGCCAATAAGTTTGTTGCTTTGCGAAAAATCAATTAAATTTGCACACACAACGCCTATAAATAATAGATTTCTACTAAAATGAAAGAGTATACGCATTATAATC
>CALFIY010000073.1 GCA_937877595.1 uncultured Prevotella sp.
CATTTCCCGCGTTGCGGCCTTTTGCTTTGCCGCTGTCCAGGTTGTACCTGCCGCCCCCCAAATATAACCCCATTTTTCGCTCAGAGCTTTTCTGAACAGGGCAATTAAATCATTTGCAGCTATCATGTCTTCACCTCCCTACCACCATTTAGGCTCGTCGTTTTTGTCTTTGCTCTTGCTTTTACCCTTATCCTTATCCTCATTGGGAGGATGTAAGCTTCCCAAAGGCTGCTCATCAAATCGGTCATCATGATCCTATTGGCCGCCGCCATGGCATTCGTCTACTTCAACTGGATCAAGGTGTATAGCGACGACGAGGAAAAGCCGCAGATCATCCAGCAGATGGACCAGAAGATGCACGACCAGATAGACAAGATGAAGCAGCACAAGAAGTGATTTCCCTTCTCTTTTAAAGCCGGTCTGTTCCGCTTTCGAAGAGCCGGTCGAAGTGCCGTCGCATCTCTTCGGGATTGTCGATGAGATGGCGAAGCACATTGAGGTTGCGTTCGTTCTGCGAGCCGGGAATCCACAGTCGGATGTAGCCGTGCGAAGAATATTTGTTGTTCATGTGCTCCATGAACCGTTCCCAGTGCTGCTCCTTGGTGTATTCGGGATGCTGTGTGCGTCCGAACTCTATGGTGCGGCGTATCACCATGTCGGGCTCCAGGTCGCGGTCGGCCTCTGCCACTATCTTGCCATAGATGCTGCGGGGAGCACGCGAAGCCGACGCACGATGGTCTTCTACGGCTTCACGCATTACGCGCATCTGGTCAGGCGAAAACCAGCGCTTAAGTCTTGCATCGTTGATCAGTATCTTACCACTCGTGATGTGATGAATGGCGCGCGGACCGCTCAGCCCGAGGTCGTGGTATGCCGCAACGGTATAGGCCATATTCAAATCAGCACCAGTCTGGCGCGCCAATTTCAGCGAACGTCCTATCACTCGCTGCACGTGTAGCAACCCGTGTGCAGTGTCGAAGTCTGCATATCGCGGAAGAATCTGGGTTTCGATAAATTCCATTAAATCGAGCGAGGGATGTGTCGTCATAGTCTTAGTAGAAATGAGGAATTTATGATTGCTGCAAATATACTATTTCTTTGCATTTTACGCTAATTTAATTGTAAAAATATTCACTTTTGTCCGAAAATATATATTTTTGCATGCCCAAGGAATGACTTTTTTTATGAACAACGTACCGAAACAGAACTCTCTTCGTGCGTGGATATTGGCCTCACGCCCAAAGACATTGTCGGGAGCGGCAGTGCCCGTGATGATTGGCGTAGCACTGGCCTATGCCGACTCTTTCCTGTATGGCGGCAACGTTTTCAGCATTACTGCTGCCGTGTTGTGCATGCTGTTTGCTCTCGTAATGCAGATAGATGCGAACTTTGTCAATGACTTTTTTGACTACGTGCGTGGCGACGACGATCCATCCACGCGTCTTGGCCCGCTTCGCGCCTGCACGCAGGGATGGGTGTCGGCCGATGCCATGAAGCACGCAATAGCCCTCACAACATGTGCAGCATGCGTCATTGGACTTCCTTTGGTGTTCTACGGAGGGCTGGAGATGATACTTGTCGGCCTGGCATGCGTGGTGTTCTGCTTCCTCTACACCACACACCTTGCACACCGCGGCATGGGCGACATTCTGGTTCTTGTATTCTTCGGGATAGTACCTGTATGCTGCACGTACTACGTACAGTTGCACACCATCACTTTTCAGGTAGTGGCGGCTTCGCTGGCTTGCGGCATAGTGATTGACGCACTGCTGATTGTCAACAACTACCGCGACCGCGAGATTGACCGCAACAATGGTAAGTTGACTCTGGTTGTAAGAATCGGGGAAAAACGCACTGAACTCCTATATATATTAATAGGTGTAGCAAGCATGCTGCTTGGACTGGTTTTTCTGGTAAGCGGACACATTCTGGCTTTCGTGTTGCCGCTATTTTATTTTGTGCTGCACTTCTTCACATGGCTCAAGATGCGACGCATACACGAGGGGCGGCAACTGAACGAATGTCTTGCGGAGACGGCACGCAACATTCTTGTCTACGGCATCACAGTGTCGGTGGGACTGCTCCTTCTCTGAAGAAGAAATACCAAATGGCAAATGCAACCACAATGAGTATCATTGTGACAATGGCCTTGAACAGGCATCCTGCAATTTTCTTTACTATCAGGACGCCGATAATAACCAATAGGAGTAAGGCTACGTAAGTCATTTACGGAAGTTATTTGAACAGCAGGCGGAAAGCGGCTGGTATTGGTGTCTCAAACTCCATTCTCTCATGGGTTACGGGATGTTCCAAGCACAGTAGGAAAGCATGCAGACAAAGGCGGTGAAGCGGATCGTCGCCGTTCCCGTATTTCACATCGCCGCAAACGGGATGCCCCATGTCTGCAGAGTGTACGCGTATCTGGTTTTTTCGCCCCGTTTCAAGTTTAAACTCCACAAGGGAATGTTCTGTAGTGCGCTTGAGAGTGAAGAAATGGGTGACTGCATATTTTCCTCCATTGTCTGTCGCACTGGAATAGGTGATGTATGTCTTATTATCTTTCAGCCAATTAGCAATAGTGCCTTGGTCCTGCTCCATTTCTCCGCTTAACACAGCGACATAGCGACGGTCGTAGACCAGTTCATGCCACGCATGCTCCAAAGCCTGCTCTGCATCAATGTCTTTGGCATAGACCATAAGTCCTGAAGTATCGCGGTCAAGCCGATGAACGACATGCGCCGTGCAATTTTGGCGGCTCTGCCTGAAATAGTCGTCGAGAATAGTCTTTACGTTAAGCGAAGAATGACCTGCTGCCATTGACAGGATGCCCGCCTGCTTCTCGACAACAATTATCCAGCGGTCTTCATATACTATCTTCAACCACCTGCTTTTGAAGACTTGCTGATTACGCTTCGTCTTGCTGACAGCAACCTTCATTCCAGGCCGCAAGACAAAGTCGAACTGGCTAATAGTCTTGCCGTCGACACGTACCCCCCTGCCCTGTAGCGTGAGTTTCACCTTGTTGCGGCTCTGCTTCACGTTGGCAAGAAGAAAATCAAGCAGTTGCTGCTCGTGTTCTACGACAAAATGATCGTAGTCACCCTTCTGATTGTAGGGATTATATCTCATGGACTTCTGTAGTGGTAAGATTTCTACATGCTACGCATCAGTTTGTCTATTTCTTCAAACTGCGGTCCCATGTTAAGGTTAAAATAGATACGATACAGCGACGGCGCCCACTTTGCCTTCTCTTCTGGAGCCAGGCGACGGTAGTTTTCCATGTAAGGGCGTGCGCTCATGTAGAGGCGGCGTATATTCATACGGCTTTCGCGCGACCCGTTAAGTTTCTCGAGGGCTAAAGCCTGGTTGAGATATGCCGTGGCTACCATGAGATACGGTTCCGGCATGGAGTCGTTGACCTGTATGAGTTGCTGTCCTGTGCGAATACACTCATCATACTTCTCCATGCTGAGCAGCGTGGTCGCCTTTGCCAACAGGAAGAGTTCGCCTCGCGGATTTTGCTGCAACGCTCTGTCTGCATACAGCAAAGCCGAGTCGAGTTGCTGGTGCTGAGTAAAATAATCCTCGAGGTGTGGGAAAAAATATGTGTGTTCTGGGAAACGTTTAAATCCGTCTTTCAGCGTTGCAACATAACCGGAATCATTCTGCTGCCAATGCCATGCCTCACATGTGTAAAGCAATGTGTACTGCGTCTTCTGCTTGTCGCCAAGGGCTTCCCTGCTATACCGCAATGTGCGCTCGGCATCATGCATTTTGTAGCCACAGAACGTAGCCCAATAAGCAGCCTCTGGCAATCTGTTGTCGCTTGTCTGATAATCGTATCCGGAAAAGAGAGGATGACGAACAGCATCTATATATAGGTGGAAAAAGTCATACGCAACTTCGTAATCGGCTTTTCTAACGTGATGCGTGCCGCCGTAGTAAAGGTTTGGGCGCAGTTGATCCAGTTGCTCCGCGTGTTGTTTCCGATAACTGAGCGATACTCTTCCCTTGGCATCTGGCCTACTGTCAAGAGTATCGAGTTTCTCGGCTATGACATACATTCTGCGCGTGAGGTCAAAAAAGGCTGCCGTGTCATATTTCTGCTTAAGGTACAGACGTTCGTTGGCTGCCTCATATTGTTTGTAAACAGCCTGATACCATACATCTAAGACTTTGTCATTCTGTCGGGCAGCAGAATCTTTTGCCAGCAAATCTGTCATTAGACGTTCTGCCTTGTCAAAATCCTTGCCGCTCTTTATAAAAGACCGTGCCTGACTGAGTTCCTGACGGATATTCGTCTTCTGGCCCAGTACAGTGCACGGTATTATAAAGAGCAGCGAGAGAAGTAATGTCTTATGTTGCTTCTTCACGCGCCTTCTCGTTAGGTTTTCTTAGTTGTTCAATATTTTCTCTATTTCTGCAGCCTTGTCGTTCTCCTTCAGAGCATAGTAGATTTTATAGAGAGCGTATGCCCAGTCTACCTGCTCACGGTTGGGGTCAAGTTCGCGAACTTTTTCCAGATAGGTCTTTGCCTCGCGTACGATGCCGTTTATCTTATCAGCATCTTCCTTTTTCAGCATACCGTTCTTGTCTGCCAACTGGTCGTTGAGTGCTGCAGCCTTGGCATTGAGCACAATGCCGGCCTGATAGTATGCTGCAACGTAAGTAGGATCAAGTTCCGTGGCCTTTTTATAGCACTCTACAGCCTCGTCAAACTTATCGTTCTGACGGAAGGCTTCACCTTTGTAGACATAGGCAAATTTGTTGTCGGGATGCTTTGCAATCTCACCGTCTGCCCATGTTGCCAACTCTGCTGCACTGCCACTCTGCAGATAGTAGTCACCAAGCCATGCAGTGTAGCGGTTGTCGTCAGGGTACTTGGCAGAAGCGTCCCTCAGCAAAGCCACATACTCAACAGTGTCCTGACGAGTCTTGAGCGATTCTTTCTTAGAGAAGACAAGGAGTTCCATTGCATCCTTGGCGCGCTGCTCGTCCTTGGCTGCAATCTCCGAATACTTCAGCACGTTCTGCACATCCTTGTTCTTATAGGCTGCAAGACCTGCGAAGTAAGCCACTTCTCCAAGATACTGATTGTCCTGCGTGAGATCCTGACCTGTGAAGAGAGGTGCATTCTCCGTGTCTACATAAAGGGCAAATGCGCGGAATGCTCCCTTTGTGTCTTGTGCGTTATAAAGGTGCTGGCCGGCATTGATACACTGCACGCGACCGTTTTTGTAACGCTGGACATTGTTCTGGCGGAAACGTGGTTTCACCTTACCCTTTTCGTTTGGCATATTGTCAAACTCGTCGCACTTCAGAGCAGCCTCAAATCCATCAAGCAGTGCATTGTACATAGCAGTCTCGTCTACCTTCTCTCCAGTCTGCTTTGCCTGTATGAGAAGTTTCTGCTCCTGTATCTTGCTATATTTCTGATAGTGGATTTCGCTCACCATATTCCATGCAGCGGCCTTTTCTGCAGCAGTTGCTGCCTGCAGAGCGGGCTGAACTGCAGCGATGGCAGCCTCATAGTTGTTCTGCTCCAAGAGTTTCTTTGCCTCTTTCACTTCGTTCTGTGCAAAGGCCACAGTGGCAGATGCTGCCATCAGGGCCATCATCATAAACTTTTTCATAGGTGTTGTTTATTATTGGTTAAAAAAGTTACTGTCTATTGTTCACTGTTTTCCTCTGTTGTGTTTTCCATGTCAGCCAATCTCACATCTTCTTCCAGGCTCGACTGGACTTTACATACAGAAGCAATGGTGTCGTTCTTCTTTGCGAGATTTATGAGCCGCACTCCCTGCGTGGCACGTCCCATCACGCGAACGTCTGCCACTCTGAGGCGAATCAGCACTCCCGACTTGTTGATTATCATAAGGTCGTTGTCATCTGTCACCACCTTAATGGCTACGAGGCGTCCTGTTTTCTCAGTTTTGGCAAGTGTTTTCACGCCCTTGGCTCCACGTGCGGTCTTACGATAATCTTCAATGTCCGTGCGCTTTCCGTAGCCGTTTTCCGACACAACCATTATCGTTTCTTCCTGCGGGTCGTTGACGCATACCATTCCTACCACTTCGTCATCACCGCCGTCAAGTTTCATTGCTATTACACCTGTCGTGTTGCGGCCAGTGGCTCGCACCTGATCCTCGTTGAAGCGTACGGCGCGTCCGTTTCTGTTGGCAAGAAGCAATTCGTTACGGCCGTTGGTCAGTCGAACGCCAATCACCTCATCGCCTTCTTTGATGTCAATGGCAATGACACCTGCAGCACGCTGGTTCTTGTATTTGTCAAGACATGTTTTCTTTACTATTCCCTGTTTTGTAGCAAATACCACAAAGTGTGACTTAAGGAATTCTTCGTCTTGGAAGTTCTTTATGCGCAGCACTGCGTTGATGGCATCATCGGGCTCGATGTTCAGCATATTCTGTATCGCGCGTCCCTTTGAATTCTTATCGCCTTCGGGTATCTCATAACACTTCTGCCAATAGCAGCGGCCCTTTTTGGTGAAGAAGAGCAGCGTATTATGCATAGTGGCAGGATAAATATATTCCGTGAAATCGTTGTCACGATGGCGTGCGCCCTTTGCCCCCACGCCGCCTCGGCCTTGCGCATGAAACTCTTCCAGTTTGGTGCGCTTGATATACCCCATGTGGGAAATTGTAATAACGACAGAGTCGTCTGGATAGAAATCTTCTGCGTTGAACTCATGGTCAAACGGTATGATTTCCGTCTTACGCTCATCGCCATACTTTTCCTTTACTTCCTGCAGTTCTTCTTTCATCACCTGCTTGCAGCGCTCAGGATTGTCAAGTATCTCCTGCAGGTCAGAGATAAGTTTCTGCAAATCGTCGTATTCTTGATGGAGTTGGTCTACACGCAGTCCTGTAAGTTGCGACAGACGCATATCGACAATAGCCTTCGACTGCAGTTCGTCAAGGGAGAAGCGCTGCTCCAGATTACGCTGGGCATCACTTGGTGTCTTAGAGTTGCGTATGATATGAACTACCTCATCAATATTATTCACCGCAATGATATATCCCTCGAGGATGTGTGCACGTTCGCGCGCCTTCTGCAGGTCGTACTTTGTGCGGCGGATGGTGACATCATGGCGATGCTCTACAAAATATTTCACGCACTCCTTCAGCGTGAGCAGCCGTGGGCGTCCCTTTACAAGCGCGATATTGTTTACAGAGAACGAACTCTGAAGGGCTGTCATCTTAAACAGTTTGTTAAGCAGCACGTTGGCATTGGCATCACGCTTGCAGTCTACCACGATGCGCATTCCTTGCCGGCCAGACTCGTCGTTGACATTTGCAACGCCTTCTATCTTATGCTCATTGGCAAGGTCGGCAATATACTTCACCAAGTCTGCCTTATTTACGCCGTATGGTATTTCAGAGATAACAATCTTGTCGTGTGTTTCGCCACTCTCTATCTCTGCCTTTGCTCTCATTACGATGCGTCCGCGCCCTGTCTCGTAGGCATCTTTCACGCCCTGAAGCCCATAGATATAGGCTCCTGTGGGGAAGTCCGGACCTGGGATATATTTCATCAATCCTTCAGTGTCAATGTCCGGATTGTCTATATAGGCGCAGCATCCGTCTATCACTTCTCCAAGATTATGCGTAGGCATATTTGTTGCCATACCCACAGCGATACCGTTTCCTCCATTTACCAGAAGGTTAGGTATCTTTGTTGGCATTACTGTAGGTTCTGTCAGCGAGTCGTCGAAGTTATTTGTCATATCCACGGTGTCCTTTTCCAGGTCATCCATGATATGTTCGCCCATTTTCGACAGGCGACATTCCGTGTATCGCATTGCGGCAGGTGAGTCGCCGTCAACAGAACCGAAGTTTCCCTGGCCGTCAACAAGCGTATAGCGCATGTTCCATTCCTGAGCCATGCGCACCAGTGCGCCATAGACGGAGGAGTCGCCGTGCGGGTGATACTTACCAAGCACTTCACCTACTACGCGCGCGCATTTTTTATAAGGTTGTGTCGATACATTGTTGATGCCCATCATGCCATATAATATTCGACGGTGCACAGGCTTGAAGCCATCGCGCACATCAGGCAGGGCACGCGCCACAATTACCGACATGGAGTAGTCAATATAGGAGGATTTCATCTCCTCCTCAATGTTAATTTTGATAATTCTGTCGTTGTCGATTGTCTGATCCATTTATGTATTCTGATTACTTTTAAATTTTTCCGGAATTTTGCGTTTAAGGGCATTTACGAGCCCGACAGCGCATTTTCATAACGTTTCAACGAGCGGCAAAGTTACAAAAAAATCCCTTCGTCCGAAAGATTTTAACGTTAATTATATAAACAATTCCGCTAATCTGGTAAATGGCCGTAAATGCTACACTATTGACTTTGGCACGATGTTTGCAAAGCACAGAGTGTATGACAAGTCAATTTTCACCAAAAGTATCTGAGATATTATCCTTCTCACGCGAAGAGGCAGTGAGGCTGGCCAGCCGTAGCGTAGGCCCCGAGCATCTTTTGCTTGGCATACTACGCATGAAAGACAGCCTTGCCATTGACATTCTACGGCAGAAGGACATCAATATTCCATCCGTAAAGAGCCAACTGGAGGCCCGTGTCCGCGAGGAAGAGACAGGGCTGCCCATCCACACCGCAGACCTTGTGCTCAACGAGCGAGCCAGCAACATTCTGAAACTGGCAGTGCTTGAAGCGCGCATTCAGCGCACTACTCGTGTTGACGACAGTCATTTGCTGTTGGCCATCCTGCATGACGCAGTGGACAATGGCGCAAAACAGGTATTAGAATTTTACAACATGAACTACGAAGAGACTCTGCAGATGCTCAGTGTCAAGAATGGCATAAGCCTGCCCGACGAGGATTACGAAGACGACGAAAACAGCGCTGCAGAAGAAGATAATACGCAATCCGCTTCCAGCAATGGAGCCACCACGACACAGACTCGGCAGTCAAAACAGAAGACTAAGACTCCTGCGCTTGATAATTTCTCTACTGATCTTACACAGATGGCGCTGAACAACAAACTTGACCCTGTCGTAGGGCGCGTGAACGAGATACAGCGCGTCATTGAAATCCTTGGCAGGCGTAAGAAGAACAACCCGATACTCATTGGCGAGCCCGGAGTGGGTAAAAGCGCTATCGTAGAAGGCTTGGCGCAGATGATTGCACGTCATGAATGTTCGCCAATGCTGTTTGGGAAACGCCTCGTTTCGCTCGACCTTACCGGGCTCGTAGCAGGCACAAAATATCGCGGCCAGTTTGAAGAACGCATCCGAATGCTCATCAAGGAACTCGAGCAGAACGACGACGTGATTGTATTCATTGACGAGATACACACGCTTATTGGAGCCGGCTCTGCAGCAGGCACAATGGATGCCGCTAATATTCTAAAGCCTGCATTGGCGAGAGGCACCATACAATGTATTGGCGCAACGACGCTTGACGAATACCGCAACTCCATAGAAAAAGACGGCGCCCTGGAACGCCGCTTCCAGAAAGTTCTGGTGGAGCCTACCACCAGCGAGCAGACGCTACAGATACTTCACAACATTCGCCGCTACTATGAGTTGCACCACCACGTGAGTTATCCCGACGAGATACTTGCGGAATGTGTCAACCTGACAGACAGATACATCAGCGACCGCCAGCAGCCAGACAAGGCAATCGACGTACTTGACGAAGTAGGATCGCGTGTGCATCTGCACAATGCTCAGGTGCCTCCGGAAATTTCCGACACAGAGCAGCAGATAAAACTTGTAAGCGAGCGGGAAAAGCAGGCTGCTCGCAGCCAGAACTACGAACTTGCAGCAGGCTATCGCGACAAACTGTCGGAGTTGGAGCGCAAGTTGGCCGACCTCAACCGTAAGTGGCAGGCTGGAGAGGAACAGGAGTTCCGTCACGTCACAGAACAGGACGTGCGCGACGTAGTGTCAATGATGACCGGCGTCCCTGTTAAGCGAATGGCAAGCGAAGAGGGAATTCGTCTGAAAGGAATGGCACAAGATCTTAAATCGCACGTCATTGCCCAGGACAAAGCCATCGACACTATGGTGAAGGCCATACAGCGCAACCGCGTCGGCCTTAAAGAACCAAATCACCCTATTGGCGTTTTCATGTTCCTTGGTCCTACTGGCGTAGGCAAGACATATCTCGCAAAAAAACTTGCTGAGTTTATGTTTGGCTCAAGCGAGGCACTTATCCGCGTCGATATGTCAGAATATACAGAGTCGTTCAATGTGAGCAGGCTTGTAGGAGCACCTCCGGGATACGTAGGCTACGAAGAGGGCGGACAACTCACCGAGCGCGTGCGGCGCCACCCCTACTCCATCGTGCTGCTCGACGAGATAGAGAAAGCCCACGGCAACGTGTTCAACCTTCTGCTGCAGGTTCTTGACGAGGGACGGCTGACAGACGGCAACGGGCGCTTTGTGGACTTCCGCAATACGGTGATTATTATGACTTCCAATGCCGGAACACGTCAGTTGAAAGACTTTGGCCGTGGTGTAGGCTTTGGCACGACATCATCGGCGATAGCACAGAGCGACGAAGACAAGAGCCGTGCGCGCACGATAGTGCAGAAAGCCCTGTCCAAGCAATTTGCTCCTGAATTTCTCAACCGCCTTGACGAGATAATAACTTTCGACCAACTCGATCTCGCAGCCATCAAACAGATTGTCGATGTAGAACTGAAAGGATTAACCCAGCGCATTGCCGAACTGGGCTACACCATACAACTGACCGACGAGGCCAAGGAGTTTGTCGCCACCAAAGGATACGACGTACAGTTTGGTGCACGTCCACTGAAGCGTGCCATTCAGACCTATATTGAGGACGGTCTTTCCGAACTCATCATAAATGGCGGCGTTTCTGCCGACAGCACAATTCTTGTCTCGAAACAGGACGACAAACAGGAACTCACATTCGACGTGAAGGAAAAAACAGATTAAGACAAGAAAGTAATGTCGAAAGGCGAGTTACAGAGGTGCTCGATATAGACAGCCGCGAACTCGCCACCTTCGACGACACTGACAGCAAGTGGCTGGAGACTATATGCCAACTTGTCAACATCGAATAGAAAACATCAGAGACTCTTGATTTTCGTAACTGCTGTTTTTTAAAATGCCACAGCTGTTTTTAAAAAAATTACAGCTGTTTT
>CALFIY010000074.1 GCA_937877595.1 uncultured Prevotella sp.
GAATGGAACTACGTAATCAAACCGCAAACGTTCAAATAATTTAGTAACAGTTCCTAAGTGTCAGCGTGAACTTCAACCACAACTTGCCGTCGGGGAAGAACTCACTCACGGCACAACTCTTGTAGGCGCAGTAGAAAGCCTCTTCGTTGGTCGTGGAAGTGAACACGTGTCTATACGGTCGTATAAGGTCGTATAACAGAGCGTCGTAGTTACGCCATAGTTCCGTGAGGCTTTCAGCGCGTAGCAGACAGGTCAGTTTCACGTCCTTGCTCTTGTAGGTCACGTTGCGGTTGTCGTAGGACGCTCCGCTGATAGTCGCGATGTTACGCAGGAGGTTGGGCTTGACGGCTGCTTTCTTCTTTACCTCGGCCAGCGACCCTTGCAGGATGCGCACACCGTACTTGGTAAACATGAAGCCGTCCAGCAGGTAGTCGTAGGAGGGGATAACGCCGCTGACAGGAGCCGCGTAGGTATATCCGAGCATCGGGAAATCATCGGCAAATTTCAGCGTTGTATTCTCCAGCGGCTTCAAGATGGAACGGCTACCCTCGTTGACGAGACGCAGCCTGTACTTGCGCCCGATATACGCGCAGTTGAACTCATGGTAAGCCCCGTCGGAAAGCATGTACACCATTGCTTGATAACGGCTGTAGAGTCCGGCAATGGCAAACTTTATCTGCACCTCCCTTGTGTTCAGCACAGGATTGGAGAGGTCTGCTTCTATACCGTCCTCCTCCTGCCAGTCGTTATAGTCAACTGCTTTCAACGGAGGCATAGCGACCAGTTCATTCCAGCCGCTCTGCGTGACATACACACCAAATTGCAGGTATGCGTCGTTTCCGTCGATATACAGTCTCCCTATCATAGGATGATGGCGTTATTGTATGCTGACTTGATAACCTCGCTTTCACGGTCTGCATGAACACGCACGACCGCCCATTTCCATGCGCCTACGGTACACTTGGCACCTTGCAGGACTACGACCTCGTGATGCTCCAGCGTGTCAAAGGTCACGGTGGCCGAGGTGCGCCCGATGAGGATAGCCCTTTCGGGGTTCTTTAGCGTGATAGCCCCAGCGTCGATGTAGATGCCTTTCTCCTGTAGTTGCTCGTCGTACTTTTTGAAAGCACGGTAGGTCGTGATATTCGGGAAGAGGTGCTTGATGCAGAACTCCTTACCCTGCGGAGAGGTGAACAGGGCAATCATATCGTCCAGTGTCCGCTCCTTACCCGTGAACTTGTCGCAAGCCCCTATCAGCCGTGCTTGCTCGAAAATCTGTTTAATCAGTTGCTCCATAATGTACTATCGTTTAATGGTTATACCTCTTGTGGCTATCTCGCTAATATCGTCACGCATGGCCTTGATGTCACCCTGTAGGCGGTCAACCTTGCCCGTCAGCCCGTCGGTGTTGTCCTCGATGTGCAGGACACTTTCGAGGATGGCATTTGCCGTGACGAGCAGTAGTTTGGTGTTCTCGGATATGCTGTATGTATGCCCCTGTATGGCTGTTGCACGTCCGTTCAGTTCATCCACGCTGTCCTGTGAGGCCTGTGCGATACCTTTCTCCACGCCCTCGCGTGTTGTCTCGGTGTTTACAAGCAGGTCGCGCAGATCGTCGGGCAGGGTTGACATCACGTCGGAAAATACGTCGTAGGTGCTGTTGAGGTCGGTGCGGAACTCCTCCATGGAGGCAATGACCGCATCAATGCCAGCGAAGTTGCCGTCCTTAAACCACTTGGCCTTGTACTTGTCGAAGATGTCACCCAGCGGCTCTTCGAGGAACTTCTGAACGAGCATACGTTTCAGCACGTCGGCCACTATCGCGTTCACCTTATTGCCCCAAGCCTCGGCAGCACTCTCCCCAGCCTCGAAAGCCTCAAAGAAAGCGTCTGCAAGTTGGTTGGCGATGTCGGATGAAGTGCCGCCTATGATGTCCTCCACAAGGTCGTTGATGAGTTGCAGCATTTCGAGACCCAGTTCCTCAATCTTCTGCTTCCACTCATCAATCTGCCCGTAGTCGGTATGTTTCTTGCTGTACTCCTTATCAATCTGCTCCTGTATGAGCAACTGCTGCTGTGCCATGTTCTCCAACTGGGCACGAGCCTCGTCAAACTTCTTTCCTCCGAGAGCCTTGTCTGCTGTGTAGCCCATATTAGCGTAGGCCGTGGCGATACGCTCCGCACTCTCACGCATAAGAGTTTCGTTGAGCGCGACACGAGCAGCCATATAGTCCCACAGATTGCTTATCTGAGAGAGTTGCGTGTATTCGTCGGCCAGGCTCTTGCGCGTATCGTCAATGGCCTTATTCATGATGTCGATGGCCTTGCCGTTACGCTCCTGCAGACGCACGATGTCCGCATTGTCAAGTTCCCACTGGAGTTGGTCTATACGCTGCTGTAGGTGTTCTATCTCTTCCTGCTTCTCGTCATCATCATTGAACAGGCTGGCGACGGCTGTAGCCAGTTGAATGGCAGCGGAAATAATGGCGAGAATAGCCGACGCTTTCTCAATGGTGGAGATAGCGGCTGCGCCAGTAGTTGCAGCAGCCTTGGCACCCTGTGACGTAGCCTGAACGGTGGTCTCAACACCCTGTGCCACTCCCTTGCCGAGGTCGCCTATAGCGTTGATGATAGTAGAGGATGCATCTATCACCTCATCCATGAACGTGACGGCCTTGCCGATGCTCTTTGCAACGTCGCCGTCGAAGATAGCGGCAAGTTTCTGTGCGTTCTTACCTACGTTGGTGACGGTCTCGCCTACGTTCTTTAGGCTGGAAGCGAAATTCTTGTAGGCCGAGGTATTCTTGTTGAGAGCCTTGTTATACTTGTTGTCGGCATTATTGACTTTCTCGGTGGCCTTACGCACACCCTCCTTGGCCTCGGTAAGACGGTTGAAAGCCGCAGTCTGCTCTTCGCAGTCCTCGGTCAGTTCTCCATTCTTTATGCGGTCGAGGATTTCATTATAGGCCAGCTGTGCCTCGTTCCTTTCGAGAATGGCGTTTGTCAGTTCCTCGTTGGCGGCTTTCATCTCACCGAGTGCAGCAATCATTTCGGCCTTGGAGGTCTTGATGTCCTGTATGGACTTGACCATAGCAGAGAACGGGTTGCGGTTGGCAATCTCATCCTCCATTTTGGCAATGGCCTCCTGGTAGTCCTTAATCTCCTGCGTTGACATGGCCGACTTGTTGGCCTCGAAGTACTGCTTGACCTTTGCCAGCGTACTCTCCAGCACGGGAACGGCTTGTTCCGAGAGATTGCCGAAAACGCTCTCCCAGTCAATACCAGCCTTGAAGCGGTCGCTGTCGAGTTTGGCGAACTCCTGTTCCATTTGGTCAAGAGCCTGCGGCAGGAACTCGTCAGGGAGAAAGGCGATTTTCTTCGACCACTCGCGCAAAAGTTTCTCCTCTTTCTGCGCTTGTGTGCCGAACTCGTCAATAAGAGCGTCGGTGTACTTCTCTTGTGCGGCCTGTATAGCCTGTTCGCCATTCTCCGTAATCTGCTGCCAAACACGGTCAAATTCCGCTATGACCTGCGGAGTCTCGCCCTTGATAACATTAATCCAGTCATCAATGCTTTTCTTGCCGTCTGCGGAGTTAGCCCAGCCTACTTCGGTTGCTCCCTTGGTGTTCATGTACTGAGCCTTGGCAGCGGCCTTGCGAGCCTCGGCCAAATTGCGCAGTTGCTCATTCCATGCCTCCAGCCGCTTACGTGTGCTCTGCCGTATCTCATTAAGTTCACGCACAAGCCCCTGCTGCTGACCGCTGATGATAAGGGCGTTCAGTTCATCGTTAGCGTCCTTGACGTACTTGCTGACGGATTTTTTGTACTCCTCGATGGCTTTCTGTGTTTCAAGAGCGGCCTTGGCAGGGTCAAAGGTCTTGCCCTTGCCGCTGCCTGGCGTTACTTTCGTCGGGTCGGTATGGCCTCCTATGTTGAAGTCAATACTCATCGACTGAGCCTCCTTCATCTTATCGTTGTAGGCTTTCAGCCAGTAGTCAGCCGTTTTTTGTGCGTCGGCCTCGGCTTCCGCTTTACGCTTCCTGTCTCCGGCAGCGGTGGTGTACCAATGACCGTAGTCACTTGCTTTCTTTTTACGGGCTTCTTCGAGTGCGATATATGCCTCCGTGTACTTCGACAGAATGGCTTGTGCCTCAGCCTCTTTCAGCAGAACTTGGCAGTATATCTCGCCCTTTTCTTTCAGCACGTCTTTCCATTGAGCCAGCGAGTCGTAGTAGCCGAGAGCCTCACCGTACTTGGTGTTTAGTTCCTTGACAAGGTTTTTCTCCTGTTCCTTGGTGCCGTTGAAATGCTCAATCTTGGTAATGTAGCCAGATATTTCGCCCTGTGCCTTGGCGTAAGCCTTTGCGCCCTCGTTCATCACCTCGTTAAGTGCTTTCTCCTTTTCCGCTGCCTCGTCAACGGTGTCAAACAGGCTTACCAGCCAGCCCACCAGTTCGCCCACCAGTACGATGAGCGCACCGATACCCGTACTGATGAGAGCGGCTTTCAGTCCTTTCAGAGCCAGCGAAGCGGCCTTGGTCGCTATGGTCTGTGCTACGGTGGCCGTGGTGTGCGCCTTGGTAGCGGCAGTATTGGCTACCTCCGCTCCCGTGGCGGCATTGGTGGCAGATGTTCCGGCTACGGTGGTCGTCCTGTTGGCTACCTCGGCAGCGGTGTCGGCTGTAGTGGCTGCTGCTTCGGCTTCCTTGGTGGCGGTGTTGGTTGCCACAGCGGCATTCTCTTCCTCCAAAGCCTCGGAACTCTCGCCCATGAGTTTGTTCCACAACTGCTTTAGGCCGTTGAGCGTGACGAGGGAGAAAGCACTATCCTTGTTGAGGGTGTTGCTGACCTGTTGCAGTCCCATGGTAATAGCCATGAGCGACTGCACTTTCAGCATGATAGACTGGAGGTGTTCATTCTCCGCACCGTACAGGCCGAAGATACCCGTTGCTACGGATGCAGCACCAGCGACACCCTGCAAGCCAGATATGACACCTTGGAAGCCGCGCTGGTCGTTGGCAAGGATTGTGGCCTGTGCCTGTGCGTCAGCCCATGCGTCGGTAAGCCTTGCGGCCTCCTGCTGCAACTGCTGGTACTTGGCAGAGCCGCGTTCTCCTGCGGCCTCCATTTCCACCAGTTCCAACTTGACCTCACGCAGACGCTGACGGAGGGAAATGTGCTGTTGGGTGTTCTCCTCTACGGCCTTGGCCTCTTTCTTCATCTGAGCCTCACACTTCGCAAGTTCATCGGCTGTTTTTGCGGCCTCCTTGTTGATATTCTTACGGAGTGTGATGTTGGACTTGATGGCCTGTGCCTCATTTCTTAGACGGTTGTACTCCTTGTCGTTGCCCGACTTGTAGGCATCAGACATGGCTTTCTGTAGCCGCTCGTACTCCTTTTCGAGGTCGGCAATAGCGGCCTTGTTGGTGTCAACGACACGGTCTATCTCTGCGAAAGCCGCGTCTATGGAGTCGAGGGCTGTAGAGGCATTGGTAACGACATCAATATTGACCGTAGGAACGTCAGAGAGCAGTTGCTTGATGTTGGCACTCTGCGCCTCTGCCTCCTGTCCCACACCAGCAAGGATGCTACTGGCCTCCTGTGCGTCGGTCTGTAGTTGCGAGTTGTCGAGTCTCGCACCGAAATATATTCCTGCGTCTTCTGCGTTCATTGTTGCTATTCTATTCTGTCAAGAAATTGTCTTACCTTTTCACGGTTGCTCGGATCGTCGGCCTTGATAACGTCCTGTTGTTTTTCCCCGTCCTTGCCGCCCTTATGGTTGTAACTCGGCAGGACTGCGCTATACATGACCATGTTAGCATAGGACATTTCGTATAGCACATAGTCGGGAGGGAGGTTGTAAGCCTTTGCCGTGCCAGCGACTATCGCCCAAATGCTGTCGTTCAGTTCTCTTCCACCACTTTCGTCGGGCGCGTCAGATTTACTCCTGTCAGGAAAGTGGTAAGCCCGAAAAAATCCCCTATCTGCATCTGCTGTAGTATCTGCGACATGAGCAGGTTCAGTTCCTTGGGCGTTAAAGCCTCCAGTACCTCGTCAGCGAGTGCGTCCTTACGGGTCATGGTCTGCTTCACGGTGACTGTGCGCTTGATAAGGCCGAAGCGACGCTGCACCTTGCGCTCGACCTCCACCGCCTCATTGACGGCCTTGGCACCAAGTATGTAGATGGCTACTATCTCGCCCAGCGGTCGGCAGTCCTTGGCCTTGGTCAGAGTCTCGCCCATGATGTTGTCGTTGGATAGTTCGGGTAAACGCGAAACAGCCTCCGACACGAGTATCAATGTTGCGACGCTCGGAGGGGCTGCGTAGAATGTCTTTTTGCCGATGTGTATCTCCGCTGGCTGCTGGAGTATGGTTTCGGCTACTCTTTTTTCAATGTTGCTGTCTGCCATAAATCACATGTAATTAGAACTGGTTGCGGTGGCAAGAGTCGAACTTGCGACCTGTAGGTTATGAGCCTACCGAGCTACCATCTGCTCTACACCGCGATGTAAAAAAATGGCGGTGGTATTATATTCCCCCACCGCCACGGGGCACAGAGTGTTAAGTGGTGCTGTTACCTGCGGGCTTCGTGTAAGGCTTCACGGTCTTACCCGTTGCAGGCTTCAGACACTTGGCTACATAGTGCAGCAACTTACCGTCGGCTGCGGAGAACTCCTCCAAGAGGGTGATTGTGCAGCGGTCAATCAAGATGCCCTCGCACGCTTCATCCTCGGGAGTGACGCGCAGGGCGTGTTCCCCAGCAATGATGCCGTCGTCGTCGGAGAAAGGACGTGTGCCGCCCTTCTTCACAAAGTTGTACCACTCAAACTGGTACTTGGTCTTACCAGTACGGGCGTCCACAAGGTCGCCGCCCTCCTCGGTAGCCTCCACCGAATTGCCAGCCGTAGGGGTCAGTTTGCCGCTGTCCTCCTTTGGCGTGTCAATGGTAGTCCAGGAAGAGCCAGGAGTACCATTGGTGGAAGTCGTGTGTTCAAGGGTAAATTTACCCCAAGAAAGTACAGACATAGTTGTAGAAATTTATTGGGTTATTACTTCGTTTTTCTTTTCGTTCAGAGGCAGTATCTCGACCTCCTCGCCGTCCTCGGTGGTAAGCAGGGGCAAATAGCCCTCGTTCCCGTCCTCGTCGAGCGCGTCGATGAAAGCCGTCTACGGAATGATGAGAGGTGCTTCATCGTCACCAAAATACTCATAGGCGAGTTTGACAACGATAAAGTGCTGGTGTATCGTCGGCTCCTCCTCCGTGTAGATGGTCTGCTGCAACTTGAACTTGTAGTTTGACACCTCGGCTGTGAGGCTTTCAGCCCAAGCCTGTGCATAGATCTCTACTTCCTCCGTGCGCTGGCTGTCCTCAACCAGTACGCCGTTGTCGTAAGCGTCGATGTCAGGCACAAAGATGTTGACCGTTACCACCCCCGTCTGTATCTGCGAGGGTATGCCAGCCGTGAAGATGACCTCTGCATCCTCTAACTTGCTGTCACGGGGACGCATACCAGCCCTATAGACCTCACCCGAAATCATCGTGTAAAGAGTGCTGTCACGCAGGAGTTGGTAGATGTCTCCCTGTATCTGTCTGCTTGTCTTTGCCATGTGTCGTTACATTCCAAGTTGTTTTAGCATCTGCGGAACGAGTTGCTGTGCCAGCAGTTCTGCGCTGTCGAGTACGTCAAAGCCACGAGCGGAAACATATTTCGCGTAGTTCTTTCCGGCTACCACGATGAGAACAATTCCCCTCGGGTACTGCTGGGCTATCCTATGCGCGAATGCCTTGCCCTGCCTTGCTCCCTCGGCTCCCTCCTTTACGACTTCAAAGGTACTTTCCATGACTATCTCGCCGTCCACTACGATAACGTAGCCGATACTGCTGCGGAGGTTGCCAGTTTGGTCTGTGAAATCCCGTCCTTTCTCTCCCGTGATACGCGCTCGGTTGAGCACCTTTTCGGCGACCACTTTGAGATTGTAGATGATGGCCTGTCTCATGCGCTCTACACGCTGTGCGACTATGGCATCTATCTCGCTTTTCGGGGTCAGTTGACTAATAGGCATTTCTTCGAGTTATTTTTAGCAAATTTGGAGCGAGAGCGCGTTTCTTGCTTCCGGTGGTAAGTTATCCAGCCGTCGGTTTTTCGTTGCCTCTCGTTGCCCCTTTTCTGCCTCAAATCAGTATCTTCAATTCGCAGACGGCTTCGAGCGGTTCCGTCGAGAGGATGGAGAACTCCCCGATGGTCTTACCTCCCATGTCCTTTAGCCTTATCTGCTCGGCCTCAAATGGCTGCTCCTCAATCAGCACCGTATAGGATGCCTGTGTGAAGTGCTGGCCTGTTGAGACACCGAGGTTATTATGGCTGTTGGGTGTGAACTGGCAGGGTATCGGGTCGCCCCATGAGGCTGCTGTCGGCTTTCTTGGGTGTCCTGTATCGAGGTTTACACCGCCAGCGGTCTTTACCTTGGTCTCGATGGTTCCGTTCTGTATAATCATAGCCGTTTACCTTTGTAGCCGTATATAGACTTTGGCGCATTATCCTCTTCCTCGAACTCGTCATAGAGCTGCTGCGCGAGGTTACGCATGTCTGTACGCTGCTCGTCTGTGAACGAGTAGGACTGACCGCCCTGTGTGATGTTCGGGGCATACGAGAGCCACAGCAGCAGGTCGGCGCGACACAGGTTGAAATCCTTGCCTTTTAGAATACCTGCCGTTGTGGTCTCGTCGAGCGACACACCCCGACGCTCCGCAATCTCAGAGAGAGTACGGAGCGGAACGGGGTAGGAGTTTATGCCCTTTAAGGCTTCGAGAACATTAGCCATGAGTCAGAGTTGATTAGGAGTTAGCGGCCTGTTCAATGGTCACTTCAACCACGTTGTAGCCGTCGGTGACGGTCACGGTAGCCTCACGAGCAGGAGCGGAGGCTGCGCTGTTGGCAGCAACCTTGACGATAATCTTGCCGTCGGCTTTCTTCACGGTAGCCCACGACTCGCTGGACTCTACGGACAGCAGATCCTCGTCGCCCTTGTAATTGACACCGAGGTTGACGGTAGAAGCAGTCTTGGCAACGGAGATTGTGTTGCCGGTCATATCGTCATTAGTCAGCACCAGTGCGCCAGTAGCGGCCTCGTCAGCGGTCAGCATGTAGATTGCGTCTGCACCGTCGATAACGGGCATACACAGAGCCTGTGCTGCGGTGAACTCCTCCAACGGGTCAGTCTTCGAGTACTTCGACACGAGGATATGGCTACCCGACTTCTGATAGGACACGTTGGCAACGGGGTTGGTCTCTTCGGCCAGCGTACCGTAAACCAGTCGGCCTACCACCTCGCCAGGAACACCGATAAGGTTGGCCTCTACCCAAGGACGTACTGGAGTAGTAGAGCCGTCGGGGTTCTCGACTTTGAAGACGCTATCCACGATGTGGAAAGTAGCACTGAACTCGTCGGCCAGCGCGTCGAGCATCTGCTGACGGCTCGGAACGGGCAGGAGTACCAGCGACGTAATGACTTGGTTCTGGAATGTGGCAGAGAGCAACTTCGACTGCTGGCTGTTGCGTATGTAGTTGAAGTATTTCTTGGTCACATAGACATGGGTAATTACGTTGCTATCCTCGTTGGCCTTGTCGAACATCTGACGAATATCGTCAAGAGGACGCGCTACCTTGTTGCCCCAAGGAGCAACCGTAGCCTTGAACTTGTTCTCGCTCTTGTAGCCGAAGTCAGCGCGTACACCCGTGCCGTCGTTGTCGGAGTCGTCGTCGGAGGCATCAGCCACAAGCACTTGGCCTGTAGAAAGAGCCTGCTCAAACATAATCTCCTTGCGCACGTCAATGGCCTTGACAGCCTTGGGTGCATCGTCGAATACCTTGCTGGCAACGGTAGCCTCATCAGCACCGCGAGCAACCATGATGTTGATGTTGGTAATCTGCTTCTCGCCCTTGCGGAACTTGACACCAAGTTTTGCGATGGTGCCAGTAGCGTTACCAATCTTGCCGCGCTTTTTCAAAGGCAGAGACGAGTCGAGCGACACCACATCGGCGGCTACGATGGAGTGGTTGAGTTCCGTGCTGCCCCAAGAAAGGTCTGCGGAGTACTCCTCCGTGAGCATAGTCTTGTGGAGCAGGACAGGCTCGGTCTTATTGCCGTTGAACTTCTCTGTGATTTTACCAATCACAAGACGGAAATACTTCTCAACGATTTCCGCGAATAGACTTGTTTGCATATTCTTTCAGTTCTTTTTCGGGTTGAACATTAGTACAGCCACTGAATATTCGGCAGAGCCGACTTCATGGCGTCCGTTACTGTGTATGGGCAAGCCTTTTGATTGACCTGTCCCATAGTGAGGATGGCTGCGCGAGGGTCTTTGACGCTCACGGTAGCCTTGAGCACACCGAGATACGAGTGGTTGGCTGGCAGAGAGCCGTAGGCCGTTCCTCCACTGTTCAGCGGCATGGGCTTCACGACACCCTTGTTGCTGGCAATGAGGATATGACCCGACTTGATGACCGTAGTGCCGCTTGCGACACCAGTCACGTCGAGAGTACGACCGCCAGGAATGTCACCGAGGCAATTCACGATGACAATGCTCTCCAGCCCGTCCTCAATCTCGTACTGCTCTCGAATAAGATTTGCTTGTGGCATAGTCTTTTGCTTTTAGAGGGTTGAACACTAAATGTTGAGTTTGTCCACGACGGCGGTTGCTTCTGCGTCGGTAGCCTCCTGCGCGTTGCCGGAAGCACCAGCGGCCTTGCCCCCGTTGCCTGTGGGTCTGCCGAAAACAGCACCCTTGGCACCCTGCTCCTTACTGATGCCCTCTACCTCGGTGGTAATCTCGCCTTTCAGAGTAGCCCAGTCCTCTTCGGAGAGGGAGTCCACGCTGATGCGCTGATAGCCTTTGCGGAGGCTTTCGGGAAGTTTGGCAATGATGCCGTCAAGTTCTGCCTTGCGGCTTGCAGCTGTGCGCTCCCCCTCCATCTTGTCGAGACGATCCGTGAGTTTCTTGTTTTGGTCAAGCAACTGCTGGAGCAGGGCATTAGTGGTTGAGTCGCCTCCTGCTGCTGGAGGTGTTGTGGTGGTTGTCGTTGTCGTGGCTGCTGGCTTTTCCTCCACAGGCTTGCCGTCTTTCAGTCCGTGCTTCTTTTCGTAGTTAGACACGGCTGACTGCTGCGCATCTGTGGCACGGCTGTCGCCGTAGGCCTCGATAACGTCGATGAAGTCCTTGGTCACTCCCTCTACTGCGGTCTTGACCTGTTCCTCTGTGGTGACAGTCTTCGCCAACATGGTGGCTATCCTGTCGAGAATGTTTGCATTGACCCCCGTAAACTTGGCTTTCAATGCGGCTAAAATCTTTTCTTTCATAATTCACTAAATTAGTAACCTGTTCAGTTTACGCCGCCAAAGGTACACAAAATTCTTCAAAGTGATTACAAAATAATCAGAAAAATGTGCTTAAAGGGCATATTTTTATTGATTTTTCAGAATTTTGGGTCGTTAGGATTACGTTTTTGAAAAGTTGAAGAAAGTATTAAATTCCGATACCATATCCGTTAAAGGAAGTTAAAAAATAAACTAAAAAGTAATTTTTCTCGTAAAAAATTTGGTATTTTCAAAATAACTTACGAACTTCGCGGTGTGATTTCAATATAATCACTTCCGAAGTTGAACAAAATTAAAATTTTAAGTCATGAACGCAACATTGAACTACAGCACCAGCGAAATCAACCGCAACTTCAAGATTAAGATTAGCGGTTACGTGAACGGCAAGAAAGTGAATACGCTCGTAGGCGTGAGCGGCCTTATCCGTATGCTGGACGGAGCCATCGACCTTATCAACCGTCTGCTCGACCGCGCTTTCCGCTGCATGGGCGACAAGTGCGTATGCAAACTGCGTCGTGGCGTAAAGGTTTCGTTCTACTGTCATTGATAATGTGTTTAATAACCCAAATAATAACCAATTAAATTTACAGCATTATGACAACAACAACAATTCAGCAGCCTTCGACGCTGCAGCAGGGACTCAACGAAGTAGTAATGAACAAAGTCCAGAGAATGATTGACGGCAAGGCCGTCGGAGTACAGGCCACCATGGAGCGTCTTATCAACGAGGGTAGGATTGCGCAGGACTACATCGCACCGCTGGGCGTGAACTTGAAGCGCAACGACCACCAGCCCGTGATTACTTTCGACGGTAACGGAAACGCCCTGATGATGAACATGCCCGAGGGTCAGTTCTCCATCCACTCCAACGCAGTAGGCCAGTTGGCCGAACGTATGGGTGTTCCCCAGCGTTACCTCCGCACCCTCGCAGGAGGAGAGGAATGGGAGCGTCAGTTAGCCGCTACAATCCTCAACCAGCACTCCGACTGGACGCAGCGTA
>CALFIY010000075.1 GCA_937877595.1 uncultured Prevotella sp.
AGGGGATGAGGCAAATATATTTGCCGGAGATTTGGCAAGAATGTATTTAAAATTTGCGGACAAACAAGGATGGCAGACACAAATTTTGTCAAAAACAGACGCTCAGGAAGGGGTTGAAGCACTTGCAACTCTTACCCACTCCATGAATATATCAGTATCTCACCCAACGGCAGAGGTACATTTTTATGGAGAATATGGAAAGTTGGCTGCAAAGTCCACATTATCAGCAGACAGAAATGATTATATGGACTATGATATAATCAGCGAAATTTTATCATGACACGAAAGGAATTTAGTTTACAGGAACAGCTTTTTCTTCCTTTCCTTTCTGAAGGGGGATGCAGAAGAAGCATCCCCCGGATACATAAACATATGGAGGTGACAATCAATATGGAAAAACTTCTTACGAGGAAGGAGGCGGCAAAGCTCCTTGGCATCAGCATTGATACGCTGGATACTGCCAGGACTAATGGCCAGGTTTCCTTCGTTCAATACGTCGAGAACGGCTGCGTATATTTTACAGAACAGAGCCTTCAGGAGTTCATTGCCCGGTCAACGCATAGGGCCAAGCCCAGGGAAGTCAATACCGGCACTACTTTCAGGACTCCGAGAGTTCCGGCCCGAAGGTGACATCCTTGATTCAGGGATTGGCTCCCTGAGACAATAGAGCTGCAGCCAAGAGGAAGGGAGGTCACAGCAATGCCAAAGAAAAGAATACCGAATTTCAATTACAATACAGTGACGATCAAAGGCCACCAGTACTATAAAGCCTATGTCCAGAACGCTGATGAGAAAACCATCATCGTATACGGGAAGACCATAGAGGATCTTTGTGGGTGGTATAATGCCCATAATCTTCCGCCCTATGAGACGACCAGATTCTTCATAGGGGTGGATTACAAAAAGCCCAGAGCTTTCGGTATATACAGGGACGGGAACGAATTTGTCGTCTATAAGAATAAAGATAACGGCGAGAGAGCCGTAAGATATAAAGGCCCCGACGAAGCCTATGCGGTTAACGAGATCTATCTTAAGTTAAAGAGTGTTTTATGAAAAAAAGACTGACGATGTTTTTGGCATGTCTCTTCCTTGTAGTGGGGGGGGCAATCGCCCAGACTAAAGTGAACGGCACAGTAGTGTCGCAAGAGGACAATCAGCCTGTTATCGGTGCTTCTGTTCTCGTTGTGGGCACTAATGTAGGTGCCGTGACAGATGCCAATGGTCGCTTCTCGCTGACAGTGCCAGCCGACAAGAAGACCCTGCGCATCACGTATGTTGGAATGGAGCCTCTTGAGGTGAGCGCTCGTCCTAACATGCGCATCGTGCTGACCAGCGACCAGACGGCTCTTGACGAAGTCGTCGTTGTTGCTTATGGTACGCAGAAGAAGTCTTCGTTCACTGGTTCTGCCGCCATGGTAGGTTCCCAGGAACTTGACAAGCATGTTACTACTAACGTAGCCAATGCATTGGCCGGTTCTGTTCCTGGCCTGCAGATTCGTGGTGGTAGCGGTGCTCCTGGTGCTTCGCAGGGTAAGATCAATATCCGTGGTATTGCCTCTATGTATGCTAACACCGACCCTCTTATTATTGTTGACGGTGCTCCTTACTCTGCATCGCTGAGCAACATTTCCCAGGAAGATATTGAGTCTGTATCCGTGCTTAAGGATGCTGCTTCTGCAGCCCTTTACGGATCGCGCGGTGCTGCCGGTGTTATACTTATTACTACCAAGAAGGGTAACAAGCAGTCTCCAAAGGTTAATGTCAACATGCGTTGGGGTGCCAACAGCCGTGCCGTCCAGGAGTATGAGAAGATCAGCAGTCCGGCACAGTATTATGAGGTTGCTTATGCAGGTCTTAACAACTACTATATTGAGCAGGGCAACAGCGTAAGCGATGCTAACCGCCTGGCTAACGAGCATCTTATCTCGGCTCTCGGCTATCAGGTTTACACTGTGCCCAACGGACAGTATCTCATAGGTACTGACGGAAAACTTAACCCAAATGCTACTCTCGGCTATGCACAGAAGTATAACGGCGAGACATATTGGTATCAGCCAGACGACTGGACAGACGAGGCTTACAAGACTGGTTTCCGTCAGGAGTACGAAGTTAACATGAGCGGTGGTACTGACAAGAGTGACTATTTCATCTCTGCCGGCTATCTGAATGAGGATGGTATCATCGACAACTCAAGTTACGAGCGTTTCAATGCCCGTCTGAAGGTTAACTACGATCTTACCAAGTGGCTGCATGTCGGTGCCAATGTTGGCTACACCCACAGCAACACTATCAGCAACCCAAACAATGACGAGTATCAACTTGGTTCTACCAACCTGAGTTACTACACTTCGCGCATCGCTCCTATCTATCCTATATACGTGCGCGTACTCGGTCCTGGTGGCATACCCATCATTCGTACCGATGTCAATGGAAATCCTCAGTACGACTACGGTCGTCCTGGCACAGACTATCCTAACCCACGTGCTTTCTTGCAGACAGGTAACCCTCTCGGTTCCAACCACTATAACGATTTGAACACGGTTGGCAATCAGTTGAATGCTACTGGCGTTGTAGATATCCGCTTTACCGATTGGTTGCGCTTCAATGCAACGAGCACCATCAACTGGGGACACAGCAACTACTCTAAGTACGACAGCCAACTCTATGGTCCGAAGGTTAGTGTGAACGGTGAGATTGCCAAGTATCAGAACGATGCATATCGTCAGAACCACGTTCAAACCCTTAACTTCAACAAGAGTTTCGGCGAGCATAGCCTGTCGGCTACGCTGGGTCACGAGTGGTACGACACTAAGACCACTTACCTTACCGCTACAGGCCAGGGTCTGTTTACTCCCGACGTTAAGGAAATCAATGCTGCTGCCAACCAGCAGTACAAGTCTGGCTCTTACACTACTGAGCACAACGTAGAAGGTTACTTTGGCCGCGTGCTCTATAACTACAACGAGAAATACTTTGCCGATGCCTCGCTGCGTCGTGATGCTACCAGCCGCTTCGCTAAGGAGAACCGCTGGGGTACTTTCTGGAGCGTTGGTGCCGGCTGGCTCATCAACAAGGAGAGTTTCTTCACGGCCAAATGGGTTGACCAGTTGAAACTGAAGGCTTCTGTTGGTTCTACCGGTAACGAGGGTCTGCCCTTCAACTGGTCGTACACCGACATCTACACTTTGTCTCCATCGTCGTCTACGCAGATGACACCGTCGTTCTATCGTATTGGTAACGAAGATATCACCTGGGAGACAACGACAGCCTTCAACATCGGTTTGGACTTCGCTTTGTTTAAGAATCGTCTGACTGGTAGCATTGAGTACTACAACAAGAAGACCACCGACCTGCTCTTCTTCGTGTCGGTGCCTGAAAGTTTCGGTGCTCGCGGCTACTATGGCAATATCGGTGACAAGCGTTCTACTGGTGTTGAACTTGTGCTCAGCGGCGACCTTGTCCGTACAAAGAACATCAACTGGAATGTCAACTTCAACATTGCCCATAACAAGGAGAAGATTCTGAAACTTCCTGAGAACAAAATCCGCGTTAACGGTGGTTTCGCAGAAACATGGATTCCTGTCAGCAGCGGTGCTACGAGTGGTTCCGTGCAGATGTGGTACGAGGAGGGTGGTTCGCTCTACTGCCCATTCACTTACAGTTATGCTGGTGTGAACGAGAAGGGTGAGGCTCTCTACTGGTACGACGAAGACCTTTCGCCTGCAGGTGGCAAGGTGGATGCCGACGGCAACCCCATTACCAACAATACTGCAAAGGCAGGTTCTAAGAAGTCGGGCACTACAACCAACATCGGTGAGGCTACCCGCTACGCCGGCAAGTCGATGCTGCCAAAGGCATTCGGTGGTTTTGGCACTACAATAACAGTCTACGGATTTGATGTAGCCGTCAATTTCGACTATCAGTTGGGTGGTAAGATTTACGACTTGCAGTATGCTTCCCTTATGAGCAACTGGGAGAACGACGGCGATGCCGGTAGCGCTTTCCACGTAGACCTTCTCAAGTCGTGGACGCCTTCCAACACTACGTCTAACATACCTCGCTTCCAGTATGGCGACCGCTATACTGTTGCTACAAGCGATCGTTTCCTGACGTCTGCTTCATACCTTAACTTCCAGTCGTTCTCGGTTGGCTATACTTTGCCAAAGCAACTCACTGCCAAGGTTAATGTTGATAAGGTTCGTCTGTATGTTACGGGCGAGAACCTCTACTTCTGGAGCAAGCGCAAGGGTCTTGACCCACGCTATGACTACGGTGCTACGGAGGCTCTTACGCCATACTCTCTGATGCGTACCATCATGGGTGGTGTACAGGTTTCATTCTAACGGATAACGGTATCAATTAGCAGAAAAAAGATAGATTATGAAAAAATCAATAATATACATTGCAGCCTTGGCCTTGACTGTTGTCTTGACCATGAACAGTTGCATAAAGGAGATTGATCCTCAGACCAGTTATGTTACAGCAGAGCAGGCTGAGAATGCTCCTGGAGCCTACGACAACTTCGTAGCCTCTCTTACGGGCTCACTTAATGGCGAGTTCACCTACAGTGGAGCCAGCCAGTACCCTTGGGATTTTGGCTATCCTTCGTTCTTCCTGCAGCGCGACGTGATGGGACAGGATATCGTGTGCACGAGCAGTGGCTCAGAGTGGTACACAACGTGGTACACCTGCGGCACAGGCCTTGGCCCGACGTATGCCGTATGTCAGTTGCCTTGGACTTACTATTATGGCTGGATTAAGAACTGCAGCATTGTAATTTCCCAGTCGGGCGACAACCCTGTTGGCGAGAAGGCTACCGGTGCTGGTATTGCCTACGCTATGCGTGCTATGTTCTACGAGGATCTTGCTCGTATGTATGCTCCACAGACCTACGCTGCCAATTTGCAGGCTGAGACGGTGCCCATCGTTACCGAGGAGACTACCGATCCGGAGAACCCCCGTGCTACCAACAAAGAGATTTGGGATTTCATCATCTCTGACCTTAACAAGGCAGAACAACTGCTCGCAGGTTACCAGCGCAGCGATGTCTACACGCCAAACATCAATGTGGTGTATGGTCTGAAGGCTCGCGCATACCTGACAATGGAAGACTGGGCAAATGCTGAGAAGTACGCCAAACTTGCACAGGAGGGTTATTCTGTGATGGGCGAGAGCGAATATCTCTCGCAGACTGACGGTTTCAACAAGCCAAACAACTCGTGGATTTTCGGTCTGACATACCGTTCGAGCGATCCTAATATCACCGAGAACGATGCCGACTCAAGTTGGGGTTCGCAGATGATTATCGAGGTTAGCGCTTCTGAGTGCGGATACTCTGCCAACTATATTGGTCCGAAGCGTATCGATGCTCACCTCTACAACACCATTCCTGCCACCGACTTCCGTCGCAAGTGCTGGATTGATCCTGCTGTAGACGTAGTGCTTGGTGCACTCGACGAGACTGCCATGTCTACTGCCGCCGGCCAGGCTGCCATTGCTTCTGTCCTTGGCGACTACACTGACGACCCTGTTGGCGTATATAATACATGCTACAATGTCGCTGCATACGCTGCTGCCGGCTATGTGCCTGTTAAGTTCCGTCCGAAGGATGGCGTTCACGACAATCAGTACACTGCTTTCACCGTTGCCGTTCCTCTGATGCGCGTTGAGGAGATGAAACTCATCGAGGCCGAGGCTGCTGGTATGCAGAACGAGGCTCGTGGCATTCAGTTGCTTACTGCTTTTGCTCAGACCCGCGATGCCAACTACACCTATGGCACTCACAACGAGGCCTATAGCAGCACCAGGGCTACTGCCTTCCAGAACGAAGTTTGGTGGCAGCGCCGTGTAGAGTTGTGGGGTGAAGGTTTTGCTACGTTCGACATCAAGCGTCTGGAGAAAGGCATCATCCGCTCTTACGATGGTACTAACCACGTGAAAGGATATCAGTGGAACACAACCTCTACTCCTGTATGGATGAACCTCTGCATTGTTCAGACAGAGACTAACAACAACCCTGCCTGCACGAACAATGAGACACCAATTCCTCCATCAAGCGACTCTGAACCATACGTGTGGTAAGTCATTAAGTCAAGTAAAATTTAACGAGAACAAAGAATATGAAAAAATATATTGAAAGCCTAATGCTGATGTTCATTGCCGCAGTGGGTTTCACCGCCTGCTCTGATAGCGATGACGACTACAAGTGGGCAACGGTCAGTGGCGAGCAGGTGTACTTTGCTAACACTCTTCCTGCAAAGTACGATGTCAGTATAGAAGACTCCACGCTTACCATCGAGTTGAGCCGTGTCAACACTGCCACAGCGTTGACAGCCGATATCACTATTGCTGATACCACTGGCACATACTCAATACCCAGCAGCGTGACTTTCCCTGCCGGCAGCAAAACAGCAGAAATAGTTGTAAGTTTTGATCCTACGGTTTGGGGTTATGACAATTATGTTGAAGCAACTCTCTCAATCGCCAATGCAGCGCTCACCAGTGCCTATGGTGCAACATCCTACACTTTCTCTGCAGGAATACCTTCGCCATACGTTTCATTAGGAAAAGGTAAGTTCGTTGAGGATTTCTTCTTTGGCTTTGAACAGGCTGTTGAAATCAAGCAGAATCAGGAGAACACCAATGTATATCGTATATATGGTGCCTTCGACCAGGTTGACGATGGCAATCAGAGCGAGTATATCGAGTTGACTTTGCTGCAGCCAGGTCAGACGCTCTTTGGCTCTCCTGTTACACTGGACGGACTTGTCTACTGGTCTCCTTTCAACACGGGTTATCACCATTCAACCTACGATGCTGATATTATGATATATCACCCATCTAAATTCACTGCTTACAGCACAGAGGACACATGGGTTCTCAGCAAGGTGCTTGCATATCAGGAAGATGGCGTTACACCAGGTCAGATTCAGTTGGCTCCTGTCTATTATATGGACGGCATTGGTGGCTGGGCTGCTTATTCGCAGAGCACCGAGGGAATGGTCATCATCACCTTCCCGGGCTATGCCCCTAAGGACTATTCGCTCAGTGCTGAGTTCGTCAGCCAAGGTCTGAACCGCGATGGCGTTGCTGAGGCAACATTCAGCATTACGCTTGGTGAAGACTTGCAGTCTGTTAAGTATGCACTGGTGTCTGGCATAGCCCGTGGCGCTATCGACGATGTGATTGATGGCGTTATAGCCAGTGAAGAGGCTCTTGAGAGTGGCACGTACAGTGTTCCTTTCACGGGCAATGGCCGTCAGACGCTTGTCTTGGTGGGCTATGCCGATGGTGAGCCGCAGACCACTGCTCTTGTCACCTTCGTTGCCAGCACGTATGCTGCTCAGGACACTTGGAAGTCGCTTGGCGTAGGCCTGTATACTGAGGAGGCTCTTCTCAGCATATACGGTGCAAATCCCTACACTTATGAAGTAGAGATACAAGAGAGCGAGACAAATCCTGGCATTTATCGTCTGGTTAATGCCTACGGTGAGGCTTTCCCATACAATGAGGATGGCGACTACGACGCTTCGCGCGACTACTATATCGAGGTGAATGCTCAGGATGCTGACGCTGTCTATATCCCATCGCAGCAGACTGGACTTAACTGGGGCGACGGTGAGTTCATCATCCAGAGCCTGGGCTCTTACTTTCTTGACGCTGGCTACTCCTTCACGCAGTTGAAGACCGGAGGCTTGATGGGCACACTGAAGGATGGTGTCATCACCTTCCCCGAAGATGGTCTGGTCGCTACCCTGCTTGGCACAGGAATGTGGCGGGTTGGCACAGGCATTGCGTCTATCGTTCTTCCTTCGGCAGTGCCTGACGCTGCTCCAGTAGCGAAGGCTCCTGTACGTAAGGCTCGCCGTGTGGCTGCTACAAGCAAGACCGCAGTAAGCAAGAGCCAGTTGATCCGTGCACTGCCGTTGGATAAGGCAGTAAAGAGATAATCTTTTAGCCAAGAGGTAAAAACAGGAAAAACTGCAGCCGTCGTTCTGATGGTTGCAGTTTTTCCTGTTTGTTCACTTCACGTGCCTAATGGTAATCTCCAAAGGTTTCAGTCCTCGTCCCAGTAGGTTATTTTCCTTGTCTGCGTGACGTGCGACGTCTGGCTTTGGCTGTCTTTTTCCCAGTAGACAATGGTCAGTTGGTTGCGTGTCCAGTTTCCTTCTTCGTCGTGTGTGTCGTAGTTGTTGCGCATATTGACGGACATAAGGCAGTCGCCGCTTCCGTCGAGTACCTTCTGGCTCTCGTTGATTATCTCGTCGTGCTCATCGTATGTGTACTCGTTGATATAACTAATGCCGGCAACGTCGTTTTTCAGCGTACGTTTTACGATGCGGTTCTTGCTGTCGTATTCGTATTTTATCACGCTTGTGCCGGTGCGCTCCAACATTCGCGCTTCGGTCAGATAGCCAAACTGGTCGTACTTGCGGTCGATGAGGTCGGGGTTTTCGCTTCTGCCGTCGGCAGTGAAGCGTTCCAGCGGATTTTCGCTTACGGCATTCTGCGTCGACACCTCTCTGACGTATCCTCTCAGTCCAATAAGCAGAGCGTCCTTGTAGAACGGCGTGCGCGGCAGATAGAACACGGTGATGTCCGTCGAGCCCTTGCCGTTGGTGGCTGTAGCGAGTTTCACGCTGCCATAGTCGGTGAAGAAGTAATAGGCTCCGTTGCGCTCCGAATGGGTGCCGTATTGTGTCGACAGTTTTCCGAGCAGATACGACATGTTCTGCAGCAGCATCTCTCTTGTGCGGTATGAGCCTATTGTGATATGTGCCGAGCGCACCAGCCGCGATGCCGTCTGTATGTTGACGAGCAGCCGTGCTCGCAGTCCGAAGTATTTTCCCCGGAAGTACATGTCTTCTCCGTCGTCGGAGCCTCCCCATTCGGTGAAGCCCTGATTTTTCAGTGCTATGGCCATCGTGTCTGCGTTACCTTCCAGGGGAATTCCCAGAAAGTCCTGGCAGCGCAGGTCAGTCTTGTTTTGTGCGTGCAGCGTAAGCACCATGCAAGCCATGGTAAGCAGTGCCGATATTCTTCTCATAATATTATTGACTATTTTCTTTTCCGATGCAAAAATAGTCAATAATATTATGGAAAAATCAAATTGTCACCGTTTTTTTCGCTGTAAAGAGTCGCTTACATGTTGGCTGTCTTCACGCGCAGACTGCCTACTCCGACAATGTTTGTGCGTGCAGGCAGTGGCACGGACAGCGTTCACGAAAAAAACAGCTGTTTTAATTTTTGCCAGCGCTGTTTTAATTTTTGCCAGCGCTGTTTTAATTTTTAAAAACACTGCTGTAATTTTTGAAAACACTGCTTTAAATTTTAGAAACACTGTTTTTTAAAAACAGGAGACGTCTTTCACTTAAACGGGAGGCGCGATTACATTCTTCATTCTTCATTCTTCGTTTTTTCAATAATTGATTATTTTTGCACGCAAAACGAAGAGAAATGACTTACTCAGTAATAGGCACGGGAGCCATTGGCGGACTCTATGGCGGACGCCTTATGAAGGCCGGACGCGAGGTGAACTTCCTGCTGCATAGCGATTACGACTATGTAAAAGCAAACGGGCTGCAGATAGACTCATGCGACGGCTCATTCCATCTTGACAATGTCAGGGCTTATCGCAGCACTGCCGAAATGCCCGTGGCCGACGTCGTGCTGGTATGCCTCAAGTCGGTGAACAACCATTTGCTGCGCGATATGCTGCAGCCTGTCTTGGGCGAGAATACCGTTGTGGTGCTCATACAGAACGGCATAGGGCTGGAAGCCGACCTGCAGCAGGTGTTCCCACGGCTTGCCATCGTGGCTGGTCTGGCTTTTGTCTGTTCGGGAAAGGTTGGCCCCGGCCATATCTCACATCAGTGCTACGGCAGCATCAACCTTGGCAACTTCTCCTGTCCTCAGCAGAAATTCCATACGTTGCTGGCAGACTTCCGCGAGGCTGGCATCACTGCGGCGGAGGTGCCCTACGCTCTGGCGCGCTGGAAGAAGGCTGTGTGGAACATGCCTTTCAACGGCATGACGGTGGCTCTCAACACCTCTACCGACATGCTGCTGAAAAATCCTGCCACCCGACAACTCATATACGACCAGATGATGGAGGTGATAGGAGCGGCGCAGGCATTGGGGGTAGAGGGAATAGACAGCACGTATGCCGACGAAATGATGGCAATGACAGACGCCATGGTGCCCTATAGCCCGTCGATGAAACTTGATTTCGACAACCGGCGCCCGATGGAGATACCTTATTTATATACGCGCGCGATAGCCGAGGCTGCCAAGGTTGGCTTCCAGATGCCTAAACTTGCAATGCTTGAGGCAGAACTGCGATTTATTGAAGCATTGACCATTGACCGTTGTAAAAAGTGAAAATATTTGGAGTAGGAATGAACTACATCCAGCACAATAAAGAACTGGATGGCGCGTTATATAAACCGGAGGAGCCTGTTATCTTCCTGAAAGCCGACTCGGCACTGATAAAGGACGGCAAGCCGTTCTTCGTGCCCGACTGGTGTGAGCAGGTAGACTACGAGGCCGAACTGGTGGTAAGGATTTGCCGCTTGGGAAAGAGTATTCCCGAGCGCTTTGCCTATCGCTACTACGACGCTGTCACGGTGGGCATCGACTTCACCGCGCGCGACGTGCAACAGCGTGCGCGCCAGCAGGGATTGCCTTGGACGCTCTGTAAAGGCTTCGACGGCTCGGCAGCACTGGGTGAGTGGGTGGAAAAGGAGAAACTGCGCGACGTGCAGGCGCTGCACTTCCACCTTGACATCAACGGCACTACGGTGCAGGATGGACTGACCAGCGACATGCTCTACACGGTAGACCAGTTGGTGAGTTACATCTCGCGCTTCTTCACGCTGAAGACGGGCGACCTGCTCTTCACCGGCACACCGGTAGGCGTGGGGCCAGTAAAGGTGAACGACCATCTCGTGGGCTGGCTTGAGGACAGAAAAGTGCTGGAGTTTAATTGCAGGTGAAACAGTAAAAAGTAAAATAGTCAAATATGTACAGGTTTCGACTGATAGTGCTGATGTTGCTGACTGTGGCTTTTGCAAATGCTGCAGAGCGATACGTCAACCTGACAGCCCCTGAAGTGCGCATCGACTCCGTGCTTCCTGTGGTCAGTTTTGCCATTCCGCTGCCAGCCGACTACGCCGACTCTACATACAGCGTCTCCATTCTCTATCCCGATTTTATCGACATGTCGCCAGCAGACGTTCGTCGTCTCCGTGCCATAGCGCGCGAGCCGTTGCCCGACCTGCCTGCAGTGAACCATCACATCGCCGTGGAGCGAAAGCGCGCCTCACTCGAACTGTCGCTCGTGCCGCTGGTATGGCGCGACGGGAAATATCGAAAACTGGTGAGTTTCATGCTAAAGATAGAGAGCACGGCGCGTACGACTACCATGCTGCGCCAGTCGCGCGTGATGTCGTCAGCGACAGAGCGCTATGCCGACCATTCGGTACTCTCCACAGGGCGATGGGTGAAGATACGCGTGGCCCAGACAGGCCTTTACGCCATTACGCCGCAGTTGCTGAGCAGTGCCGGTTTCAGCAACGTCAACCGCGTAAAAGTGTATGGCTATGGCGGAGCAATACAGCCCGAACAACTCACCGCCGACTATCTTGCCGCTACCGACGACCTGCAGGAAGTGCCGACCACAACGTATGGCGGTCAGCGCGTGTTCCATGCCACAGGATGCGTGACGTGGGACAGCAACAACAGGCGCGTGCGCAATCCATATTCCGTCTACGGCTATTACTTCCTCACCGAAAGCGACGGCGAGCCGCTGACGGAGAGTTGGGAAGACTTCCAGCAGCGCTGCTACCCTTTGCGCGATGACTATAACACACTCTACGAGACAGACAACTTCGCCTGGTATCAGGGAGGCCGCAATCTCTACGACAGCACTCCTCTCTCCGGCGGTCAGCAGTACACATATCAACTCTCTGCTCCAGGCACTTCGGCGCAGGGCACTTTGCGCGTCGTCGTCTCAGGCAACAAGGCCACCACTGTCGGCGTTGCGCTCAACGATGTGACGCTTGGCCAGATGTCTATATCCAGCAGTGGCACCTACGATGCCATGAAGACCGCCGAGTCGGTGTTCAATGTCAGCAATCTGCAGTCGACCAACACCGTGCGCCTCACCATAGGAGCCAACAACGGCACCGTGCGCCTCGACTTCATATCGCTCAGCGCCCAGTCGCCAAGAGCCATGAACCTTACTGTCGGCGTGCCCGAAGTGGTTGGCGTTGTTCCCAATCAAGACCTGCACGCCCACGGCGCTGCCGACATGGTGATTATCGTGCCGACAAGTCTGAAACTGCTGAAGCAGGCACAGCGGCTGAAGCAACTCCACGAGGAGCGCGACAGCATGCGCGTGCGAATCATTGCTGCAGGGCAACTGTACAACGAGTTCAGCAGCGGAACGCCCGATGCCAATGCCTACCGGCGCTACATGAAGATGCTCTACGACCGCGCTGCCACGGAGGCCGACATGCCGCGCTACCTTGTCCTCTTCGGCGACGGTGCGTGGGACAACCGCATGCTGTCAGTAAGTTGGATGAATTACAGTCCTGACGACTTCCTGCTCTGCTACGAGAGCGAAAACTCAGCCAGCCACACCGACTGCTACGTCAGCGACGACTATTTCTGCCTGCTCGACGACGGCGAGGGAGCCAATATGCAGCGCAGCGACAAGGCCGATATCGCCGTGGGGCGCTTCCCCGTGCGCGACGAGAACCAGGCAACGATAATGGTCGACAAGACTGAGGCTTACATGCTCAACAAATATGCCGGCGCCTGGCAGAACACTGTCTGCGTGATGGGCGACGACGGCAACGAGAATGCCCACATGAGGGATGCCGACGCCGTGGCTTCGAATGTGGAGGAACAGCACCCGGCAATGTACGTGAAACGGCTGATGTGGGATGCCTATCCGCGCAGCGCCTCGGCAACAGGATATTCCTACCCCGACGTGACGCGGCTCATAAAGCAGCAGATGCAGCAGGGAGCACTGATAATGAACTATGCAGGCCACGGTTCGCAAACGCTGATATCCCATGAGAAAGTGCTCAATGTCACAGACTTCCAGCAGACGACGTCAAACAATCTGCCCCTGTGGGTGACGGCATCGTGCGACATCATGCCCTTCGACGGACAGGAAGAAAACATCGGCGAAGCGGCACTGATGAACAAGCGCGGCGGAGCAATAGCCTTCTTCGGCACCACGCGCACCGTTTACCAGTCGTACAACAGGCTGATGAACCTCGCCTTTACCAAATACGTGCTCGGCACCGACGATAATGGGCAGCGCCTGTCGCTGGGCGAGGCTGTCAGGCTTGCCAAGAACGAACTCATCAATACCGGTGCCGACCATACGGCTAACAAACTGCAGTACTCGCTGCTTGGCGACCCGGCGCTGGTGCTTGCCATGCCGACACGCCAGGTGGTGGTCGACTCCATCAATGGCGTAGCCACAGCCACTGCTACAGAGAATGTCCACGTGGCAGCAGGCGAACGGGTGACGCTTGTCGGCCATGTTTGCGACGAGACTGGACAGCGCGATGCCACCTTTGCAGGCCATACTACTCTCACCGTGCGCGACGTGAGGGAACTTATCACCTGTCGGCGCAATGATACGAGCGAGGCTGAGACGGCATTTACCTTCTACGACAGGCCGAATACCATCTTCAACGGCAGCGACAGCGTGCGTCAGGGCCGCTTTACCATAAGTTTCACAGTGCCCTACGATATCAGTTACTCCGAGGAGTCGGGGCTCGTCAGCCTGTATGCCGTCAACAACGAGAAGACCGTTGAGGCCAACGGCAGCAGTGAACTCCTCACCTTCAGCGGCACGAGCAGCACCGCTGTCGACAGCATCGGTCCGGCGGTTTACTGCTATCTCAACACTGCCGACTTCACCAATGGCGACAATGTCAATGCCACGCCATACTTTGTGGCATTGCTCAGCGACAACAGCGGCATCAATGCCACGGGAAGCGCCATCGGCCACGACCTTTTGCTGACGATAGACGGGCAGCAGTCGCTGACATATACGCTTAACGACTATTTCCAGTATGACTTCGGCAGTCATACGCGAGGCAGCGTGGGCTTCAGCATCCCCACACTCTCGGCAGGTGCACATGTGCTGCGCTTCAAGGCATGGGATGTGCACAACAACTCCACGACAAAGGAACTGCTGTTCAACGTGGTGAGAGGCCTGTCGCCGGAACTGGTCAGCGTGGAGTGTACACAAAATCCTGCCACGACAAGCACCGCCTTCCGCATAGTACATAACCGCACGGGATGCGAACTCGATGTCGTACTCGACGTGTTCGACTCCTCAGGGCGCCATCTGTGGCAGCACAGCGAGCAGGGACTGGCCTCAGACAACACGTATACCGTGACATGGGACCTTATCAACAATAGCGGCGGCCGCCTGCACACTGGCGTCTACCTGTATCGCATCAGAGTGAGCAGCGATGGCTCACAGTATACCTCGGAAGCCAAAAAACTCATTGTCCTAAGCAATAAATAGGCTCCGCGCGCGTTTTAGACAATACAAGATGAACAAGAATAAGATATTACTCACCATCGTGCTCCTGCTGATGACAGTCATAGCAAGGAGCCAAGACGCGAAGAGCCAGTTCAACCCCATAGAGCACGCCGTGATATCGCAGACCATTGCTCCCGATGCGCGCGCTGCTGGTATGGGCGACATCGGCGCCGCTACCGACCCCGATGTCAACTCGCAATACTGGAACCCTGCAAAATATCCCTTCTGCATAAGCCGTGCAGGAGTGGCGCTCAACTACACTCCGTGGCTGCGCCAACTTGTCAACGATATCGACCTGGCATATGTGGCAGGCTACTATCGCATTGGCGACTATTCGGCGCTGAGCGGCTCGGTGCGCTACTTCTCGCTTGGCGAGGTGTTCACCTCTGAAGCTGAAGATGCCATGACGGTGAAGCCCTACGAGATGTCGCTCGACGTGGCTTACTCGCTTATGCTCAGCGAGAAGTTCTCTATTGCCGCCGGCATACGCTGGCTCTATAGCGACCTGCGCTACAACTACACCGAGGATGCATCGCCTGCCTCTGCCTTTGCTGCCGACCTGGCCTGCTACTACAACAACTACATCAACATAGGACGGCGCGAATGTCAGTTGGGACTTGGACTGAATATCTCAAATGTCGGTTCGAAAATCACGTATTTCGGTGACGACCGTTCAAACTTCTTGCCGGCAAACATGCGACTGGGTCTATCGCTGATGGTGCCAGTCGACGAGTACAACCGCTTCTCTATTGCCGCCGATGCCAACAAACTGCTCGTTCCTACCGTACCTAAGCAGGGTGACGATGAGTCGAAGGAGGAATATGAGCAGCGCGTGGAGGAAGAGTACAACGACGTTGGAGCCATCGCCGGCATCTTCAAGAGTTTCGGCGACGCGCCAGGAGGATTTAAGGAGGAACTGCAGGAAATCCAGTGGAGCATTGGTGCAGAGTATGTCTACCACGACCAGTTCTCGCTGCGTGCCGGCTATCACCATGAGTCGGAAAACAAAGGCAACAGAAAGTATTTCACCGTAGGTGGCGGCTTCCGCATGAATGTCTTCTCGCTCGACGTTGGCTATGTCATATCTACGGCGAAGAGCAATCCTCTCGACCAGACGCTGCGCTTCACCCTGGCCTTCGACATGGATGGAATAAAGGATCTCTTCAAGAGATAATCTCGTAATAACGTGATAACGTAATAACGAAATAACGAAAAGGCGAAAAATGATTCGTGTCGGTTTTGGCTTTGATGTGCACCGTTTAGTGGAAGGTCGCGAACTCTGGATGGGAGGAATTAAAATACCATTCGTGCGCCCCTCCAGTCAGGGAGAGGGCGGCGAATCGTGGGGACTGCTGGGCCACAGCGATGCCGACGTTCTGATACACGCCATCTGCGATGCGCTGCTGGGTGCAGCCAACATGCGCGACATTGGCTATCACTTTCCAGACACATCAGACGAGACAGACGGCATGGACAGCAAGATAATTCTCAGGAAAACTATAGAACTGATAGCCACCAAGGGGTATCACCTGGTGAATATCGATGCTACGATATGTGCAGAGCGCCCGAAGATGAACCCACACATCCCGCAGATGCAACATACTCTGGCCGGCGTTATTGGTTGCGACGCCGACAGGATTTCCATCAAGGCAACCACAACGGAAAAATTAGGATTTACGGGTAGGGAAGAAGGCATGTCGGCTTACGCCGTGGCTCTCATCGAACGCGATTGCCAGTAGCCACTCTCAGTAGCAGTGGCAGGTAGCGATGGGCGGCCCAGTAGAGTCCAAGACATATTGCTACCGTGATTATTACGGATAAGAAGTAGTAGACAATAAGTGCTCCGTCGGAAACGTCGTCGCCCTTTGGCAGCAGACTACATATTGCCAGCATTATCGGGAAGTGGCTGCAGTAGATGAAAAATGCCGTTTCGGAAAGTTTCGTGAAGTAAATGCCACGATTGTGGAGAAACAGACCGAGACGCAGCCAGAAAAATGTATTTGTGATGAGTGACAAGCGGTGGATTTCGGCGTTGAAAGGCGTCGGAAACCATTCGTGGCAGATGATGTCGGCCGCGCCGAAGAGCACGAAAAAGCCTGCAATGTCGAGTTTGTGCTCGGTGAGGAGATCGATGGGATTGATGTCGTCAATGGGAAAGAAAGCGCCAAGCGAGAACATCGTCATACACTGCCATGTCAGTGCTATGTTGTGCTCCGTAACCCAGAAATAGCAACACACTAATGGCAGCAACAGTTTCGTGGTGCGTATCACGGCGTAGAGCAGTGGCGACAGGATATACATTATCATCAGGTCGCGCACGTACCATAGTGAAATCATTGCCGGCATGCCATTTCCTCCGTCCCAGCGGCCACGGTCCCAGAAAGCGCGCAGCCAGTCGGTCAGTGTGTACTGCGCAATGCTCTTGCCGGCGATGAGTACTTCATGGCCAATGACGAAGACAGCAAGATAGCCAACCATAACCAGACTGTTCCAGAAGAGATAGGGCATGAGCAGAGTCTCGGCGCGCCGCGTGAGTTGCTGTACATAGGTCTTCGTGCTGTAGAAAAGTAGTAGTCCGGAGATGAAGAAATATACGGGAACGCCAGTCTCGCCAAGCCATAACGCTATGGGATAGAGCACGCGTCCATACGTCTCATGGCCAGTCACCTGCGCGCACGTATATGCGTGTAGAAAAAGAATGGTGAGCACCAACGGGAAACGCGTTGCTGCTATCGAGCCGGAGAGTCGCTTGAAGGTTATGTCGCTTAGTATCACGTGTGCAAAGGTAATAATAAATTCATAATTTGTAATTCATAAATCACAAATCACAATTTTTTTGTACTTTTGCTGGCAGAAAATAACGGCGCCCCATAATGACAGTCGACAAGTGGTATTTGCGCAAAGGGGTGTGGTGGCTCGTCGCCGTCACGCTTGTCGCCGTGTATGTAGGCCGTGAAGTGTACGGGGAGTATCGCCGTTCTTTTTGTGCTGTAGGAGAGGAACCTCCTTATGAAATTCCGCAGCGCCATGCCGATGACACGTTACGTGTAGTCATTATTGGCGACAGTTGGGCGGAATATCACAGCAATCTCCAATGCGATACTATTTTCCTGCGCTTTGCCAAACGCCTCACTTCGCGCCCGGTGAAGTGTGTGGCGCGTGGAAAGGGAGGGGCAAAGTCGGGAGAAATCTACTACATGATGTTTAGCCGACTCACCGACGAAAATCCTTTTGAGCACGACCGCTGTACGCAGCCTCTTCTGGAACAGCATCCTGACTACTGCGTCGTCTTTGCCGGCATTAACGACGTGGTGCATAAGCGCGATGCCGACTACTATGCCGGAAACCTGCGAAACATAATACGGCTGCTGCTGCGGCTTGACATACGGCCTGTGGTTATGGAAATACCAACAGTGGACTATCCCGAAATGATACGGCGCAAGGAGTGGCACCAGCGACTTCTCTACGCTATGGCGTCACTGCTGCCTGGTGCGGCTGGCGTCGCGGCCGAAAGCCATCGCAAGGCTCTGCTCGACATGCTTGGCAGCAGCAATATGGCTGACAGCGTGCTCTATATTCCTGCAGCGGCATGGAACGCAGAAGGGCTTGACGACCAGCGCGACATCCACACCGACGACCGTGTGCATCTGAACCTTACGGGATATCGTGTGCTCGACTCCTGCATAGTGTCGCAGATAATAGACGACGCGGGACTGTGAGTTGTAATTCATAATTTATAATTTCATAATTCTTTTCTTGCTTTGCTTGCAAAGAATTATGATTTTCTTTTTACCTTTGCAGTCACTACACCGTAGGATATGGAAAAGAATCCACAGCCACAGAGCACGGCCCACTACCAGTGGAACTATACTGCTCCTACTCCGGAGCGCCAAGCAGCCGCCAAGGAACTTGCCGAAAAGATTGGCATGAGTCCTGTTGTCGCCGATTTGCTTATAGGCCGTGGCATTAAGACGGAGTCGGCAGCCAAGCGCTTCTTCCGCCCGATGATGAACGAACTCATCGATCCTTTCCTGATGAACGATATGGACATCGCCGTCGACAGGCTTAACGATGCCATGGGGCGCAAAGAGCGTATCATGGTCTATGGCGACTACGACGTCGACGGCTGTACTGCCGTGGCACTGGTATATAAGTTCCTGCAACAGTTCTACTCAAACATCGAGTACTACATTCCCGACCGCTACGACGAGGGCTACGGCATCAGCCACAAAGGCATAGACTATGCCACCTCGA
>CALFIY010000076.1 GCA_937877595.1 uncultured Prevotella sp.
ACGTGATTTGTAATCTCGGGGTCGTTGGTTCGAATCCGACAAGAGGCTCAAAAAAAGAAGTGAGGATGCTCCGGCATCCTCACTTTCGCATTATAGCACTCCATCCGCCTGCCGGCGCAAGATGCAGCGACAGTTTGTCGCCATGGTTGACAGGCTTCACACTCTTCATAAAGTCGGTGGCATCGCGGTCGGCATTGACGCCATCGGCAAAAATCTCTGCCAGATACGGCACATCGGAAAGCATGTCGAGCGTGATGGTTATATCGCGCTGCTCCCAGTTGTTCATAGCGGCAAGAAACCACACATCGCCCTTGCGACGCGCCACCACGACATATTCGCCAATGCTGCCGTCGATGGCTATCGTCTCATCCCACGTGGTAGGAATCTGCGAAATGAAATCTGTGGTCGACTGCTCTTTCTCGTAGCGCGTCGGAGCATCGGCAAGCATCTGCAGCGGTGCGTCGAAAATAGTATACATGGCCACCTGATGAGCACGCGTTCCCTGGCTCATGGGATGATCGTTGGAGCCGAAGAAAGCATCGCGAGTTGCATTGCGCATTGCGCCAGGCGTATAGTCGAGCGGACCGACCAACTGGCGCAGATAGGGAATGGTAACGTCGTAGCGTGGCTGGTCGTGCAGCGGTCCATTGGCAGTGCGAGGCTCCCACTTGGAATTTTCCAAACCTTTCACGCCTTCAAAATTCAGTATGTTGGGCCATGCCTGCTGTATGCCTGTCGGGCGATAACCGTGCAGGTCGAGCAGCAGATGATGGCGGGCGGCAGCAGAGGCCAGTTGCCAAGCAGAGCGCATCACGGCCTGATCGTCACGGTCGAAGAAATCTATCTTGAAGCCCTTCACGCCCATCATGGCATAGTGACGGAAATCGTCATCTGTGTTTTTCACGGCATTGCGCCACGACGCCCACAGGATAACACCCACTCCGCGCTGCGCACCATAGCCGATAAGTCTCTGAAGGTCTATCTCAGGATTGAGTTCTGCGCGCAGCGATTCCTTGCCGCTCCATCCCTCGTCGATGATGACATATTCCAGATTGTTCTTGGCAGCAAAGTCTATATAATATAAATAAGTGTCGGTGTTCATGCCTGCACGGAAAGGAACTCCCGTGAGCATTGTTGCATTCCACCAGTCCCATGCCACTTTGCCAGGGCGTATCCACGATGTGTCGCGCAACTGGCACTTCGGACCGAAGCGCTCTGGCAGATTGGCCGTAAGCAACTGGCGATCTTGTTCTGTCACCAGAACAATGCGCCAGGGCAGCGGTCCCTTGACATCACGTGCTATGTATGAGGCTCTCTTAGTCGGCACGAGGTTCAGACGTGCATGGCCACCGATCTCCTCAGCCACAGGATAAGGCGCAAAGGCGCCACGCAGTGCATGGTGGCCTTTACGGACAAGAAACATGCCAGGATAGTCGGTGGCTCCCATGTCGCAGACAACGGCAAGTTTGCCGTCGGGAAGCCTGATAGCAAGTGGATTTATGGCGAGCGAGTCGGCATACATCTCAGAAAGCGGCTGCTCATCATAATAAGACTCAAAACTGAAGGTATAGCGCTCTCCTCCCCTGTTGTCATTGACATACGGGACGAAGGCCTTGTAGTCGCCGGCAAAACAAAACTCTGCCGTCTCGCTGTTCACCGTAACAGGTTTGCCGGCAATCACGATACGATAGGCAGCAGCGTCGTTGTCAACACGGAATTCCACGCTGACATTGCCACTCTTCACTACGGCAGTGTTGCGCTTCACTACGCCAATCATTTTGCCCAGCGCTCCGTTGAGACCAATCTCCGAGGGGGTCAAAACCTGCGTTCCTCCGTAGGCCACCTCCCACGTGAGGCGGTTTGACGCTGCATGTATTTTCACTGAGAGCCTGCCATTTGGCGACATCACTTGATAGTCCTTGGCTGCAACACCCATTACGGCAGCCAGGCATAACAAAAAAAATGCTATTCTCTTCATAAAGTGCAAAATTACACACAATATTTCTGAAAACCACTTTATTTTCAGTTTTTTGAAAACATTTTACACAATTCTCAAAACATTTTTTCAGAAACGCACGAAACACTTTCCTTTACCTCAACATATTGCCACCGAACAAATAATGGCATCAGCAAATTAAACAGAAGTAATTGTATCCGACCTCCTTGTTCCGTTCAACAAGAATGCCCTTGTACGTCAAGACAAAGCGTCAAGTACGCTTATCCTATATATAGTTCTCCTCTCCAGCACCTTCACCCTTTGGCTTCAGCAATTTGGAAAGGACATGGCAAAGGCCGAAAAAAAACAATTATTCTTTTGTTTTGCCTTCACTTAATCGTATCTTTGCACGCAAAAACACATAATCCAATACACCTATTTACATTTATGGCTAAGAAAATCACCCAAAGAGTCAGTTGGGTCGGAAAGGTAGACTGGGAACTGACACGATTCCATGGCGACGAATATTCAACACACCGCGGCAGCAGTTACAACTCCTATCTGGTGCGCGACACGAAAGTGGCACTCATTGACACCGTTTGGCAGCCTTACGACCGCGAGTTTGTGAGCAGACTGAAGGAAGAGATAGACCTCAAGAAGATTGACTATATCATAATGAACCACAACGAGGTTGACCATAGCGGTGCACTGCCGGAACTGATGCGCGAGATACCTGGAACACCTATCTACTGCACCAAGAAAGGCGAAGCCATTATACGTGGCATGTACCACGAGGACTGGAACTTCGTGAACGTCAAGACTGGCGACACCCTCAGCCTCGGCACGACTACGCTGACCTTTATAGAAGCAACAATGCTCCACTGGCCCGACACGATGTTCACCTATATGGACACTGACGGCGGCATTCTGTTCTCTAACGACGGCTTCGGACAGCACTTCGCCAGCGAATCGCTGTATAACGACAGCGTAAACGAAACAGAACTGATGTACGAGGCCGAGAAATACTACACCAACATCCTCAATCCGTTCAGCGCACTGGTGGCAAAGAAGGTACAGCAGATACAGGCAATGGATCTGCCCTTGTCGCTGATATGTCCAAGCCATGGAATAATCTGGAAGGAAAATCCTGCACAGATTATTGAGAAATACCTCGCGTGGGCCAATGCATATCAGGAAGACCAGGTAACGATAGTCTACGACACGATGTGGCAATCGACACGCAAGATGGGTGAAGCCATTGCCGACGGCATTCGTCAGGCTACGCCGGAAACTAAGGTAGTAATTCGTAACATCGCACACGACGACAAGAACGACGTACTCACCGACATCTTCCGTTCGAAGATGGTGCTTGTCGGCTCACCGACAATAAACAACGGCATTTCATTTGCCATTGCAGGACTCCTGGAGATGGCTGCCGGACTGAAGTTCAAGGGCAAGAAAGCAGCAGCCTTCGGTTCATACGGCTGGGGCGGCGGCGCAGTGAAGATAATAAACACACGACTTACGGAGGCTGGCTTTGAACTTGTGAACGACGGACTGGGCATGACGTGGGTTCCCGACGAGGAGCAGATAGAGAAATGCCGTCAGTGGGGCAGCAGCCTGATGTCATAGCAGTGCATCACGACACTGTTCCATAAGCCACTTGGGAGTACTCGTTGCGCCACAGATGCCTACAGTGAGTACTCCCTTTAACCATTCTTTTTCTATCTCTTCCGGACCCTCGATAAGATGGCTGTTGGCATTGACGCGCTGACATTCCTGGAAAAGGACTTTGCCATTGGAACTTTTCCTGCCACAGACAAAGAGTATCAGATCGTGACGCGCGGCAAACTGCGACATGCTTGGCATGCGGTTTGCCACAGAACGGCATATCGTGTCGAACCACTGGAAATTGGCTGTGGGCGAGATGTGTTGCTTGATATACTCTATGATGCGATGAAACTCGTCAAGGCTTTTGGTTGTTTGTGAGTATAGATAGATGTCGCGCGAGAAGTCAAGGCTCTGCACATCGTCAAACTTTTCTATCACAATGGCACGACCGTCTGTCTGTCCTACGAGTCCAAGCACCTCGGCATGGCCATTCTTACCAAAGATGACTATCTGAGAGGCAAGAGGTGAGTGGGTAGAGGTGAGAGAATTCTCATACTGCTTCTTGATGCGCCGCTGCAACTGAAGCACAACGGGGCACGTTGCATCGATTATCTCTATATTGTTACGGTGTGCGAGTTCGTAGGTTTCAGGCGGCTCTCCATGTGCACGCAGAAGCACCTTGACATTGTGCAATTTGGCCATTTCGTCGTGGCCTATGGTAATCAGGCCCATGCGCCGCAGCCGTTCGCACTCCATTCCATTGTGAACGATGTCGCCAAGGCAGTAGAGTTGGTTGCCCTTGGCAAGTTCTTCCTCAGCCTTCTTTATTGCCGTGGTCACTCCAAAGCAGAAACCGCTGTCGCTGTCTATCTCTATCTGTATCATTCCTGCTTCAGTTGGCTGTAATATATATCCAACAAGTTCTGTCCTGCTGCAAACGATGTCTGCCGGCCTTCCAGAACACTGCGCTCGCTGTCGGCCAGTTGCGCAGCAACGACGGGATTGTTGTAGAAAGAGAGCCGCAACTGCTCGTTGATGGTCTCATACATCCAGTATTTGGCTTGCTCACGGCGGCGATGCTCAAAGTAGCCATTCTGTTTAGTAAAGTCGACATACTGATAAATCATATCCCAAACCTCCTTAATTCCAAGTCCGAAGAAACCGCTGTAGCAGAGCACCTTGGGTGTCCATCCGCTCTCGGGCATAGGAAAGAAGTGGAGAGCATTGCGGAAGTTTGTGGCTGCCATCTGGCAACGGTCTACGTTGTCACCGTCGCACTTGTTTATCACTATGCCGTCGGATATCTCCATTATGCCTCGCTTTATGCCCTGCAACTCATCGCCTGTTCCTGCCACCTGCAGCAACAGGAAGAAGTCGACCATGGAGTGGCATGCCGTCTCGCTCTGCCCCACTCCCACCGTCTCTACAAATATCTTGTCGAAGCCGGCAGCCTCACATAGGATGATGGTTTCACGCGTCTTGCGCGCCACTCCGCCAAGGGAGCCGGCTGTAGGACTGGGGCGTATGAACGAGTCAGGATGGACGCTGAGTTTCTCCATACGCGTCTTGTCGCCCAGGATGCTTCCCTTTGAACGTTCGCTGGATGGGTCGATGGCCAGCACAGCCAACCTGCCGCCTTTCTCCTTGAGCACATGCATGCCAAAGGCATCGATAGACGTTGATTTGCCAGCACCGGGCACGCCACTTATACCGATACGGACGCTATTGCCGCTATATGGAAGGCAGCGGTTGATAACCTCTTGCGCACGCTGCTGGTGCTCGGGGTTTACGCTCTCTACTAGGGTGACGGCCTGCGAGAGCACCGTCACGTCGCCTTTCACGATACCCTCTACCATTTCGCCAACGCTCATCTCACGACGGCGGAACTTGCCCCGTCGCATATACGGATTTACTATTGACGGCTGTTCTACGCCACTGTTCACCTGCAGGCCTGCGTATTCTGCACTATTCTCTGGATGTTCCATGTTATAGATTAAGGCTTGAAAATTCTAAATTGAGAATCAACCTGTTGCTGTCTATTTCACTCCGATAGGAATGACAACTTTGGCATTGTCAGGGTCGTTGGTTATCATAAGTACACGTGGACGGGTACGCACCTTAAGCAGTTCGCTGCGCTGGGCAGTAACTTTCAGTTTTGCTGTCTCGCCAGGCTGCAGTTCCCGTTTGCTGAGCGATATCTTCAATCCGCCTGTAAACATCTGCAAAGACGATATCTTCAGCGCTGTTCGCCCGACATTGCTTATCAGTATGACTTTGCTGAGTTTCTGCTTGCCGTGGAAGTCGAAGCCTATAGAGTCCTGCGACAGATGCATCTTGGGCATATACTGTTTTTGTTTCTCCGATATCGGAGAGAAATGTGGTAGCAAAACTGTAGACACGCCTATCTGACAGTCGGCACTGGCCTTGTCGCCAGGATTGGCAGCAAGATAGATGGTAGCCTGGGTGAGTCCGTAACTGCTTATGTGGCTGGAATTGAGCGTCACATTGACAGTGGCACTACGGCCTGGGCCGATCTGCTCCGGTGTAACCGTGGCAGAAAGATAGGAAGGCAGGTGCATCAGATATGGATGCAGCGCGCGCGTACCATTGTTATATATATGCAACTGCTGCACAGGCGTATCGCCCTTGTTGACATTGTCAAACTCGAGTTCATTGCGGTCGGCAAGCAATTCGCCCATGTCTACGGGATAAGAGGCACCCATATTCTGAACTTCGGCAACCACCACACCCTTCATACGGATGTAGACTGGTTTGGTAGTGCCGTTGGAGATAATGGCAGCCTGCTTGTCGAAGTGGCCCATCTGCTGCGCATCGTATGTCATCTTGATCTGGAAGTGCTCACCCATGCCTATCACCGTCTTTGGATACTCCACGACGGTACAGTTGCAGTCGACATCAACTCCTTCTATCTTCAGGCGACGTATGCTCTTGTTGCGGAATTCAAACACAGCCGTCACGGGCTGCTGAAAACCAGTACGCCCCACATCAATAACAGTCTTGGTGGCTATGAGTCGCTGTGCCGCAAGCGGTGCGAATGTTGCCAACAGCATCAGCAGCAATATGGTGTTCCTCTTATTCATTGTTGTCACGGTTTACGGTTAGTGTCATGGAAGGTGCCGTGGCGCGGAACTCGGGAGAGTATGCACACAGCACACAGCATGTCCCCGTCTCGTAGCGTCCTGCACGGTCTATGTAGTATTCTGTCTCGAGAACATGGGTTCCCTTGCTCAGCCAATGGTAGTAGTAATTGGTAGCGTTATCCTTGGGCACGCAGTAGGCACCATTGCTATAGCCCGACAACTGTCGTACAGGTTCCATACATGCAGCCCTGCGGTCTACGACCTGAACAAAATCGAGGTCACGAGTGCTGTTAATAGTGATACGTACCTTGATACGCGAACCTATGCCTAATGGTACATGATTACCGCCATCGGAAACAATCTCGCGCTTCACGCTTATGCCAGACGCAGAAGAGGCCATATCGCTGGTGGGTTGGAAGAACTGTGCATAGACAGCGCCCCATGAAGTTCCATCAGATGGCTTGCTGACTGTGAGTTCTGTGCCGTTGGGCTCGTCGACAGCCGTCTTGACATATCCAATGGCTGCCGTAGCCTGTGGCATTTTGAGCGGCTGGCCATCAATGGATATCGTGGCATGCTGTCGGCTGTCGAGTTGCTGACTGTTGCCATTGAGGAACGCATAAATGGCATTTACAGTGCTAATCGGAGTGTCCCACACTTGCGACCGCTTTTCCTGCAACAGCCAGCGGCGCATCTCGTCAATCGTAGTGACATCGTCGGGAGTCACCAGGCGAATGGCCTCCATGGCAGCCACTTCCGTAGGTATCTTATAACTATACCATGAATATGTGGCGCGTGGAGTGTCGTAGTAGCGCCCCATCTCTGGTGTCGCCACGCTATATTCCTTCAGGCTCTGCACATACTGTGCGGCACGCTGGTGTTCGCCTCGTTTCTGTAGGATTACGGCTGTAAGTGCCTTCTCGTAGATTGTCTGATTCTTTATTTCTTTCTTAAGCAGTTCTATGAGATAATCGTCTGCGGCGGCGACATCGGACGGCAACTGGCGGCCGTCAATGGCAGCAATATATAGCCAGCGAAGCGCCGTAAACGACGGGAACGTGGGTTTCCGGCCTTTTCGTGCCTGACGCTTCATCTCATTTACCATGTCGACTATCTCACGACCGATGTATCTCATGGCTTTGGTCTGCATGTCGCTGGCATCTGCATAACTGCCTGTCAGTACTTTCAAGCGTGCCAGCAGTTCTGCCACGGCAGTAGTGATGTACAGGCTTGAGGGCATGCCTGGATACCACGTGAAGGCGCCGTCGCCATTCTGCAGTTTACTCAACTGCGTAAGACTATTGTCCATACGACTGCCTATCAAATTGGCATCGAAGAAGTCCGCCAACCTCTGCTTCTGTTCTGCCTCTTTTTCAGCGTTATCCACCCATGGAGTTTCGCTGAGCACGATGTCTTTCAATTCGTCGTTTTTGGAAAGGTTGCTTGCGAGCGTCTCTCCGTTAGGCTCCCTCAGCCATTGTTCGAACACGGTACGCGCCTGCGGACTCTGCTTCAAGATGTTGCTTGCAAGCAAATTGGAATAGTAGGCTGCAGCCTGATTTATAGCGTTGTGCTCCCATGGCTGACCAAGAGTGGCAAGCGACTGAACCATGAGCCATGCAGGATTGTTGGCATACTCTATGGTGAGTTTGCGTGGAGCGACAGATGTTTCGGGGAAGAGGCTGGGAATATTTATGGCTACAGTGCCTTTGCCATGCTGAGTGATGGGCACGCTCACTGTGACACGCTCGCTGTTTGGCAGCACTGGCAGATAGTGCTGTTCGCCATCTGAGCAGTTGCCGGCATCTGCCGTAACCCTACACACGAGCAACGACAAGTTGCCAAACTGCGCTGTGGGCAAATGGAATGTAGCGACAGCGGTCTTGCCATGCTCTACGTCAAACGGTTCACCATACTGATAGACCACAGCATCGTTTTCTGGATTGACAAGTTGAATACGTACCATGCCCTGCTGCGCCTCGTCGCTCATACTGAAGATGCGCACCGAAAGTTGAGCCTCGTCGCCGACACGCACAAAACGCGGCACATTGGGTTGTATCATCAGCGGCTTCTGTGCCACAGCCTCACCGTCAATAAGTCCACTCTTCATGTCGGCAGTATGAGCCAATCCGAGAAAGCGCCAAGTGGTAAGGCTTTCAGGCAGTATGAAGCGCAGAGCCACATGGCCCTTTTCGTCAGTAACGAGAGACGGATAGAAGAAGGCCGTCTCCTGCAGGTTTTCACGCATTTGCACCGCATCATCCTGCTTCACCGCTCCATCGGCCACGGCCGCATCTTGCTCTATAGCAACATCCGTCCCGGCAACATTCATACCAGCAACAACCTTCTCCTCTACAGCCATGTCCATAGTATTGGCAGCAAGAGGCATGGCATCCATGCTACCGACAGCGGCCTCCTTGGCATAGAGCATCTTCGCACCGCGCATGCGTACCATCCTGCCATAACTATAGACAGGGAATACGTCATGGTCGAAGCGGCTAAAGTCAAGGCCGTCGACAGAGAGCAGTCTGTAATCCTGCTCGCCACTGGTGGTAATATCGCCAACAGCCAATGTCTGCCATGATGCGTGCGGCATAGGCGTGCTGAACGGCACCGACAGTTGCCAGCCATGCTGCTGCAACTGGTCAAGACTCTTGTCGTAGAGTACTGCCATTAGTTGGGCAGATGCAGGACGGCCATCCTTGTCCGTAACAACGAGCCGCCACTCTTCTTTCTGGCCAGGCTGCAGTCTGTCGCGGAACGTATGCCATTGCAGTTTAAGTTGTTTATCGGGCAAAGGCCGACCTATCGTTGTCGTGTGATGATAGGTAACGCCATCCTTCACCCATGCTACGTTGAAGAGCAGGCCGTTGCCATATTCCGGGCGATACGTCATTTTCCTGTTCCACAGCGATGAGTTCTCGCGCTGGTAGCCACGCTCTATCACGCTGTCTCCAGCCACCAGTTCGTAGACCATATACAAGTCGGTGTCGCTGGCTCCTGTCTGCAGCGTGACCTCCGACCCGTCGGCAGGAAAGCGTTCGCTGCTCTGGTAGAACCAGTCGTGGGTCTCACTGGCCGGAACCTTATCGTCAAGTGAGAAGACAACAAAGGATATATCTATAGAGTCTGCCTCGCAGCAGGCTTCAATTCGGTGTGTACCGCTTTTAGGCATGCCACCAAGAATATCGGTCTTGCTGTTGGCAGCACACTCCTTCCATTTACCACCATCCATGCGATATCTTACCGTTCCTGCTATCTCCGAGCCAGCAGCATTCCTATGCCAGAAGGTGACGGGCTTCAGTTGGTCGGCGCGCACCTTTTGCTGTATGTCGCATGTCAGTGACGACGGCCGCGTGCCCAGAGGCATGCTCTTCACGGCACTATGGCTCTCGCCTGCCACATCTGTAACGGTAGCCTCGGCATCAAAATGATAGAACATGGGACGACGCGGATCGCTGCCGACAGGCAGCACGAGCGGCATTCTGACAGCAAAAGAGCCATCGTCGCCAGTGGTGGCAGTACCGCTTAGAAGTTCTACCGACTGTGCAGCATCCATATCGCTCCATCCTCTCCAGTACCATGAACAGCCAAGCCACCACCATGCCATTCGACGGCGCACGACGAAGTTCACCTTAGCGCCCTGCACTGGAACACCAGCATAACTCATGGCATGCCCAGTGAGAGTAATCGTGTCACCAGTCTGGTAACTCCCGTTGTATTCGTCAAAGGTCACCTGGAATACCGGACGCTTGTACTCCTCTACACGTATGCCATGCGCAGCATTGTTCACACGTATGGTGAACTGTCCGTCCAGGGTTCCTGTGGGCAAAGTAAACTGTGCGGCACATTTGCCATAGTCGTCTGTGGTCAGCGTCTGCTCTGCCACCACCTTATAGTTGGCGTCATACAGTCTTGCTGTCACCTGCTTGCCTGCAACGACAGAGGTGTTGACATGGCCGGAAAGTTGAGTTATAATGGCAGCCATGTGTACTGTCTGCCCAGGGCGATATATGGCGCGGTCGGTAAAGATATTGGTGTATTCCTGACGGCGGTCGGTATCGTAGTAGGAGAAACTGCTGTTTGAATGGAGCAGCGGACAAGCCTTGTCAGTGCTGGTCGATGCATATACGGTGCGCCAGGTTATGGCAGCAAGTTTAAGGTTTGCCTCGCCACTGTCTTTCGTGATAAGGGTAAAACCGTCGTCGGCATTACGACGCGTCATGGGTTTCACCACCACAGAGGCGCCTTCCACGGGTTGGCCCGTGGCAGCATCCACAACGACATAGCGCATCTGTCCCTTCGGCTCTGGCAGCGACATCACACGCAGTTGGGTTACGAAGTAGAGCACGCGGCGAACGCTGGTGGCAGGCTGCGTGCTGAATTCCAGCACATAAACTCCTACAGGAAGTCCAGAGAGAGTCAGCGAGTCGGCAAACGTCTCATAATCTGCATGCTGGCCGAAACGACATGTGCGTCGCAAATCGGTCAACTCAGTTGCACTGCGTCTGATGGTGGCAAAATCAGCACCTACATTTGGGTTGAGTTCGGTGTTGCCTGCAAGAGTTGTGCGGTAGACGCGCATCGTGAGGCTGCCCACATTGCGCAATGCTGTGAGTCTAACCGTCTGTGCCTCTTGAGGAAGCGCTATGTTTTTTGGGATTACAGCGGTAAACTGCGGCGTGGCGAGCAGTGTACGCCCGTTGCGCAGTTCGCCAATGCGCTTCCATCCCTTCCAGCGCTCGATGGCGCTGTCAAGATATGCAGCGCGCTGCGCTGGAGTAGCATCGGTGTGATGGGACATATAGTTATAGCGCTCAATGGCCACCTCGCCAGCCACGTCAAGATGGGCATAGCGCTCGCTGAGCGAGTCGAGCCGCGCTATATATCTGCTTCCTTCATAGTTTTCAAATCCAGGTTTTTCGTCTTCCTGCATCATCCACAGCGCAGCAAGACAAGCCGTCTGCTGCCATCCCATACGCTGTGCTGCATCGTGCAGCCATGACCAGGCCCGCAGTTCCAAGGCCACCACGCTCAGCATATTGTTTTCCAGCGATGCCCTGTCACGCCCTGTCACTACAAACGGCGCATAACTCGCGTCACTAACGCTGGCAAGCATGTCGGGATGGAGCAGAGCCTGCTCACGATAGTACAGAGCCTGAGCCTTTGCGCTATCGCCCAGTTGACCTGCATTTTGACTCAGCACCTGACACAGCACCGCAGCGTATACCGACTTTATGACGGCATCACCCTGTGAGCGTTCCTTAGCCTTCAGTCTCTCCACGGCAGGCAGCAGGGAGTCGGGAGCCACTTCGCTTTCAAGACGCGCCTCAAGGAGCGTAGACCGGAGCAGTTGGCCGGCATTTCTGTCACGCTCTGCCTTCCTTGCTATTTTCCGCAGCGATGCCACGGCAGTCTGCGGCAGGTCTTTCTGCTGTGCCCTCTCCACTTCGTCCCACAACGACTGATATGTCTGGGCACTGGCCGACATGACGGCAAATGCCATCACGCCAAGGAGTATAAGGAAACGGTTTCTCATAGGTGCAAAGATATGCCAAATCCGTTAATCCTCCAACTCCTTTAACGTGTTTTACGTTTTTTCTCCCTTATTAACGCAAGCAATCACGCTATATATGCCAACGCGTCATTGAGGTAATCATGGCTCAACGACAGGAGGAAGAAATATGCTTTCCGTTCAGGCTTGGTTTATCCCGTTTGACAATATAGAGAACTGTCTGCACCAGCCCGCGCACTACGAGGAATAGCAGCATGGCAACCCACAGGCCGTGATTGCCCCACTGGGGCATCAGCAACCATGCGGCTGTGAAGAAGCAGGCTGCACCGATGACGGACGAGAGCAACATGCCTGCCGACGCGGTGACACCCACGAAGATGCCGTCCCACACGAAGGCTGCCATGCCTGCAAAGGGGATGAAACAGGCCCACAGGATATAATTGCGCGAGGCTCTTACCACAGAAGACTCGTCGGTAAGCAAACTCAGAAACGGCTCGCCGCCAACAGCATACACCATTGTAAAGAGCGCAGCAACCGCCAAGCCCCAGCCGAAGAGCGTACGTACCAGACGGCGGAATTGCGCCATGTCATCAGCGCCCCAGTAGCGTCCGCCAAGTGCTTCTCCGGCATAGGCAAAGCCATCCATCACGTATGAGAAGAGCAGGTATAGTTGCATGAGCAGTGTGTTGACGGCCAGCACCACGGCACCCTGGCGCGCTCCTGCTGCAGTGAAAAACAGGTTGACTGCCACGAGGCATAGCGTGCGGAAAAACAACGAGGCATTGAGGGAAAACATTCTGCCCACCTCGCTCCACGCCCTACGCAGCACTTCGCGAAATCCCACCATGAGAGCGTGACGTCGTCCGACAAGTGCCAATGCCAAGCCGAAACCAGCATACTGTGCCGTCACCGTACCGATGGCAACACCCTCTATTTTCATGCTGAAGCCGTAAACAAGCAACAGCGATGCTGCTATGTTCACAACATTCTGCACGATGCTCACCACCATTGGCCGACGCGTGTCCTGCATTCCTATGAACCATCCCGTAAGAGCGTAAAGTCCCATCACTGCAGGTGCTCCCCATACCACTATATTATAATAGGTGACTGTCAGCGGCAGTACGTCGGGTGTCGGCCCCACCACCAGCAACATCAACTGGCGAAGCGGCCTCTGCAGCAGCACTATCGCCATGGCTATCACTCCAGCCTGCAGCAGCGAACTCGACAACTGCCATGATATGGCCTGCTCGTCCCTGCGCCCGTAGGCCTGCGCCGTGAGACCACTCGTGCCCATGCGCAGAAATCCGAAAAGCCAGTAGACAAGATTAAAAATCATCGACCCCACAGCCACTGCGCCTATATAGGATGCAGTGCCCATGTGGCCGACGATAGCAGTATCCACAAGACCAAGCAGCGGAACCGTGATATTGGTCACGATGGCCGGCAGGGCTATGCGGAGAATTTGTCTGTGCATTGCTTAGCGCCTGTTGTTGCGCTGTCGCTGCAGTTCCTCTGCCTGCTTCTGCATTGCCTCCAGACGTGCTGCCAGCGAACTCTGTTTCTTCGGGTTGTTCTTGTTGGCCTGATAGTTTGCCTCCAGAATGGCAAGCAGTTTCTCGTCGTTTGTCGTCTTTCGCAGTGTCCACATAATGGCTGCCGACATGAAGAGCGACACGAAGTAGTAGAAGTTAAGGCCTGAAGAGTAGTCGTTGAAGATGAAGAAGAACATCAGCGGCATTACGTACGTCATCCACTGCATCATTTTCATCTGCTCTGCCTGCTGGCCTACCATCTGATCTTTCTGCTGCTGGGTGGTAAACCACGTGTAGACAAGTTGGGCAACGCAGAAGAGGATACACGTCAGCGATAAATGGTCGCCAATACCCCATATATTCGTCCCCCACTCCACTATCGGGTCATAGGTGGAAAGGTCGCTCATCCACAGGAACGACTGTCCGCGCAACTGTATGGCATTTGGCACGAAGAAGAACATTGCCAGCCAGATTGGCATCTGTATCAGCATTGGCAGACAGCCCGACAGCGGACTCACTCCGTATTTTGCGTAGAGCGACATCATCTCCTGCTGTTTTTTCATCTGGTCCTCCGGTTTGTCGAGGTGTTTCGTTGCCTCCTCAAACTTTGGTTTCAGCACTCTCATCTTTGCCGATGACATGTAACTCTTCTTTACCATCGGGAAGGTGATGGCTTTCAGCAGCAGTGTGATGAGTATAAGGACTATTCCCATGTTAAGTCCGAAGCCCGTAAGCCAGTCGAAGACGTAGAGCGTGAACCAGCGGTTTATCCAACGCAGCAGCCACCATCCGAGGTTGACGAGTTGTTCCAGATCCAAGTCCTTGCCAAACTGGCTCTGCTGTTCCACATCCTGAATAAGACGGAAGTCGTTGGGGCCAATGTACAGTTCAAAGTCGGAACTCTTTACGCCGGTCGGATCGAATGTCGTGGCAAGTTGGGCGTCAAACTGCTTCAGATATCCTGAGCCTTTCTCCTGCTGTATGCTGCTAAGCGTGGCATTGGCAGCGAAGTCGTCGCGCGAGATAAGTGCTATGCTGAAGAACTGATTGCGGAAGGCCACCCAGTCAAGGCGCTCCTCCATCTGCTTCTGCTTGTCGGAAGTCTCCGACAGGTTGTTGGTACCTCCATTTGTCTCTTTATAGAAAAGTCCTGTATAACGGGCCTCAAACGAGAAGCCCTTCTCCTGTTGGCGGCAGTGGTCGCTCCACAGGATAGCCATCTCCTTTGTCGTAGGAGCAAAGATGCCAGCCAGTCCGCGCGTCTCTACAGAAAGTCCAGCCATGTAGTCCTTGCCGAGGCGGTAGCGCAGGGCTATCTCGCCGCCGTTTGAAGCATTGGCAACAAATGTTACGGTGCTGTCAGTTACATCGCGCGGAGTGAAATATAAGTCAGCAGTGATGATGTTCTCCTGTTTTCCTGCCAAAAGGAAGTTCAACTGATGGTCGTCGCCGTCGAAGAGAGTAACGTTATCCGTGCCGTCAATACTCTTGTAGTTGCGTATCACAGCCTTGCGTGGCATTGCGCCCTTGCTGTCGAGCGTCAGTTCCAACTTGTCATTGCTTAGCACTATCTGCTGCGCTGTTCCTGTCAGCGCAGAGAAGAACAACTGGGTTGAGTCTGACTTCGCCAGCGAGTCGGCCAGCGCCTGGCGCGCCTCTGCATCCTGTTTTCTTGTCTGTTCTATGTCTTTCTGTACAGCAGCAATGCTGTCCTCGAGGCGTGCTGCCTCAATATCTTCTGCCGAAGGCTGGTTCCACCACGAGAAGCCGATGAGAACAAGGGCTATCAGCGCAAATCCTATAAGGGTATCTCTATTCATTAATATATTAATGTGTAATGTTTAATTTCAAGGGTGCAAAAGTATACATAAATCCATAATTACAGCCATTCCGAAACGAAAATCTACTATTTTTTTTCATTTTGGGCATTTTCCGTAGTTTGTTTTTTTTCTTTTCATGGCGAATTGCTAATTTTGCACGCTATACTGGCAGAAAAGCCACTTTTACACATTTAATTTTTCAGACTATGAGAAAAAAACATATTCTTCTGCTTGTCCTCGCCGTGCTCATTGCCACTGCCGCATCGGCTCAGCGCAAGACAAGGAAAGCGTCGCCCACGACCGCTGACACCGCACAGATTGTCAGAAACTACATTGACTCGCTCAACGTGCTGCGCCAGCAACTCGATTCAGTGCAGCGCGCCAACGACTCACTGCGCAGCGAGACCAGCGACGGCCGCTACTATCGCCTGTTTGCTCCTACCACTTTCTACCATTCTCCTGCGCAGAAGCAACTTGAGCAAAACCCACCGGCAGGCGACGAAGTGACCGATGCCATAGACGAGGCACTGATGCAACTATACCTGCGACGTCCGGACCTTGTGCAGGCCTATGAGAGCCAACTGCAGGAAGCAGGCACACTGCGCGATGACGTAAACCAGGAAATCAAGCAGGAAGTGGAACTGGCCGACAAAGCCGAGCCAGTAGCCGACGAGCCGGAGGCCGTGCCTGTGGGACTGATGGTTAAAAAACCTAATTTCTGGAAATTAAAGGGCGACGGCTATATGCAGTTCCTGCAGAACTATGTCTCCGACAACTGGCACAAAGGCGGCGAGTCCAACTATTCTGCCGTTGGCTCCGTTACCCTCGAACTGAACTACAATGACAAGGACAAGGTGACTTTTGAGAACAAACTGGAGATGAAACTCGGTATCCAGACGTCGCGCACCGATACTGTCCACAAGTTCAAGCCCAACAACGACCTTCTCCGCTACACTGGAAAAGTGGGGCTGCAGGCCCACAACAAGTGGTACTACACGCTGCAAGTGCTGGCCTATACCCAGTTTGCTCGCGGTCTGAAGGCAAACGACGAAAAAACATACTCTGACTTCATGTCGCCATTCAATCTCAACGTCGGTCTTGGTATGGATTACAAGGTGGAATGGCTCAACAAGCGTTTGACCGGTACGATAAACATTTCGCCACTGTCTATAAACTACCGCTATGTCGACCGTACGGCTCTGGCCAAAGGTTTTGGCGTTAAGATTGACAAGCACACCCACTCACTAACCGACTTCGGTTCGCAGTTGACAGCATCGCTCGAGTGGAAGATGGCCGACCAGATAACATGGAAGACACGTCTCTACGCCTACTCGTCATATCACCGCGCAGAGGTGGAATGGGAAAACCTTTTTACCCTGAAGGTCAGCCGCTATATCTCTGCCAACTTGTTCCTATACCCACGCTTCGACGACTCAGGTACGCACGACCACAAACTTGGCTTCTTCCAGTTCCAGGAGTATAGTTCTCTCGGATTGAGTTATTCGTTCTGAGTGGAGAGAAGTGAGTGGTGAGTGGAGAGAGGTGAGAGGAGTGAGGTGAGTGGAGAGAGGTGAGTGGAGAGAATAAGCGATGAAGTATAATCTTTCTGCACCATATAAGCCGACTGGCGACCAGCCCGAAGCCATACGACAACTGACTGAAGGGCTGCGCCGTGGCGACCGTGCGCAAGTCTTGCTTGGAGTGACAGGCTCCGGCAAGACATTCACCATGGCTAACGTCATAGCCAATGCTGGCAGGCCAACTCTTATCCTGTCGCACAACAAGACTCTGGCAGCGCAACTCTACGAGGAGATGCGCGGCTTCTTTCCCGACAATGCCGTAGAATACTATGTCAGTTACTACGACTACTATCAGCCCGAAGCCTACCTTCCTACTACCGACACCTACATTGAGAAAGACCTCGCCATCAACGAGGAGATAGACCGTCTGCGCCTTCGTGCGGTCAGCGCCCTCATGTCAGGCAGACGCGATGTCATCGTTGTGTCGTCTGTCAGTTGCATCTACGGTATGGGAAGCCCTATGGCTCTCAGCGAAAACATTATCGAACTGCACAAAGGGCAGATTCTCGACCGCAATGCACTTCTCCGCAGACTTGTCAGCGCCCTCTACGTGCGCAACGACATTGAACTGAAGCGCGGCAACTTCCGCGTAAAGGGCGATACCATTGACATTGCAATGGCCTACAGCGAAGTGGTGCTGCGCATCACGTTCTGGGACGACGAGATAGACGCCATCGAAGAACTCGACGCTGTTACGATGGACCGCATGGCATCCTTCGAGGAGTATAAGATTTATCCTGCCAACCTTTTTATGACCACCCAGGAGCAGACGAACAATGCCATTCGTCTCATTCAGGATGACCTGATGAAACAGGTGGCCTACTTTGAAGAACTGGGCGACGGCATAAAGGCGGCACGCATCAAGGAACGCGTAGAGTACGACATGGAGATGATGAAAGAACTGGGCCACTGCTCAGGCATCGAAAACTATTCGCGATATTTCGACGGCCGACAGGCCGGTGAGCGTCCCTACTGCCTGCTCGACTTTTTTCCCGACGATTTCCTTCTTATAATAGACGAAAGCCACGTCAGCGTGCCGCAGATAGGTGCGATGTACGGAGGCGACAGGGCACGTAAGACAAACCTCGTGGAATATGGCTTCCGTCTTCCGGCAGCCTTCGACAACCGCCCCCTCACTTTCCAGGAGTTCCAGCAGATGACCCATCAGGCCATATACGTCTCGGCAACGCCAGCCGAGTTTGAACTAAACGAGGCTGAGGGCGTAGTCGTAGAACAACTCATCCGTCCTACAGGGCTGCTCGACCCGCAGATAGAAATACATCCTACAGAAAACCAGATTGACCATCTCATGGAGGAAATCCTCCAGCGCATGGAACGCAACGAGCGTGTTCTCGTCACCACGCTTACAAAGCGCATGGCCGAGGAACTTGCCGACTTCCTCGCCTCACACGACATCCCCACAGCCTATATTCACAGCGAGGTAACTACGCTGGAGCGCATTCAGATACTTGAGAAACTTCGCAACGGAACGTTCAGCGTACTCGTTGGCGTCAATCTGCTGCGCGAGGGTCTCGACTTGCCCGAAGTGTCGCTCGTGGCGATACTCGATGCCGACAAGGAGGGATTTCTGCGGTCGCATCGCTCGCTGACGCAGACTGCCGGACGCGCGGCGCGCAACGTCGACGGAAAGGTGATAATGTATGCCGACACCGTCACGCTCTCAATGCAGCAGACAATAGACGAGACGGCACGCAGGCGCGCCAAGCAGATGCAGTACAACGCACAGCACGGCATCACACCGACACAGATCAGGAAGGCCATCGGCTCACAACTCACCATCAACGCTGCTGTAGCCACCGCCGACAGCAACGCCGCGAAGCCTGTCAAGCCATATCCACAGATTGACGGTGCACCGCTCATGGTGGCTGCCGACCCCATCATTGCCACGATGAGCCGCGAGCAACTCGAAAAGAGCATTGCACGTACTACGCAACTTATGAAAGAGGCGGCACGCAGCATGGACTTCCTGCAGGCAGCACAGTATCGCGACGAAATAGTGGAACTCCAGAAACAACTGGAATTAAAATAAATTAAAGCATTTTTTTAGGACTTTAAGGCGATAATTCGTACTTTTGCACCACACATAAAATTTCAACAGAACATGATACGTCAATTCTTAATAGCCCTGCTTCTGGCTCTACCCGTATTTGCCATGTCGCAGAACAAGTGGGAGTGGGAAGAGAAGCAGGCCGAGCATCAGGCTGTCAAGCAGGCCAAGGCCAAGGCTAAGGCCGAGGCTGATGCCAAATACCTGAAAGGCGCCGTCACCGAGAGCGACGGCAAAGTGGTGTTCACCACCACCATCGACGCACAGGGCAAATCTGCCGACGACATCTACGATGCGCTCGGCAGGTTCATGCAGCGTCTTACCCACGAGAGCAACCAGATGATCCAGGCGAAACTCACGCTTTGCGACTCGGTCAACCGTCAAATCGTAGGCGCCTACGAGGAGTGGCTCGTCTTCACCAGCAATGCCCTCTCGCTCGACCGCAGCCGTTTCTACTATCTTCTCACTGCCAAATGCAGCGACGGCAAGGCGATAATAGAGATGTCGCGTCTGCATTATCTCTACGAAGAGGAGCGTACGCCGCAGCGCATGACGGCAGAAGAGTGGATCACCGACAAGGAGGCACTCAACAAGAAAGGTACCAAACTGCTGCCCTACGCCGGCAAGTTCCGCCGCAAGACCATTGACCGCAAGGACTATCTGTTCCAGCAAATGAAACTTGCCCTGCAATGAACACGCTGAGAGTACGCCAGTTAAGGAATATCCTGAACACCATTTTCATCTTCGGTGCCCTCGTCGGCATGTTTGTCTACTACAAGGGTAATATCGACACAGGTGCTGCCATCATCATTATCTCTATGGTTTTCAAATTTGTTGAGACCGCCATTCGTCTGTTAAAACCAGAGAAAGAAAATTGAAACATTTCGTCGCATTTATATCACTCTTTCTGGGCATGGCAGTAGCCGTGCCCGCTCAGGTATATAACGAGGTGGACGAAATGGGCAACGTCACCCAACGCACTACAGGTCAAAGAGGCTTCAATCCCAACAGCCGCGACAGTGTGAAACAGCACAAGGAAGTGCCGCGCGGACTGCGCGTCTGGACCATCGACCGACGTTTCGGCGAGGTGACGCCTGCACAGACCGACACCATGCCTCATCTCTTTCAGAACACCATCTACAACCACGGACTGTATGGCGAGTACAATACCATAGGAAGCAATTTCACGCCACGCCTGAGCCGTATCGTGATCGACAGACCAGAGACGAGCGAATTCTTTTTCACCCAGCCGTACAGTTACACCACCACTGAGCCTGACCAGTTCCATTTTACCAACACGCTATCGCCCATAACAAATATCAGTTATGACAACTGCGGAAACAAAACAAACGGCGAAGACCACCTGAGAGCCAAGTTTGCCGTCAACGCCAATAAGCAGTTTGGAATGGGATTTGATATTGAGTACAGTTATGCGCGTGGTTTCTTCCAGAATCAGAGTGTTTCCCATCTCGGAGCGCGCCTCTATGCTTCCTATATAGGCGACAGGTATCAGATGCACGCCCTCTTTCAGAAGTATCACCGCAAGCAGGCTGAAAACGGCGGCATCACCAACGACGAATACATCACCCATCCCGAAAGTTTCGACGATCAGTTCAGTTACGAGGAAATTCCCACTGTCCTATCCAGCAACTGGAACCGCAACAACTCCACCCATTTTCTGCTGAGCCATCGCTACAACTTCGGTTTCTACCGTAAGGTGAAGATGACCGACGAGGAGATAAAGGCACGGCAGTTTGCCGAGGCATCGGCCAAGCAGCGACAGCAGCGCGAGAGGGAGCAGGCATCAGAGAATGGCGACGAGCCCGAAGCCGACGACAGTCCCACAGAGCGCAAGCCCGACAGGACAATGCCGTCAGGGCGTCCCGACGACGCAAAGATAGCAGGCCTGGTGCCTACAGACATGCAGCAGAAGCCTCTTGCTGCCGACACCTCACGCATAGCCGTCATCGGCAAGCAGCAGATGGACAGCCTGAAAGCCGTTCAGGCCCGCAACGACTCCATCGATGCCACGATGAAGCGCGAATACGTTCCCGTGACGAGCATCATCCACACGGTCGACATCAACAGTTACAAGCGCATCTATCACGCCTACGCCACCCCCGACGACTACTATGCCAACACCTACTACAACGACTACGACATGCTGGGATACGTCGGCGACTCCATCTACGACAAGACCCGCCATCTCGCAGTGAAGAACACCGTGGCGCTGGCGCTTCTTGAGGGTTTCAACAAGTACGCCAAGGCCGGTCTTAAGGCTTTTGTCAGTTACGAATATGTCAACTTCCAGATGCCCGATGTCGTGGAGAATATGCCCGTCTACCGCCTCGCCACATGGAAAGGCCATAACGTGAGCCTCGGCGGCCAGATCAGCAAGACACAGGGCCATACGCTTCATTACGACCTGTCTTTAGAAACCTGTCTGACTGGCATGAATGCAGGAGCACTGGCCGTAGATTTCTCCACCGACCTCAATTTTCCGCTCTTTGGCGACACCGTGCGGCTGGCAGCCAAGGCAGCCTTCCACCGCATCACGCCGACTTTCTTCCAGGAGCACTACCACTCGAAACACCTGTGGTGGGACCAGGGTCTGAGCGAAGAGACCCGCACGCGCATCGAGGGAATTTTCTCCTACGACAAGACAAAGACGCAGTTGCGTGTTGCCGTTGAGGAGATACAGAACTATACTTACTTCGGCACCGACTACACCGTGACCGAAGAGGGCGGACGCACCGGCATGACGGCAGGAGTATACCAGCATGCCGGCAACATCAACCTTATTACGGCACAGTTGAAACAGGACTTCCGCCTTGGCATTCTCAACTGGGACAACATCATCACCTACCAGAACTCCAGCAACAAGGAAGTGCTCCCCGTGCCTTCCGTCAATATTTTCACCAACCTATATCTGAAGTTCCGCCTCGTCAAGCAACTGGCCGTCGAACTGGGCAGTTCGGCCTTCTACTTCACCAAGTACTACGCCCCCGACTACGTGCCGCAGTTGCAGCAGTTTGCCGTACAGCGCACTGCCGAGAGCAAGGTTGAGATAGGCGGATATCCGTTTATCGACGTCTACGCCAACATGCATCTCAAGAATGCACGCTTCTTCATTATGATGAGCCATGTCAACAAGGGAAGCGGCTCGAAGATGCAGTTCCTCGCACCCCACCACCCCTACAACGGCAGCAACGTGCGCATAGGAGTGTCGTGGAATTTCTTCAACTGACCGTCCTTTCCCCACAGGAAGCAACACCTCTAATCTACTATACTTATGATGAAAAAGGAAAGTATGAAAAGCCTCGTCCTCTCAGTGCTCGTCGCACTGATACCGTCGGCGGCAATGGCAGCCGGCGAACTGGACCTCAAGGGCATCACTCGCGGATTCTATCGCGCCGAAACCCTCAGCAACATCATGCCGACAGCCGACGGCGAGAGTTATATCCAACTGAACAGCGACGGCAAGCGCATCGTGAAGTACTCCTTCCAGACAGGACAGGAGCAGGAGACGCTGTTCGATGCCGCCACGGCAAAGGGCGACGAACTGAAGCGCATCGACGGCTACGTGGTGAGCCCCGATGGCCGACGCCTGCTGCTGCAGACCAACACGCAGCAGATATACCGCCGCTCGCTCACTGCCGACTACTACCTGTACAACATTCAGAACAAGAAGTTGGTTCCGCTGTCGAAGAACGGACCGCAGCAGGCGCCTGTCTTCTCGCCCGACGGCAATGTAGTGGCTTTCGTGCGCGACGGCAACATCTTCCTTGTCAAACTGCTCTACGACAATGCCGAGAGCCAGGTGACAAAGGACGGCAAGCGCGGAGAAGTGCTCAACGGCATACCCGACTGGGTCTGCGAGGAGGAGTTCTCCACCGACCGCGCCATGACTTTCACCGCCGACAGCAAGCAACTTGTATGGGTGCGCTACGACGAGAGCAAGGTGCCCCTCTACGGTTTTCCGCTGTATAAGGGACTGCAGCCCGAGCGCACCGAGATGACCGACTATCCCGGCACCTTCACATACAAGTATCCTGTCGCCGGAGCCGACAACGCCCGTCAGACAGTGTGGAGTTTCGACATCAGCAGTCGCCAGACGCGCCAGTTGCAGGTGCCCGTCGACGAGGACGGATACGTGCCGCGCCTGATAGCAACGGCCGACGCATCGCGAGTGCTCGCCGTGACGCTCAACCGCCATCAGGACTGCCTGCGCGTTTACGGTATCAATCCCCTCTCTACCGTGAGCCAACTGCTCATAGAGGACAAGACCGACAAATACGTCAAGGAAGACTGCATCACTCAGATGCTCGTCAGCGAGAAATACATCCTGCTTCCCAGTCAGCGCGACGGATGGATGCACCTCTATCTCTACAACACCAACGGCCAACTGCTGCGGCAGGTGGAGAAGGGCGACTACGACGTAAGCCGCGCCTACGGTGTCGACGACGCTACGGGCGACGTGTTCTATGCCGCGCAGGAGAACAAGGCCACCGACCAGAGAGTCTACGTGGCCCGTGCCAACAGCCAGAAGAGGAGTATCACCGACAAGGCAGGCTGGAACACCGCCGTCTTCTCTGCCAACTACAAATACTTCGTCCATACCTGGAGCAATCTCAATACTCCACCCGTTGTCAGCCTTTGTACCGCCGACGGCAAGCCATTGTCCGTTGTCAACGACAACCACCAACTTGCCGAGAAACTCAGTCGCAAGAACCTCGGACAGCGCGAACTCTTCTATTTCACCACCTCGGAGGGAACGCTGCTCAACGGATGGATGGTGAAGCCTGCCGGCTTCGACGCCACGAAGCGCTATCCCGTTGTGATGTACCTATACGGCGGCCCGGGCAATCAGCAGGTGCGCGACGCATGGGACATCGGCATGATGGGACAGGGCGCCATTCTCGAGCAGTACCTCTGCCAGCAGGGCTTCATCTGCGTCTGCGTTGACGGACGCGGCACTGGCGGACGCGGAGCGAACTTCGAGAAGTCTACATACCTCAATCTCGGAAAACTCGAAGCCATCGACCAGGTGGAAGCAGCCCTGTGGCTTGGCAAGCAGCCCTATGTCGACCGCGAGAAGATTGGCATCTGGGGCTGGAGTTTCGGTGGCTTCCTCACGCTGATGTCTATGTCGGAGGGAAGAGGTGTCTTCCGCGCCGGAGTGGCCATTGCCCCCGTCACATCATGGCGCTACTACGACTCTGTCTATGCTGAGCGATACATGCGCACTCCCAAGGAGAACCCGTCGGGCTACGACTTCAATCCGATATCTATAGCCTATCAGTTGAAGGGCGCGCTTCTCCTCTGCCACGGCTCTGCCGATGACAACGTGCATCTGCGCAACCAGGCAGAATATGCCGAGGCCCTCGTACAGGCCGACAAGGACTTCGAGCAACTCGTATACACCAATCGCAACCACAGCATCTATGGCGGCAACACGCGCAACCACCTGTTCCGCCAGTGCACGCGCTTCTTCGAGCGCGAACTGAAATAAGTGTAACGTCGGTGGCAGCACGTTATGCGAAGCCAAAAGCCGCATAACTGCTGCCACTTCCATAACTGCTGTTTTTATTTTTGCCAGCGCTGTTTTAATTTTCGTCAGCGCTGTTTTTATTTTTGCCAGCGCTGTTTTAATTTTTGCCAGCGCTGTTTTAATTTTCGTCAGCGCTGTTTTTATTTTCGTCAGCGCTGTTTTAATTTTCAAAAAAACTGCGGCGGTAAAATTTTCGTTATTTAGTTATAACGTTATTACGCCCTCTCTTTATAACGTTATCCCGTTATTACGTCGCCGCGCCGCCCCCGAAAAAAAACAACAATCGGCCGCCACATGAGGGCGGCCGATTGCCTTAGTATGCCAGATCGTTGAAGATTACTTCACGACGACCTTCTTGCCATTGATGATGAAGAGACCATGCTGAGCGTTCTCCACGCGCTGTTAACTTACCGTTAACTCGATGTAGAGCGCGTCGCACGCCTTGCGGGCTGAGGCCAGCGCACCTGCACCTTCTGGCTCTGCTCCACACCCTGCTCCAGGCGCAGAGCCTTCACTTGGCTCTTTTATTTGGAAATATATTTCTTGCCGCGGACAATGTATATACCGTTTGGCTGGCTTCCCGTGGATGTTCCTATTCTGCGGCCGTCGAGGGTGTAGACGGCTGCTGGGGCAGAGGTTTGGCCGGCTGTAACGGTGCGGATGGCGGTGGTCAGAATCTCAGTGCCATTTACGCTATAGTCCACACCAGAGACTATGGGCTGGCTGTCAGTGATGGTTACCTGTGCGGGCTGTTCCTGCACGCAACCGTCGATGTTCACCAGCACTTCGTAGGTGCCAAAGGGCACATTCTCGAAGCGGTACTGTCCGCTGGCGTCGGTTGTGGTCTGGGCCACTATGTCGCCGTCCTTTTGGCGCAGATAGATGGTGTAACTCGTCTCGTTGGCTTCGGCAGTCTTAAAGCCCCTCGCCCCGGCCGCGCCGTTGCTGACCGTACCTTCGATGATGCCGCTGCCCGTGAGAGGGGCAAAAGCGGGTTTAGCCTCTATGGTTATCTTCGGATATTCCGTGGAAGCATCCACCAGCGTGGCATCGCTCCACAGCAGTGCCCCATCGGCCCCATTATAATAGGTGCCGATTGTGCCTTCGGTAGCATTCAGGCGGACGTAGTAGCCGTTATCTCTGTAAAGCACGCATAATTCATCGGCATTGGAGTAGGAACTGCTGAAATACAGGTAGTTTAGCACCCGCTCTTCCGTCAGCGTCCGCGATGCTTTCACCACCAGTTCACCGTCAATGTTCGGCCCAATAATGTCCACGGTAGAGTTGTTCAGGCGTTCGCCATTGAAGGTGGGTGTCACCTGAATAGAATTTGCCGTGAATGAGGTTATGACCGAAGAGTTGAAGACTTTGACTTTTGGATTGTCTTCTGTATAGTCGCCCGTGTAGTCACTCCCGTAGGCTTCGTACGTCAAGGAAACAGGCAGGCCTCCTACAATGAACCCGTTGTTCAGGGCCTGTAAGTAGCCGTCTGCTTGCTGCAGCACAGGCCAGTAGAAGGCATACTGACCTGGCTGACGCTCTTTGATGGTGATGTCCTCGCATGTCTTCTCTTTCGTCACATACTGCCAATCGTCTATAAACTCAATGACTTCATATTTCAGATTCTGACCCACGGGCTTGGGCAGTTCGTATTCGCTGTTCAGCACGAAACCGTCCTCGCCCATATACGCCAGGCTGACACGCACGGGCATGTGTACGACCTCCGTGCCCCGTATGCGGAAATAGAACGATGTGGAGTTCTCACCGTGTACCTCGATGACGAGTTGATAACCGACATCCTCCATCGTGGGTGTGTAGTTGCTGGCCGTGGCTCCGCTGATGGCGTGCATGGCATAGTTGTTGGGATTGCGGCGATACCACTGGTAGGTGAAGTTTCCGTTCTCGTTGGTGTAATCGGTTTCTCCGACCCGCATCGTGCAGGTATATTGGAGTGGCATGCCCACCAGCGGATATATGGTGGAAGTGGATATTTCCGGTTCCGAACGCGATTCGGTGATGACCCTCGTCTCTGGAGCCTTGGCACCCACTGCATTGCTCACCCAACCATCCTTCGCCCCACCATGTAGCACCAGCCGAATGTCGGTGTCACTGGCTATGTAGACCCCTGTGGCCCAGGTAGATCCGCTTATCTGGTCAGGATAGCCCTCTCCCCTGAAAGGATTGATGTAGTCTACCCATCCATCAGAGTATTCATCTCTGACCTGAATAGTGTAATAGGCACCGTCAGCACTCTCTACATTGTAAACGTAAGGGAAGGTGATGACGGCGTTGAAACCTCGTCCATCGCTGCAAACCACGTAGTCTAAGCACAAACCGGCGAATTGTCCCGCCACAGGGCCTTCCAGTTGCGGAAACTCTGGCAGTTGTCCTTTCGTCCCCGGCACTATAGTCACTGGGGTCAATGCAGCACTGGCCGACATGGTCAGCAGCACGGCTGCAATGAGCGTAAATAAATTTCTCATAAGCCTCAAATCATTTTAAAATTAACGTGAGTCGAAGTAAGTCTTACGCAACAAGCCTGCTTTTATCAATGATTTCTATATTCATTTCGGGCTTCTTTGGCAGTAGATTGTAGGCAATAATCCCAGCGAACAGGTGTTTGTCATAGAGGTTCATTAGCGAGTCCTTCATGTTCCTCTTAACTTACAGAAAATAACTATTGTATGCGCTTGAATTGCTCGAACGTGTAGTCTGAATCGCTCCAGCGGACAAGCAAGCGGTCGGTTATCTTGCTGTAGATGTACTTCACCGTATAGTCCTGGCCGCCGCGACCTGTTTCGTTGCCCTGCTTGGGATTGGTGTTGTCGCCGCTGTCGGCCAGCCAGTGAGTCCAGTGGCAGTCGATGTACGTCTCGTTGCTATCCTCTTTCAGTTGGTATGTACCCATAGTGCCTTCGGCAAAAACATTGTCGCGTATCCACCAGTGGCGAACAGTGCCGTCACTCTCTATCTCCCAGTATTCGTCCTCGTCGATAGGGTTATCGCCACCGGCCCAGATTTGTTCGGTGCTCTTCCAGTGGCCGACAAGTGTGCGGCCAAGGTCGGTACCCTCTTTGACGAGGCAGCCCATCTCGCCGCTCCAAATACTGTAAACGTAGAACAGATTGTCCTGTATCTGGAAGTTATTCCACTCGCCGCCCTGGAGCATGAAGCCCTCTACTTCCCAGTCAGCAGTGTCTGAATCCATCTTGCTGATGAAGTAGTAAGAGATGAACATTATCTGGTTGTCCTTAACGAGGTAGTAGCCTGCCATGCCTTCCGACCAGCCAAGATGATTGTCCATTGTCACGGCGACAGTGCCGTCGGCCTTCAGTTCGTAGCGCAACTCAATAGGCGTGCCGTCCCATGCGAAGTCTTCGCCAACCCATGTGCCGAGCACAGGCAGTCCGTTGTAGTCGCCAAAACCCCTGTAGGGCAGGTTGCCGGTGCGAGTGTAGGCAAACGTGCCGTAGTTTTCCACCGACTCGCAGAAAAGGGCACTGCCCTTGAAGAAGTAGTCGAGCGTGTCCTTGCGCGGCTGGAAATTCTGGTCGGCCTCAAAGGTCTGACTGTCGTAGTTGTAGTTGGAGCGATTGCTGAGGTTGACCACAATCTTGTCGCTGCCCAACTTGCTCCACGTTCCCTCGGTACGGCTTCTCGACTGGTCCCACGAGGAGCCGTCGTGGTTGGTCTCGTTGGAGAACGCTCCGCCGTCGGCAAACGTCAGCGTCTCAGTATAGGTGATGTTTCTGGTACCATCGCCGTTAGGAACGTCATCATTGAGAATGTACTTCCACGTACCTGCAAGTTGGTCGGTGACAGGTGTCGGTGTAATGGTCAGCGGGTCGTCATCGTCGCCACATGCCACGAAGCCTGCACAGCATGCCATCATGCCAAGCGCGAGGCTCATAAGTCTGAATGTCTTGTTCATAAAACCGTCTTTATTATTAATTAATGTGTATAGGTATTCGTGTTGTGTGCAAAAATAGACAAACAAACCAGAACTTTCACTTACAAAAAATGCAAATCCACTGACAATGGCATGAATTGTCAGTGGATTTGCAGCAAACGGCAACTACCAGCGGCACTCAGTCGACAGTCTGAAGCCATTCGCGAGGCGTCATGCCTGTAAACTGCTTGAAGACGCGGAAGAAACTCGTCTCATTGCTGAAGCCCGACTCTGCCCACACGCCGCCTATCTTAATATCGCGATTGCCGAGCAGCATCTGCTTGGCATGCTCCACACGGTAGCCGTTGACAAACTGCGAGAACGACGTCACGCCAAAAGACATGACGGACTCCGAGGCCTGGCGGCGACCAATGCCAAGCGCTTCGGCCACGTCGCCAACTTTCAGTTCACTGTTGAGATATAGTTTCTGCTGCTCCATGAGGTCTATGACGCGCTGCTTCAACTCTTCCGTCTCAGCAGACGTTTCGCCAGCATCTGCACCTGTCTTGCCACAGCAGGCCACTGCACCGCATGCTCCGCGCCTGCGGAGTATGACAGCGACAGCCAGCACTGTCAGCACGGCAAGGATTACGCCGGCGAGCCACCACATCCACACTGCTCCACCACCCTGCCCCATTGCGTCGCCGCCAGTGCCGATGAGCAGGCGATAGGCTCCGCCCTGCGGATAGAAATGGTCATCGATAACTCCACCGACAAGCACGATGTCGCCCTCTGGAGTGATGACGGGCCTGCTTTCTCCCAAGTCGGGCAACACATCTGTGTAGCAAAGTCGGGCATCGGAAATCCTAACAGGGTCGCCGTTAGTATAGCGGAAACTGTAGACATAGAACTTATGATTCCTGCTATAGCCTACGGCGTAGCCACGCTGCACGCGACGGTCTACGAGCAACGATGCAAAATAGTTGATGCTGTCGCCCGACGACGTGACTCGCGGCAGCGGTGCACTGTCGGCCACGATGCGGACGGTGGTGTCGCACACCTCGGCTATGCGGAAGTCAAACTTGTTGTTGATAACCAGTATGAGATAGCGATAGTCGTTAGTAGACACATTGCCTATCATGCAATCGCTGTAGGATGAGGGAATAAGCGGAGTGAAGGGCTGCCACTCACGGAAAAGGGGAACGTCAAAAGACGGGGCATGGACTCTGTCTACGATATAGGCAGAGTCTCTTCTGATATAACCGTTGTCGTATGAGCCGAAAATGACGGCATCGTTGCTGCTGATGGGGAGAATGTAGGGTACGGCACGGCGGAAGGAGGTGCTGTTGGCCATGGCGAAGGTCTTCTTGCCGTCAAAAAGTTCGGTGTTGTCGGCATGAAACCAGTTGCCCGAAATGACAACCTCACCATTGGGCAACTCAACTGCGGAGGCATACATGCGCTTGGTATCCAGACAGCCGAAGCCTGTAAACTTATGGCTTGAGGGATTCCACCGCTCTACGGTGTGCGTCTGGCCTATGCCAAGGTCCTGCAGACTGCCGCCAGCCATCAGGATGTCGCCACTGCGCAACTGCAAACCGGTGCCGAAGTCGTGCACATAGACCATAGGCACCACGTACCACCGGCCCTCGCTGTAGTATTCGGCAGTAGGCGTCATAACAAAACCGTCCTTATGGCCGCCCATGACCACTATCTCGTTGCCACAGACAAACGTCTGGTGACCGGCGCGCGCAATATTCAAATCGGGGAGCCGCTCCACACGCAGATGCTCCACGACAGGCGCACCAGTATCTCTTCCGCCATCGGCGACAGCACGCGACTCTGCCTTTGCCGTCGACACGACGAGGCAGGACAGCAGATACGCTGTACTGACAATTACGCTTGATATTTTCTGTCTGACGACTCCTTGTGTCATGTTGTTCTGTCCGCTATTCTTAAACATAAGACACCACAATAGTGTGAAGCAAAAGTAGGGAAAATATACAAAACTTCCACTTACATTTCACGAATTATCACTGACAGTGCACGAAATGTAAGTGAAATTCTCCCAATATGGCTACATCTCGTCGTCCAGTCTGCCAGCCCACAGATACTTGTGCGTCTCACTGGCCGCCACTCCACTCAGCAACAGCAGAGCCACCAGATTGGGAATAGCCATCAGCGCATTCATGCAGTCGGCAATGTTCCAGATAATGTCCAGATTGATAATGCTTCCGAAGAACAGGGCCACGATATAGAGTATGCGATAGAAACGGTTTATACGGCGGCCTTCAATGTAGTTGACAGCACTCTCGCCGTAATAACTCCACCCCAAAATAGTGCTGAAGGCAAAGGTAAGAATACCAAATGTCAGCAAGGGGGCACCGATGTAGGGTATCTTGGAGAAAGCCACCTTGGTCAGCGCCGCTCCGTCGGCATAACTGATATCAGGATAGGCCAGTATGCTACTGACCAAGACCAGTCCCGTCAGTGCACAGATGACAACGGTGTCCCAGAATGTGCCCGTGCTCGACACCAGCGCCTGTCGTACGGGATTGCGTGTCTGCGCCGCCGCTGCCACGATAGGAGCCGAGCCCATGCCGCTCTCATTGGAAAAAAGGCCACGGGCTATACCATAGCGTGCCGCCATCATCACAGTGGCACCGACAAAGCCGCCACCTGCTGCCGACGGATTGAAGGCAGAATGTACTATCAGTTTCAATGCCGGCCATACATAGCCGCTATTCATACACAGGATGACAATACAGCCGACAACATACAACACGGCCATGAAAGGAACCAATACGGTACATACACGGGAAATGCTGCGCACGCCTCCTAAGATAACCGTCGCCGTCAGCACACAAACGAAGGCACCCACAATCCATGTTGGCAGCCCGAACGTCTCATGGGCTAACATGGCTATACTGTTGGCCTGGACGGTACAGCCGATGCCAAACGATGCCAACGCCGTGAATACGGCAAACAGCACGGCAAGCCACTTCATGTGCAAGCCACATTCCAAGGCATACATAGGACCGCCATACAGATGACCGTCGGCACCCCGCACGCGGTATTTCACGGCTAACAGACTCTCGGCATATTTCGTCGACATTCCGAAAATTCCCGTCAACCAGCACCATAGCACAGCCCCCGGACCGCCCAAAGCCACCGCCGTTGCCACGCCCACTATATTTCCTGTGCCGATCGTCGCCGCAAGCGCTGTGGCCAACGCGCCAAACTGGCTCACGTCGCCCGTCGCCTGAATGTCTTTCTTCACCGACAGGCGTATGCCCGTCAACAACTTGCGCTGAGGTACACGCAGCCGCACCGTCAGATACAAATGCGTACCCAACAGCAACACTATCATGGGCCATCCCCACAACACAGAACTTAACAACTGGAAAAAGTCATTTATCGTCTCCATCGTCGAAACAAATTATTTATGGACGAATACCTACTACCATTTTTTTAAAAAACATTTTCGCTGCAAAGATATGAAGAAGCAAGGAAAATGTTAAACTTTTTTTGGGTTTTCATTTGTGTTCCTCATCCAATAGACTATCTTTGCTCATGACTTAGTCTGTCAACTCTGTTGACACGACAAGCCAAGACATTGGGGAACAGAGGTCACCAAGCCATTTGTAGGGCAGACCTCAGAAAGGCGTTTACTTAACGTTACTATTCCGTAGGAAATCAAGGAAGTTTGGAATGTGGAAGTTATTACGTTGATTTCCGTGTAAGTCGTTATAAATTAGCCCATTTGCGCTAATTTGCTTTATTCTTGAACTTGCGAACATGGACGAATGTTGAGGCTGTTCCGTTACCAAAGTGTTACCTGCGATTGTTTGGGTAATATGTGTAGAATAGGATAATCTGTACAAGATTCTTTGTGGCTCGGGATAATATACATGTTCTGACATATTTTGCATGGCAGGGGATGCTCTGAGATTGTTTAATTTTGCAAGTTGGTGCAGATAATGCATAAGGTGACAGAATTGACAAACGAATATCAGAAAAAAGGATGCAGAAAAGTGGGGAAAATAATATAAAATGTGATTAATTGCTAAATATCTTGGCATAATGTATCCTATTTGGATAAAAATCACTAATTTTGTACTCAATATAATTCACAATCAAATAGAATTGACGATGAAGGCTGATGTAAAAAATACAATGCAGATACACTCCAGGGCTAAAGTGGATTTCTACAAGACGTACCTTGAGAGATATGTGGCTATACTATGCCAATCGCAATACATAAGGCATATCAGAATATATGACGTGTTTTGTGGTATGGGAATTTATGAAGACGGAGGAAAAGGAAGTCCTTTTGTGGCATACGACACAATCAAAGGTATCTATGATGCCCACCAGATAGCAAACAATACAGAAATAACCCTAACCGTCAATGACATTTCATCTGAAAGAATAAGTAAGGTATGTGAATACATCGATTCGCACAAGCATCCATATTGCATAGTACGTCCTTTCAATCTTGATGTTAGCCAGCTGTTTGAAAAGATTCTCCCAGAAATTAGTTCCACACCAAAAGACACGCGCAATCTGGTTTTCATTGATCCCTATGGATATAAGGATATCAAGAAAGAATTATTGATTAACCTTATGAAGAATGGGCGTACCGAAGTGATACTCTTTCTTCCCGTTTCTCACATGCAAAGATTTACAAATGTAGCCATGCAAGATGAGTATTCCATCACACAGTACGAGCCTCTTCGGAACTTTGTGTATAGTTTCTTTCCTGATGAGCATCACCCTATCCGTCAGAATACTGTTAAGGCGAAGGACTACATTCAGTATATAGCCGATGCGCTTAAATTTGGAAATCAATATTTTGCCACATCTTATTACATTGAGAGGGATAAAGCAAACTATTTTGCACTCTTCTTCATTAGTTCAAGCATTTTTGGTTTTGAAAAGATTCTCGAAATGAAATGGAAACTTGACGAAGAACATGGGGGAGGTTTCAAATTACCAGAAGCTACAGGCAATCTGTTCGCGGAGGAATTTGCTCTTGAAGCTAAAACAGAAAATGCTCGCAAACTTAAGCGAATCTTAGAGACAGCACTCAAACAGCCTCGAACGAACAAAGATATTTATGAATTTGTTGTACGGAATGAGTTTTTGCCAAAACATGCAAATGAAGTATTGAAAGAATTACAAAACACGAATTCCAAGTTCAAGGTGGTTGACTTAGTTTCAGGAAAGAACGCGCGGAAAAACGCCTTTTACTTGTCATACAAACAATATAACAGTGAGCCTGTTGTTAAAATGCAAATTGAATCATGAGAACTACAAAGATAGAATGGACGGACAAAACATGGAACCCGATAACGGGCTGTACCAAAAAGTCTGCCGGGTGTGCCCATTGCTATGCAGAAGTAATGGCTCGACGACTAAAGGCTATGCGTCTGGATAAATACAAGAATGGTTTCCAACTGACGCTTCATGAGGATGGCCTCAACGAACCGCTGCAATGGAAGAAGCCTCATAACATCTTCGTGTGTTCCATGAGTGACATTTTCCACGAGGATGTGCCTTTCGAGTTCGTTGATAAAATAATGAATACGATTCGACAGACTCCTCAGCACCGCTATCAGATTCTGACTAAACGGGCTGAGCGGATGGCCGAATATTTTAGCACACGTATCATTCCCCAGAATGTTTGGCTTGGCGTTACGGTGGAGTGTAAGGCTACCAGAAACCGCATAGACCATCTCCGAAAATTGAATGCCAGCATCAAGTTCCTGTCTTGTGAACCACTGATAGAGGATTTGGAAGACTTGAATCTAAAAGAAATAGACTGGGTTATTGTTGGTGGAGAGAGTGGTCCCAAGGCTCGTCCCATGCAGTTGGATTGGGTGGTGAACATCAAGCAACAAGTAGAACAGCAGGGAACTGCCTTCTTCTTCAAGCAGTGGGGAACCTGGGGTAGTGATGGTATTAAGCGCAACAAGCATGCCAATGGCAAGTTGCTGATGGGGGAAGTGATTCAGCAGATGCCAGAGAAGTTAGCAACGAACCACCCCTCTTTTTGAGTTAATGGATAACTATAATATACTTAGTGGGTAACTCGGAATAGATAGTGGGTAAGTCAAAAAGAAAGATAATATGACTAAGATAAAATATACAGTATTAGATTTGTTCTGTGGATGCGGAGGTCTATCGAAAGGTTTCGAAATGGCAGGGTATGATATCTTGCTAGGAGTTGACTTTAATGAGCCTGCTCTACATTGGTGGGCCTCCTTGTTGAGGTTTTAGTCTTACAGGACCAAGACAATTTGATGATGAACGAAACAAACTATATTTGGCAATGATTGAGACTGTGAGGAGATATAAACCCAAGGCATTCCTTATTGAGAATGTGCCAGGTATGGCCACTTTATATAAAGGCGAAGTGTGTGATGAAATTGTTAAGCGTTTCACCAAGATGGGGTATAATGTCAATAATAGAATTCTTTGTTCTGCAGATTATGGTGTTCCGCAAATACGGAAACGTCTTGTTTTCGTTGGAATATTAAACACTGATAATAAGTTTGAATTCCCAGAACCATATTTGAGACCTGAAGAATATATTACCTGTGAGCAGGCAATTGGTGATTTGCCTAGTTTGGAGCATACTTTGGGCGATGATGTTTCAGAATATGAAAGAGAGCCAATGACATGTTCGTGAAAGTGCCAGGCTACAATCTTTCCCCGATGATTTTGTATTTTTAGGGAATAAAGGTCAGCAAGACAAACAGGTAGGAAATACGTCGAATTGGCAAGAATGATAGAACACAGACACGTTATTGTAGACAAAGCATAAAAATAAGTATATGGATATTCAAAAGATACAGCAGTACAAGTCGGCATTCGACTTAATAGCAAAAGAGATAAAAGATGACGAAGGCAATGCCGTCGAAGTGTGGTATGCCAGAGAACTTCAGCAAGTTTTAGGCTATGCCCGTTGGGAGAATTTCGTGGTTGCCATCGGACGAGCTATGGAAGCATGCAAAACGCTGGGAGTCAACGTTGATGATCATTTTCGTGAGGTCACGAAAATGATAGCTTTAGCAAAGGGTGCTCAGCGTGAAGTGCAAGACTTCATGCTGACCAGATATGCATGCTATTTGATTGCACAAAATGGTGACCCGAAGAAAGAGGAAGTCGCTTTCGCCCAAAGTTATT